>NZ_JBIVOW010000031.1:0-76896 GCF_044754325.1 Streptomyces sp. NPDC093097
GGTGTGCCGGACGTAAAGCGAAGCAGTCCGGCACACCCCTACCGCCCCACAGACCCGGCACCGCACCCAACAGCCCCGCGCAGCGGACAGGCACCACACCCGACAAGCCCCGCGCAGCGGCACCGCAGCGGACCCGCGCCGCAGGCGCAACGTGGGGAGGAGAACTAATCCGCCGCCACCGCCGACGCGCCGGCCGCCACCGTCTCGTAGACGGCGAGGATGTCCGCGCCGACGGTCGTCCAGTCGAAGCGGCGGACGTGCTTGCTGCCGCGGGCCCGGAGCTCGGCCAGGCGTTCGGGGTGGTTCAGGAGTCGGATCGCGGCGGCGGCCAGCGCGTCGGCGTCCTCGTTGGCGAAGAGTTCGCCGGCCTCGCCCTGGTCGAGGACCTGGGCGAACGCGTCGAGGTCGCTGGCCAGTACGGGGGCGCCGGCGGACATCGCCTCCACGAGGATGATGCCGAAGGACTCGCCGCCGGTGTTGGGCGCGACGTAGACGTCCACGCTGCGCAGCAGGCGCGCCTTGTCCTCGTCGGAGACCATGCCGAGGAACTCGACCCGGGAGCGGAGTTCGGCGGGCAGCCCCGCGACCGCCTCGTCCTCGTCGCCGCGGCCGGCGACCAGGAGCCGGGCGTCGGGGATCGCGGCGAGGATCGCGGGCAGCGCCTTCATCACGACCGGCAGGCCCTTGCGGGGCTCGTCGATCCGGCCGATGAAGCCGATGGTGCGGCCCTGCCACTCCGGGCGCGGCTCGGCCCGTGCGAAGAAGTCGACGTCGACGCCGTTGGGGATGACCACGGCGTCGCCGCCGAGGTGCTCGACCAGGGTGCGGCGGGCGTACTCGCTGACCGCGATCCGGGCGCTGATCTTCTCCAGCGCGGGCTGGAGGATCGGGTACGCGGCGATCATGGCGCGGGAGCGCGGGTTGGAGGTGTGGAAGGTCGCCACGATCGGGCCCTGCGCCGCCCAGCAGGCGAGCAGGCCGAGCGAGGGCGAGGCCGGCTCGTGGATGTGGATGACGTCGAAGGCGCCGTTCTGGAGCCAGCGGCGGACCCGGGCGGCGGAGAGGAAGCCGAAGTTCAGCCGGGCGACCGAGCCGTTGTAGGGCACGGGCACGGCGCGGCCGGCCGGGACGACGTAGGGGGGCAGCGGCGTCTCGTCGTCGGCGGGGGCCAGGACGGAGACCTCGTGGCCGCGGCGGATCAGGTGCTCGGCCAGGTCGCGGATGTGGAACTGGACGCCGCCCGGGACGTCCCAGGAGTACGGGCAGACGATGCCGATCTTCACGCGGGCTCCGTTCCGGGGGTCCCGCCGCGCGGCTCCAGGTCGGCCAGCCACAGGCGCTGGAGCATGTGCCAGTCCTCGGGGTGGCCGGCGATGCCGGAGGCGAAGGCGTCGGCGAGCTGTTGCGTCATGTGGGCGGCCTTCTCGGCGCGGGTGCCGGTCTGGGGCACCTCGATCTCCGGGTGGACCCGGCCGCGCATGATGGGGCTGTCGTCGTACCAGAGGGTGACCGGCAGCAGCATCGCGCCGGTCTGGAGGGCGAGCATCGCGGGCCCGGCGGGCATCTTCGCCTCCTCGCCGAAGAACTTCACCGGTATCCCGGAGCTGGACAGGTCGCGGTCGGCGACCAGGCAGACCAGGCCGCCGGCGCGCAGCCGCCGGGCCAGCGTGCCGAACGCGGAGCCGCCGGTGTGCGGCAGCACCTCCATGCCCAGGCCCTCGCGGTAGGCGACGAACCGGTCGTAGAGGGACTCCGGCTTGAGGCGCTGGGCGACGGTGGTGAACGGGACGCCGAGCTTGGTGGTGACCCAGGCGCCGGCCAGGTCGTAGTTGCCCATGTGGGGCAGCGCCAGGACGACCCCGCGGTCGCTCTTGAGGGCCTCCTCCAGGTGGTGCACGTCCTCGGGGTCGAAACCGGCCCTTATCCGCTCCGGGCTCCACGCCGGCAGCCGGAAGGACTCCATCCAGTACCGCATGTACGAGCGCATCCCGGCCCGGGAGAGCGCGGCCAGGCGCTGCGCCGAGGCGTCCGGCACGACCCGGGCGAGGTTGGCTTCCAGGCGCTCGATGCCCTTGCCGCGGCGCCGCCAGGTCACGTCGGCGAGCTGCCGCCCGAGCTGCACCGCGACGCCCTCGGGCAGCCGCTTGACGGTGCTCCAGCCCAGGCCGTAGAGCCCGTCCGCCAGCTTCTCGCTGTCGATCAGCGGTCCGCGTCCCATCAGCGGTTCCCCCCTTGAGTGAGCGCGTCGGCCTCGGCCGACTCCCGGCGTACCGTCACCACGCGCTGGCCGAGGGTGACGGCGCTGCCCGCCGCGACCGCCCACAGGGCGATCGGCAGCAGGACCTCGACGCCCGGCACGCCGAACTTGTGCAGCCCGGACAGCCCGCAGGCGACCAGCGAGATCACCAGCCGCTCGGCGCGCTCCACCAGCCCGTTGACGTCCACCGGCAGCCCGATGGCCTCACCGCGCGCCTTGGTGTACGAGACGACCTGGCCGCTGGCGAGGCAGAAGATGGCGACCGCGCAGAGCGCGAGGCTGTCACCGCGTCCGGCGTACCAGAGCGCCAGCCCGCCGAAGATCGCGGAGTCCGCGACCCGGTCGAGCGTGGAGTCCAGGAAGGCGCCCCACCGGCTGGACCGGCCCAGTTGCCGCGCCATGTTCCCGTCGACCAGGTCGGAGAAGACGAACAGCGTGATCACGATCGTGCCCCAGAAGAACTCACCCTGGGGGTAGAAGATCAGGGCGCCGGCCACCACGCCGCCGGTCCCGACGACGGTGACCGCGTCCGGACTGACCCCGAGGCGGATGAGCAGGGCGGCGAACGGAGTGAGAACACGCGTGAAGAACGCACGCGCGTACTTGTTCAGCATGACCTTCCCGAAAGTTGTTACGGGCCGCGCGGTCAAGGGGCCACCGGCTGGCCCATCGTAGCCAGGACGCTGCGGGGCTCCGCGAACGCATCGCGGCGCGGGGTGCACGCCGGGGCTCGGGCCGGTCACCGCACGCCGTCGGGCGCGCCCACCAGGCCCGTCCGGTGGCCGAGAGCACTCCTAGGGACACCGGCCCCGTGCGCCACGTATGGACGCATCCTGAACCCGGTGGAAAGCTCGAATCACCGCAAAGTGTCGACCTGGAGGCGAGACACATGAGCGAGAAGTCGAGTACACACCCAGGAGCCGCCGGAAGGGCACCGGCGGCCGACCGGCCCGCCGCCCTGCGCAACGTGGTGCTGGTCGGCCACAGCGGCTCCGGAAAGACCACCCTGGTCGAGGCGCTCGCGCTGGCGTCCGGCGCGGTCAACCGGGCGGGCCGGGTCGAGGACGGCGGCTGCCTCTCCGACTACGACGAGATAGAACACCGGCAGCAGCGCTCGGTCCAGCTCTCCCTCGTCCCGGTCGACTGGGGCGGAATCAAGATCAATCTGTTGGACACCCCCGGATACGCCGATTTTGTCGGGGAACTCAGGGCCGGTCTGCGCGCGGCGGACGCGGCCCTCTTCGTCGTCTCGGCCGCCGACGGGGTGGCCGGCGCGACCCGGATGGTCTGGGACGAGTGCGCGGCCGTCGGTATGCCGCGCGCCTTGGTCGTCACCCACCTGGAAGCCGCCCGCGCCGACTTCGACGAGATGACCCGGCGCTGCGCGGTCACCCTCGGCGGCGAGGACCCGGACGCGGTCCTCCCCCTCTATCTTCCCCTGTACGGCACCCCAGGCGCCGACGGCCACGCACCGGTCGAGGGCCTGATCGGCCTGCTGACCCAGCGCGTCTTCGACTACTCCTCCGGCACCCGCACCGAGCGCGCCCCCACCGACGACGAGCTCCCGCTGATCGAGGCGGCCCGCAACCGCCTCATCGAGGGGATCATCGCCGAGAGCGAGGACGAGTCCCTCATGGACCGCTACCTCGCCGGCGAGGAGATCGACGTCAAGACGCTCATCGGCGATCTGGAGACCGCGGTCGCCCGGGGCTCCTTCCACCCGGTCCTGGCCGCCGCCCCGGCCACCGACGGCGCCAAGCAGGGGCTGGGCACCGTCGAGCTGCTGGAGCTGATCACCGGCGGCTTCCCCACCCCCGCGGAGCGCGAGGCACCCGCCGTGACCGGCCCCGACGGCTCCCCGCGGACGAGCCTGGGCTGCGACCCGGAGGGCCCGCTCGCCGCCGAGGTGGTCAAGACCTCCTCGGACCCGTACGTGGGCCGGCTCTCCCTGGTCCGGCTCTTCTCCGGCACGCTGCGCCCGGACGAGACGGTGCACGTCTCCGGGCACGGCCTTACGGACCGCGGCCACGAGGACCACGACGTCGACGAGCGGGTCGGCGCGCTGTCCGCGCCCTTCGGCAAGCAGCAGCGCCCGCTGCCCCAGGCGATCGCCGGCGATCTGGCGTGCGTGGCCAAGCTGACCCGCGCCGAGACCGGCGACACCCTCTCCGCCAAGGACGACCCGCTGCTGATGGAGCCGTGGGAGATGCCCGACCCGCTGCTCCCGGTCGCCATCCGGGCGCACAGCAAGGCCGACGAGGACAAGCTCTCCCAGGGGCTGGCCCGGCTGGTCGCCGAGGACCCCACGATGCGCCTGGAGCACAACCAGGACACCCACCAGGTGGTCCTGTGGTGCATGGGCGAGGCGCACGCCGACGTGGCGCTGGAGCGGCTGCGCGCCCGCTACGGCGTCCAGGTCGACACCGTCGACCACAAGGTCGCGCTGCGGGAGACGTTCGGCGGCGCCGCCGCGGGCCGCGGCCGGCATGTCAAACAGTCCGGCGGCCACGGCCAGTTCGCGATCTGCGAGATCGAGGTGGAACCGCTGCCGGGCGGCTCCGGCATCGAGTTCGTCGACAAGGTCGTCGGCGGCGCGGTCCCCCGGCAGTTCATCCCGTCCGTCGAGAAGGGCGTCCGGGCCCAGGCCGCCCGCGGGATCGCCGCCGGGTACCCGCTCGTCGACGTCCGGGTCACCCTGCTCGACGGCAAGTCCCACTCCGTCGACTCCTCCGACGCCGCGTTCCAGACGGCGGGGGCGCTGGCGCTGCGGGAGGCCGCCGCGCAGACCACGATCGAGCTCCTGGAGCCGGTCGCCGACGTGCGCATCCTGGTGCCCGACGAGTACGTCGGCCCGGTGCTCAGCGACGTCTCCGGCCGCCGCGGCCGGGTCGTGGGCACCGAGCAGTCCGGCTCCGGCCGCACCCTGGTCCGCGCCGAGGTGCCGGAGATCGAGATCGGACGCTACGCCGTCGACCTGCGCTCGCTCTCCCACGGCACCGGACGGTTCAGCCGCGGCTACCTGCGGCACGAGCCGATGCCCGGGCCGCTCGCCGCCCGGATGCGTGAACAGGCCGAGAACGGCGCATAGTTAACGCCCGGTCAGCCGCCGTCCCGGACACCCCTGTTGGGCCGGGCCGGCGGCTGTACGCTGGGACTCCATCGCTGCGCCGGGCGTTGTGGGCCAACCTGCGAACCTGCGGCGCGGCAGGTGTGCGCGCAAGCGCAGTCGGGTAGAGCGCATCAGCGGGTACATGCGGTGATGGGGGCGGTAGTGGCAGACGGTTTTGACTTCAGTCCGGGAGCGCAGGTCCCCATTTCGGGGGGCGCCGGACAGACGGCGGCGACCCAGGCCCTGGCCTCGGCCGCCTATCGGGACAGCCCGCTCTCGGACATCTCCAAGGCGGACTCCGACTCCGGCGCCTCCAGCATCAAGAAGCCCAAGCTGTCCCTGTTCGCACCCAATCTCGGGGAGGCGTTCTCGCGCGCCGTCCAGATGCGGATGCTCGGCGGCGGCCGCGGCCCCCTGATCCAGTCCTTCGGCACGGAACCCCAGACGATCGTCGAACACTGCCTGGCGGCCACCCGTATCCGCAAGCACCGCGACACCCGGCTGACGGTCCTGATGGTGGTCTGCGGGCTGCTCTTCCTGCCCGGTGTGCTGCTCTGGCTGGGCGCCTTCCAGCTCCGCAAGATGTTCTCCAAGGACGGCGAGGGCAACGGCATCTCGCTGCTGGGCGGTGCGCTGCTGGCACTGCTCGCCGCCGCCGGCCTGTTCTTCATGATCAAGCTGCCGCTCACCGGCTTCTGGCCGCTCTACGCCCGCGGCATGCTCATCGCCCCGGTGGTGGGCTGGTGGCTGGCCAAGCAGATCTGCGAGCGGACCGCGGTGAGCCTGCGGGAGGCGTGGAAGGGACTGCTGGACGGCGGCGGGGTCGCCGCGAAGATCCCCGAGGCGGTCCCGCTGGACCCCAACCACACCTCCGCCGAGACCCTCCGGCACAACCTCGCCAAGGTCTCCGCCGAGCAGCGCAGCAACGTCGTCTTCTACGCCGGCCCCAAGGGCATACTCGGGATGGGCACCCGCTGGGGCAGCTGGCAAATGGCCGAGGAGCTGCGGCCGGCCAAGGAGGGCACCGAGATCCACCCGTTCCGCAGCTGGGACGTCATCCGCGCGATCCACGACCGGCTGACCCTGCTGCAGCGCAGCCCCCTGCACACCGGCGGGTTCCAGCAGCCGCCGTCGGTCCGCCACTGGATCGTCTCCCCGGTGGGCGAGAACGCCAAGTCCGTCTCCCGCCCCGACGGCAGCCACGTGGACGGCTACGAGATCCGCGGCCACGAGATAGAGCGGATCTGCAACGAGCAGCAGTTCGGCAGCGGCGACCGGCACTACCTCGGCGTCCAGTTCGTGCTGTGGGACGGCCAGTTGGTGATCACGCTGATGATCACCGTCACCGTGCTCCACGAGACGCTGCGCATCGAGGTCAGCGGCCATGCCCTCGGCCCGGTCAACCCCCTGTTCATGGGCAAGCCGTCGCCCAAGACCAAGGAGGTCGCCAAGGTCGTCCGGTTCTGGGAGACCAAGACCCACACGCTGCCGCTGATCGAACCGTCCGAGGTGGTCCGGCTCGCCGCCCGGGCCCCGCTGACGTGGTTCCCGCCGGTGCTGGACTTCCTCGGCGGCAAGCTCGGCCTCCCCGAGCCGTTCGGCCTGCGCCACGTCTGGGCCGACAAGCCCTGGCGCCACCGCTTCATGGCCGATGACGCGCTGCGCGCCGCGACCCCGGTCCTGCGGGCCGTGCACGCCGCCGCGATGAGCGTCCTGAAGGAGAACGGCGTCGACGTCGAGCGCTTCGACAACCGCTCGCTGGTGCTCAGCGGCATGGTCCAGGGCGCCGAGCCGAAGAAGGCCGACGAGTACAACGCATAAGACGGCACCCCGCCTCCGCACGGACGGGCGCGCGCACGGCTTCTCCGCCGGGCGCGCGCCCGTCCCGTTCTCCGCCCCGCCCCCTCATCTCCTCACCGCCGCGGCTAACGGAAGATGCCGGTGTGCCCCAGCGAGTACCGCCCCGGCTGCGGGTAGACCGCGAGCCCGTGCGGCCCCTCCCCCACCCGGATCTTCGCCAAGGTCTTGCCCGACGCGGTGTCGAGCGCGTAGACCTCGGAGTTGTAACGCCCCGAGAGCCACAGCACCTTGCCGTCCGCCGAGACCCCGCCCATGTCGGGGCTGCCGCCGCCGTCGATGTGCCATTTGCCGACCAGATCGCCGGTCTTGAAGTCCAGCAGCGAGATGGAGCCCTCGCCCCGGTTGGAGATGTACATGGTGCGGGAGTCGCGGCTGACGTAGAGGCCGTGCGCGCCCTTGCCGGTGGGCAGCAGCCTGGGCTTGCCGAAGGAGTCGCCGTTCAGGATCCAGACGCCGTCGGCCATCATGTCGGCGACGTACCAGGTCCTGCCGTCCGGCGAGATCTTCACGTCCTGCGGCATCGCGCCCTCGAACGGCAGCTTCTGCTTGTCGATCACCGCCATCTTCGCGGTGTCGACCTTGAGCAGCTCGGCGGAGAACTCGCAGGAGACGATGAAGTACTTCCCGTCCGGCGAGAAGTCGGCGTGGTTGACGCCCGCGCAGTCGACCGGGACGGTCTTGCGGATCTCCATGGTGTGCGGGTCCCGGAACACCAACTGCCGGTCCATGGACGCCATCACCACCGCGTACTTCCCGTCCGGCGTGAAGTAGAGGTTGTACGGGTCGTGCACCCTGACCGGCTTGCCGGCCTTGCCGGTGGCCGGGTCGATCGGGGTGAGGTCGTGCCCCCGGTTGTTGTTGACCCACAGCGTCTTCAGGTCCCACGACGGCACCACGTGCTGCGGCTGCACGCCCACCGGGATCGTGTCGATGACCTTGTACGTCCCGGGGTCGATGACGCTGACCGTGTCGGAACCGGTGTTGGGCACGTACACCCGGGACGGGAAGCCCCTGACCTGCTGCACCAGCCGGTTGGGCCGGTCCGCGGCGTACAGGTCGTGCGGGTCCAGCACCGGCGGCATCCCGGGCAGGCCCTGGGAGACGGCCTTGCCGGGCGAGGCCGGTGCGGGACGCGGGCCGGGGGCGGACTGCCCGCCGCCGGCGCAGCCCGCCGCCGCCAGGACGCAGGCGGTGACCAGCAGCGCGGTGCGGCGGGAGCGGCTCGGGCGGGGGTGGGTGCGGTTCCGGTCAGCCATCAGGTCACTAGCTCCGTTGTCGTCACCGCGCGCAGACCGCGCCGGCGGAGGCCGTCGAGGATCGGGGGCAGCGCGGCCACCGTGCCGGCGTGCCCGAGGTGGAGACTGACGACCGAGCCCGGCCGGACGCCGTCCAGGACCGTGCGTTGGACGGCCGGGGCACCGGGGTCGTTCGCGTCGAGGGAGTCCACGTCGTACGACAGGACGTGCGGATAGCCCGCCTTGCGGGCCAGCTGGATCACCTGCCCGGTGGCCAGCCGGGTCTGCGAGGGGCGGAACCAGCTGCCGATGGTGCCGGTGAGCCGGCGCAGCCGGTCGGCACACTGGCTGATCTCGGCGTACGCGGCGTCCGCGGGCAGTGCGCTGATGTTGCGGTGGTGCATGGTGTGGTTGCCCAGCTCGTGGCCGCCGTCGAGGATCCGGCGGGCCATCGCGGGCTGCTCGTCGAGCCAGACGCCGACGGCGAGGACGGTGACGCGGACGCCGGCCCGCTCGGCCTCGCCCAGCAGCGCCCGCGCCAGCTTGGGGTCGCCCCGGCCGTGGAAGGTGAGGGCCACCGCGTGGCCGTCCCGGGGTCCGTGCTCGATCTCGGCGGGCAGGCCCGGCGCGCGGGTCGGCGGCCGGGCGCCGGGGTGCCGGGCGGGGGCGGACCGGCCCGTTCCGTGGGGGCTCGGTCCGCCGGAGGGCCGTGCGGAGGCGGCGTCGTCGGCCGAGTGCCTCGGGTCGCAGCCCGTCGTGAGCGCACCGGCGGCCGCGGCCGAGGCGGCCGCGCGCAGCACGGAACGACGATCTAGGGAAGTCACCACCCCATTAGAGGGGCAAAAAATCCCAATCGGGGCGATATATACGATTCATCCGAGTACGTGTCGCCCCGTTCACCCGGGGTGCAGCGGCTACGCCGGCCAGGCCGCGGCGAGCATCGCCCGGGTGTCGGCCAGCAGCTGCGGCAGCACCTTGGTGTGGCCGACCACCGGCATGAAATTGGTGTCGCCGCCCCAGCGGGGAACGACGTGCTGGTGGAGATGGGCGGCGATACCGGCCCCGGCCACCGTGCCCTGGTTCATCCCGATGTTGAAACCGTGCGCCCCGGAGGCGGTGCGCAGCGCCACCATCGCCCGCTTGGTGAAGTCCCCCAGCTCCGCCGTCTCCGCCTCGTCGAGGTCGGTGTAGTCGGCGACGTGACGGAACGGGACGACCATGAGGTGCCCGCCGTTGTACGGGTAGAGGTTCAGCACCGCGTAGACCCGCTCGCCGCGGGCGATCACCAGGCCGTCCTCGTCCGACTTCGAGGGAATGGTGCAGAACGGACAGCCGTCGGCGGCCCCCGGGCCGCTCGGCTTGTTCTCCCCCTGGATGTAGGCCATCCGGTGGGGCGTCCACAGGCGCTGGAAGGCGTCCTGCGTCCCGACTCCGATCTGCTGCTCCGGCTCACTCGTCATGTTGCGAAGCATATTCTCCCGGGCCGGCGGGCGAAGCGGCGAGGGGCGGTCCCGACTCCGGGACCGCCCCTCGCCACCTCGGCCTCATCAGATCTCGGCGCGACGCTCCACCACGTCCAGGAGCTTGGCCAGCGCCTCGTCCTTCGGAATGCCGTTCTCCTGCGAACCGTCGCGGTAGCGGAACGACACCGCCCCGGCGGCCATGTCCTCGTCACCGGCGAGGATCATGAACGGCACCTTGGACTTCTGCGCGTTGCGGATCTTCTTCTGCATCCGGTCCGAGGAGGAGTCCACCTCGACCCGCAGCCCCTTGGCCTTCGCCTCCGCGGCGAACTCCGCCAGATACGGGACGTGCGCGTCACCGATCGGGATGCAGGTGGCCTGCACCGGGGCCAGCCACGCCGGGAAGGCACCCGCGTAGTGCTCCAGCAGCACCGCGAAGAACCGCTCGATGGAGCCGAACAGCGCGCGGTGGATCATGACGGGCTGCTGCTTGGAGCCGTCCGCCGCGGTGTACTCCAGACCGAAGCGGGCGGGCTGCTGGAAGTCGACCTGGATCGTCGACATCTGCCAGGACCGGCCGATGGCGTCCTTCGCCTGCACCGAGATCTTCGGCCCGTAGAACGCGGCGCCGCCCGGGTCGGGCACCAGCGGCAGCCCCTGCTTCTCGGCCGCCTGGCGCAGCGCCTCGGTGGCCTCCTCCCACTCCGCGTCCTCGCCGATGAACTTGTCGGACTCCGGGTCGCGGGTGGACAGCTCCAGCTCGAACTCGGTCAGGCCGTAGTCGCGCAGCAGGTCGAGGACGAAGGTGAGCAGGTTGTCCAGCTCGTCCGCCATCTGCTCCTTGGTGCAGTAGATGTGCGAGTCGTCCTGGGTGAAGCCGCGGGCCCGGGTCAGACCGTGCACGACGCCCGACTTCTCGTAGCGGTACACCGTGCCGAACTCGAAGAGCCGCAGCGGGAGTTCGCGGTACGAGCGGCCGCGCGCCTTGAAGATCAGGTTGTGCATGGGGCAGTTCATCGCCTTGAGGCGGTAGTTCTGCCCGTCGAACTCCAGCGGCGGGAACATCGCCTCGCCGTAGTTCGGCAGGTGCCCCGAGGTCTCGAAGAGAGCTTCCTTGGTGATGTGCGGGGTGTTGACGAACTCGTAGTCCGACAGCTCGTGCCGCTTGCGGGAGTAGTCCTCCATCACCCGGCGCACCACGCCGCCCTTGGGGTGGAAGACGGCGAGGCCGGAGCCCAGCTCCTCCGGGATGGAGAACAGGTCGAGCTCGGCGCCGAGCTTGCGGTGGTCGCGCTTCTCGGCCTCGGCGAGGAAGTCCAGGTGGGCCTTGAGCTCGTCCTTGGTGGGCCAGGCGGTGCCGTAGATGCGCTGGAGCTGCGGGTTCTTCTCGCTGCCGCGCCAGTAGGCGGCGGCCGACCGCATCAGCTTGAAGACCGGGATGTGCCGGGTGCTGGGCAGGTGCGGCCCGCGGCACAGGTCCTTCCAGCACAGCTCGCCGGTCTTGGCGTCGAGGTTGTCGTAGATGGTCAGCTCGCCGGCGCCGACCTCGGCGGAGGCGCCCTCGGCGGCGTCCGCGGCGGAGCCCTTGAGGCCGATCAACTCCAGCTTGTACGGCTCGTCCACCAGCTCCGTGCGGGCCTCGTCGTCGGAGACCGCGCGGCGGGCGAACTTCTGGCCGCGCTTCTGGATCTCCTGCATCTTCTTCTCGATGCGCTTGAGGTCGTCGGGGTGGAAGGGCTTCTCGACGTCGAAGTCGTAGTAGAAGCCGTCCTTGATCGGCGGGCCGATGCCGAGCTTGGCCTCCGGGAAGAGCTCCTGCACGGCCTGGGCCATCACGTGCGCGGTGGAGTGCCGCAGGATGTTCAGACCGTCCTCGGAGGTGATCTCGACCGGCTCGACCTCGTCGCCGTCGGCCAGTTCGTAGGTGAGGTCCTTCAGCTCGCCGGCGACCCGTGCGGCCACGATGCTGCGCTCGCCCTGGAAGAGGTCGGCGGCCGTAGTGCCCGTGGTCACCACGCGTTCTTCCCGCTCGGAATCGCGTTGGACGGTCACACGGACGTCTGACACCGGTCTCTCCTGACTCATGTCTCTCTCGCGTCAGCGATTGCTGCGCGCCCCCGATCGTACCGAGCCGTGGGACCGCACCGCGAAACGGATTCCCGCGGCCCGCTCAGGGCTCCGCCGGAGGACCCCCGCACGCCCCGTCGGAAACGTCGAAGCCGTCCTCCCCCGGCTCCGCGGGATGCACGGTTTCTTCCAGGAGTGCCTTCATCAACCGGTCCCGGTCGGCCGGGTCGACCGGTACGGGGGCGACGTCCCGGCCGCCGGTGATCCGCCGGAAACCGCCCCGGCTCTCCAGCCGCCCGCTGAGCCGGATCGGCAGCCCGGCCAGATGCGCATGCCCGGCGATCCGGTAGTCCTCCTCCCCCAGCGCGACCCGCACCTGCCCCACGTCCGCCCCGGAGAGCACCCGCAGCCGCACCGCCCCCGGGCCGTCCGGCCGCTCCCGGCGCAGCCGTACGACGGCGCCGGTCACCCGCACCGGCAGCGACGGCTCGGCTCGGGCGTAGCGCTGCGCGGCCTGCTGGAGGGCGGGCAGGTCGCCGGGCGAGAACTCGACCGGTTCGGGGCGGGCCGCGAAGCCGGGCGGGGTGCCGGCCGCCGGCGACCACGCGATGCCGATCCGCACCCCCTCCGCACCCCGCACCAACGCGATCAGCGACTGCGCCAGCTCATGGCAGACGCCCAGCCCGACGGCGGCGTCGAACGCCTCCATGCCGCCGGTGGCCCGCTGGTAGTCGGTGGCGTCCCGGGCCGCGTGCAGCGCCCGCTGCAACCCGGTGACCGCGCCCCGCCCGGCCGGTACGGGGACGAACGCGGCCAGGTGCCGGCCGGCGGGGGCCGGGCCGATCAGCACCTGGCCGAGGAAGCCCTCGGCCCGGCGCTGGTGCCGGGCGCCGTAGTAGCCGGCGCGCGCGAAGCCGGCCAGCGCGCCGGCGGTCAGCATGGCGCGGGCCGCACCGCGCAGTTGCTCCTGCGCCACCCAGCGCGCGGTACCGGAACCGCCGTCGGGGACCTCCCGCTCCCAGCGGACCTCGTCGCTGGGCACCGCGAGCCCGACCAGCACCTCGCGGGCCGAGGGCGTACCGCACCGCTCCAGCGCGACCAGCGCCTCGGCCAGCAGCTCGGCGCTGTCGGGGAAGCGGCGGTCGTGGGGCACCAGGAGGCTGGTGCCGCCCGCCCCGCCCGGCGGCGTCCAGCGGGAGTACGGGCCGGTCCCGCCGCCCCGGCGCCGCCAACCGTGCCTGGCCAGCAGGGCGTTGAGCACCGCCGGGTCGAGCCGCCCGGGGTCCGGCGGTCGCGTGCCGTAGTCGTCGGTCAGCCGGTCCATCAGGGTCTCCCTCCCGCCCCGACCCGCGTCATGATCTCGCAGAGCGCACGGTCGTCGAAGATCCGCGTGGTCGGGACCCGCACGGTGGTCCTGCGCCGGCCGGTCACCGGATGGCCGGCGAGGTTGATCCAGTAACAGCAGTGCCGCAGTTCGAGGTGGTCGTGGCCGGCCCGCAGCCAGTCCTCCGGGTCCCGCGGGACGAGCATCACGACGAGGATCTTGTGCACCGCCACCGGGGTGCGGGCCAGCTTCACCAGGTGGTCGTTGTCGAGCGTGAAGGCGAAGGTGGGCCCCGGCGGGCGGGGCGCGGTCTGGTAGGTGCACTTGAGCTGCACCTTGACGGTCACCTCGTCGTCGACGGTGTGGCCGGGCGCGGCGTGGCTGACGTGCCAGTCGATGCCGTTGTCCGGGAAGGGCTGTGCCAGCGAGCACCCCGAGGCGGCGGCGACCGCGTGCAGATAGCCCACCTGGAGCGTCTCCATGCAGGCCGTCGTGGCGAGTGCGCCGCGCCGCGGGGCGGTGGGGGGCGGGGGGTACCTGTCGCTGGTGGGGAACAGCCCGCCCGGTTCGGGCTGCGCGAGGGTCATCGCGGGTGCCTTCCGGGCTGTGCCGATCGGGGTGGCGGGCGGTGGGGCCGGGGCCGGCGCGGAACGCGCCGCCGGACCGCGCGGTGCGCGCCACCCGTCACTGAGGTTGTCTCCGCGTCAAGTGGGCGGCAAACAAGGGCGGTTCGAGCCGGTGGCCGGTCGGGTATCACCAGCACGGGTGACATGCCCCGCCATCCCCCGTACGACCGCGAGGAGTTGAATGATGCCGCGCTGGTATGACGGTCCACTGGCCGCCTTCGACACCGAGACGACGGGCATCGACGTCGAGCGCGATCGCATCGTCTCCGCCGCCCTGATCGTCCAGGAGACCCCGCGCGCCGCGCCGCGCGTCACCCGCTGGCTGATCAACCCGGGGGTGGAGATACCGGAGGCCGCCACGGCGGTCCACGGGCTGACCGCCGACCACCTCGCCCTGCACGGCCGCTGGCCGGCGCCGGTACTGGAGGAGCTGGCCCGCTCCCTGGCCGCCCAGGCGGTGGCCGGCCGCCCGCTGGTGGTGATGAACGCGCCCTTCGATCTCACGCTGCTGGAACGGGAGTTGAAGCGCCACCGCGCCAGCTCCCTGACCGCCTACCTGGGGGCGCATCCGCTGCACGTCCTCGACCCGCGCGTCCTGGACAAGCACCTGGACCGCTACCGCAAGGGCCGCCGCACCCTCACCGACCTGTGCGCGCACTACGAGGTCGAGCTGACCGACGCCCACGAGGCGGCCGCGGACGCCCTGGCCGCGCTGCGCGTGGTCCGCGCGGTGGGCCGGCGCTTCGCCGAACGGCTGGAAGGGCTGCAACCGGCCGAGCTGCACACCCGGCAGGCGGTCTGGTTCGCCGCCCAGGCACGCGGGCTCCAGGCGTGGTTCGCGCGCAACGGCACCCCGGAGGCCGTCGACCCGCACTGGCCCCTGCGGCCGGAACTCCCCGCCGCGGCCTGATTCCCGCCCACCGTTCCGGCCGGAATTCCCCGAAGTCCACGACACCGGAACCAATTGCCGCTCCCCGACCACCAGCCCACCGGACCAACGCAAAGAGCCGGACCGCCTCTTGGCGGCCCGGCTCTTTGATCCCGGTGGGCGATACTGGGTTCGAACCAGTGACCTCTTCGGTGTGAACGAAGCGCTCTCCCACTGAGCTAATCGCCCGGGTTTCCGCGGGGTTTCCCCTGCGAACGACCTGAACAATACAGGCCGCGACGGCCTTCCATCAAATTCCCGCTCAGGCGCCCTCACCCGCGGGCCAGCCAGGCCGCCAGCCCGCGCCGCCCGGCCCGCATCATCAGCGCGTGATTGATCCGGAACAGCGGCCGACCAGGCAGCGCCCACCGCCGCAGCACCGGCTTGCGGACCTCCACATCCTGCTCGAAGACCGCCCGGGTCCCGCCCTCCCCAGGCACCACCGTCCAACGCGCCCAGCCGGCCAGGTCCCCGTCCATCGCCACTTCCAACACCCCCGCACCCGGGTCCCGCAGCGTCTCGCGCGCCACCACGACCAGTTCGTACGGCAGAAAGGACCGGAACCGCGCCGCGCCACCGCCCCCGTCGAGCCCGACCACCTCGCACACCTGCGGCCACCACTGCGGATAGGACTCGACCCGCTCCAGCACCGCGTAGACGACGGTGGGCGGGGCGTTCAGCTGCCAGACACCGCGGAAGCGGTAACGGTGCAGACGGCGCGGTCGACCGGACGGGGCGGGCATGATCCCAGTGTGCTCCCCGCCGCGCGCGGGGCGCCCAACAAACGCGACGGCCCGGAGACTTGGAGTCTCCGGGCCGTCGTCCGGGGTGGGCGATACTGGGTTCGAACCAGTGACCTCTTCGGTGTGAACGAAGCGCTCTCCCACTGAGCTAATCGCCCGGGCGCACCGCCAACATTACCGCACGTCGGGGGCGCCTCCGACCACGGCGACCAGCCCGTCGAGGGCCAGGCAGCCCCCGATGGACGACGCCCCCAGGCACCCGCCGCCCGCCAGGCACCGAACACCCGGCACGCCGAACCTCCGGAGATCATCGCGAAGCGCCTCGCGTTCCCTTACTCTGCGTATCCATTTCGCCTCCATACCGCCCGGGATGTCGTGGCCGAAATGCTGCCGGGGACGATCGCGCAATCCGCCGTAAGAGCTACCTGAAGCCACCCAAAACCGTCAGAGGGGTTTACAACGGCACCGTAGGTGGCATGTCGATTTCGCCGACGTGCGAATCCCCGAGCGCACACTGAGCGAAAGGCCCTGGCGCTTATGAACACCACGGTCAGCTGCGAGCTGCACCTGCGCCTCGTTGTGTCGAGCGAGTCCTCACTGCCTGTACCCGCGGGCTTGCGGTATGACACGGCCGATCCTTACGCCGTCCATGCCACCTTCCATACCGGAGCCGAGGAGACGGTCGAGTGGGTTTTCGCCCGCGACCTCCTCGCCGAGGGCCTGCACCGGCCCACGGGCACCGGAGACGTCCGCGTATGGCCGTCCCGGAGCCACGGGCAGGGCGTCGTCTGCATCGCCCTGAGCTCCCCGGAGGGGGAAGCCCTTCTGGAGGCCCCGGCGCGGGCACTGGAATCATTCCTGAAGCGCACCGATGCCGCCGTACCGCCCGGTACGGAGCACCGGCACTTCGATCTCGACACCGAGCTCTCCCACATCCTGGCGGAGAGCTGAGACGCAGCACGCACACCCACCGCATCCATCCGCTCACACTTGCGACCGTCCGACTCGGGGAGACGGCGCAGGACCGACAAGTTCACACGGCACACTTCGGCGCCGTCGCCGCGGACCACCGCGGGGGCGGCGCCGAAGCTCGTTCCAGGCGCTAGAGTCGGCGACCATTCGCCAACGACACCGGGGCGGCACCGGCCGACCCCACCCGGCCAGGGAGCGGAACCGTGATGATCACCCATGACACCCGGTGCGCGCTGGACGCGGTCGTCGATCTGCTGAACACCGCCCCGGAGGGCGACTCCCCCGGCGCGCCGGACAGCCTGACCGACCTCGCGGCCCTTGAGGACTTCGTCCGGCGCAACGAGGTCAGCGACGTGGGTTCCCTGGGACCGGACGACCTGGCGGGCACGCGGGCCGTGCGGGCACGGTTCGCGGAGGTCTTCGCGGCCGCCGACGACCGCACGGCGGCCGAGCGCCTGAACACGCTGGTCGCCTCCGCGGGCACCACCCCGCGGCTGACCGACCACGACGGCTACGACTGGCACGTCCACTACTTCGCGCCGGGCGCCTCGGTCGCCGACCACCTGGCCGCGGACGGCGGGATGGCGCTGGCCTTCCTCGTCGTCGCCGGGGAGCGCGAGCGGCTGCGGCACTGCGAGGCCCCGGACTGCCGGCACGCCTTCGTGGACCTCTCCCGCAACCGCTCACGGCGCTACTGCGACAGCCGGACCTGCGGGAACCGGCTGCACGTCGCGGCGTACCGCGCCCGGCGGCGGGAAGCGGCGGGCTGAGCGGCCGCTGCACGCCGGCCGCTCGCTCCACGGCCCCCTCCGGACCCGCCCGACGCGGCTCGTCGGGCTTCACAGGAGGTAGAGGTCGTGTACCGCGCCTAGGAGGAGCAGCAGGCCGATGATGGCCAGGAAGAGCATCAACGGCGGTTGGGACAGCGCAAACAGGCAACCGCGCGGTTCGGCGGACGGGGCGTCGTCTTGGGCGAGGGCGCACTCATCGTTCATCTCGCGCGCATCATCGCGCGGATGATCGTCCCGGAATCCGCAAAACCCCTCTCAGCAGCGGGAGTTCATCAGATCCCGTGCTTTTTCAGGATCGCTTCGATGTCCGAGAAGTCATCCTTGGGGGCAACGTCGGTGCCCGGGGCCGCCGTGCTCTTCGGGGCCTTCCGGCCGGAGCCGAGGGAGGGCGCGGAGACCGCCGGCGCCACCGCCGGCGCCTCGGAACCCGCCGCGGACCGGCGCTCCTTGCGGCCCCCCACCCCGCGCCGCCGCTCCACCAGCCGGCCGAGCGTGAACAGCACCGCGGAGAGCGCGAGCACCCCGAAGCCCGCCCAGACCGTGGGCTTGAAGACGATGCTGGTGACCCAGTCGACGACACCCGTCATGACCAGGCCGATCGGGATCAGGGCGAAGGCGGCGATCCGGGTCGCGGCCAGGAAACGCTTGCGGTAGGCGGTCAGCGCAGCGATGCCCAGGCCCGCTGCCGATACCGCGGCACAGACTGTCGAGGTCAGCATCCGGTCCTCCTGCCGGTCGAGGGCGAGCGGGCGTTCCGCGCTCCCCTCCATCCTGCCCTCCCCGACCCCGCGCAGGCCATGTCCTGACCCCGACCTCAGGGAGATCTCCGGGTCGCCCTCCTCCGCAGGTCCGGGTTCCGGCCCGAGGCGACCGGCTGGAACACTGGACTCATGAACGACGCCGCCGTCTCCGGCCCCACCCCTCCCGCAAGCCCCGCCCGCCCCGTCCTCGACGTGTGGTGCGATCTGCAGTGCCCGGACTGCACCACCGCCCTGACCGACGTCCGGGCGCTGCGCGCGCGCTTCGGCGACCGGCTGGAGATCCGGCTGCGGCACTTCCCGCTGGCCAAGCACAAGCACGCCTACGCGGCCGCCCAGGCCGCCGAGGAGGCCGTCGAGCAGGGCCAGGGCTGGCCGTACGTCGAGGGGGTGCTGGCACGGACCGCGGAGCTCGACAAGCGCGGCGAGAAGGCGCTGCTGGACGTCGCCGGGGAACTGGGGCTGGACGCCGAGGAGATCGACACCGCGCTGATCGACGGGCGGCACCTGCTGGCGGTGGACGCGGACCAGGCCGAGGGCAAGGCGATCGGCGTGACCGGCACCCCGACGTACGTGATCGGCGGCGAGCGGCTGGACGGCGGCAAGAGCCAGGACGGGCTGCGGGCCCGGATCGAGGAGATCACCGAGCGGCTGCTGGCCGAGCAGGACCCCGCGGCGGGCTGACACGCCGCCCCACCGCGCACCACGCCGCCCGACGGGCCCGGCACGGCCGCCGCGGGCCCGTCAGAGGATCGGCTTCCACATCCGGTAGGCGGCGGTCCGGTAACCCAGCGCGCGGTAGAGGCCGAGCGCCGGGGCGTTGTCCGGATAGACGTTGAGCGCCAGGGAGGAACGCCCCGCGGCCAGCGTCTCCCGTTCGGCGACCAGCATCAGGCTGCGGCCGTGCCCCTCGCCGCGACGCTCGGGCGCCACCCGTACGTCCATGACGTAGCCGCCGGGCTGCCCGGGGTGCCGCAGGGAGAGCCAGAGGGTGCCGACGTCGGCGCCCTCATGGGCAAGGACCCGCAGCACGTGGCCGGGGGTGGCCGCACCGTCGGGGAGCAGGGCGTCGTGCTCGGCGGGCGACGTCTCCTCGGCACGGGCGCGAGGCATCCCCTGGGCGGTCTCCTGCCGGATGTGCTCGGCGACCGCGGCGGCCCGCCAGGCCGGGTACTCGGCGGCGGTCATCGCCCGGTCGCCGCTGCCGTCGGGGAGCGGGCCCGGAGGGGTCAGGGACCGGGCCAGGACGCGGCTGCGCTCGGTGTAGCCCAGGGCCGCGGACAGCCGCACCGCGGCCTCCGCCTCCGCGGGCACGGTCAGTTCGATCTGCCGGCACCCCCAGCCGCGCAGCACCTCCTCCGCGGCCAGCGCGGCGACCGTGGCACGGCCGCGGTGCCGGTCGGGGGCGTCGACGGCCAGGGCCTCGATCCGTCCGGCGGTCGGCCCGAACCGGGCGTCCGTGGCCAGCTGGATCCCGCCGACCCGGCGGCTGTTGACGCAGATGTCGTAGGGGCGGGACCGGCGGCCGTCGTCGTGTCGTACTTCGGGGCCCGCGGGGCGCAGCGTAGTGGTCACGAGGACTTTCTACTCGCCCGCCCGCGGCCCGTCATCATCAGCGCGGGTCGAAGTCCGCGGCCGACTCCCGCGCGAAGATCCGCATCGCCTCCGCGGTCACCGGGCCCGGCCCGTCGGCGAGTTGGCGCCCGTCGATCCGGGTCACGGCCTGGACGTCGCGCAGCGTGGAGGTCAGGAAGATCTCCTGGGCGCTCTCCAGGACGTCCAGCGGCAGATCGGTCTCCTTGGCACCGGCCCAGGCCATGGTCAGGGCGCGGGTGATGCCGGCCAGGCAGCCCGAGGCCAGCGGCGGGGTGTGCAGTTCGCCGTCGAGGACGACGAAGACGTTGGAGCCGGTGCCCTCGCAGAGCGCGCCGACGGTGTTGGCGAACAGCGCCTCGGACGCGCCCTGTTCACGGGCGCGGGCGAGGGCGACGACGTTCTCGCCGTACGAGGTGGTCTTCAGGCCGGCCAGCGCGCCGCGCTCGTTGCGGGTCCAGGGGACGGTGACGGCGGCGGTGGCATCGGGCCGGCGGCCGGCCTCGGAGACCGCGACGACCAGGGTCGGGCCGGCATCGCCGCGGTCCGAACCGAGCGGGGAGACACCACCGGTGTAGGTGATCCGCAGCCGGCCCAGGGGCACCGGGGCGGCCTGAAGTACGGCGGTGCAGCCGTGCCGGACCTCGTCGAGGTCGGGGGCGGGCAGGCCGAGACCGCGGGCCGAGGTGGCCAGGCGCTCCAGGTGGCGGGTGAGGGCGAAGGCCCGCCCCCGCTCGACCTTGACCGTCTCGAAGACCCCGTCACCGACCGTCAGGCCGTGGTCGAAGACCGAGACCCGGGCACTTCCGGCGTCCCGCAACGCTCCGTCCAACCAGATCTTCATCGCTTCACTCTCCGCTCACTCGGTGCTCACCGGACGCTACCGTGAGCAGCCGGCGCGCCTTCAACTCGGTCTCCTCCCACTCCCGCTCGGGATCGGAGTCCCAGATGATCCCGGCCCCGGCGCCGAAGCGGAGCACCGGGCCGCCGGGGGCGGCGCGGTCGATCCAGAACGTGCGGATGCCGACGTTGAGACAGCCGGTGCGGCGGTCCGCGTCCACCCAGCCGATACCTCCGCAGTACGGACCGCGCGGGGCGGTCTCCAACTCGTCGATGATCCGCAGGGCACTGGACTTGGGGGCTCCGGTGACCGAACCGGGCGGGAAGGTGGCCCCGAGGAGGTCGGCCCAGGCCGTCTTCTCGTGGGTCTCGGCCAGTTCACCGCGCACGGTGGAGACGAGGTGGACCAGGCCGGGGTGTTCCTCCACCGCGCACAGGGCGGGGACGGTGACCGAACCGGTGGCGCAGACCCTCCCGAGGTCGTTGCGGACCAGGTCCACGATCATCACGTTCTCCGCCCGGTCCTTCTCCGAGAGATCCGCCGCGATGCGCCCGGTGCCCTTGATGGGACCGGACTCGACGGTGCGGCCGTCCCGGCTCAGGAAGAGCTCCGGGGAGGCGGTGGCGATCTCGATGCCGTGCTGCGGCAGGCGGATCGTTCCGGCGTACGGCGCGGGGTTCCCGTGGGCCAGGACGGCGGAGAGCGCGTCCACGTCGGCGCGCTCGGGATCGGGCAGCACAGCGGTCAATACCCGGCAGAGGTTCACCTGGTAGACCGTCCCGGCCGCGATGTGGGCGCGGATGCGCCGGACGCCGTCCGTATAGGCGGCGCGGTCCATGGAGCTGCGCCAGTCGGCCCGGGCGGGGCCGCGCCAGGCATCGGGCGCGGGGGCGTCCGCCGCGGTGGCGGGGCGCACGTCGGCGAAGCGTGCGCAGACCACGCCCCCCTCGAAGTCGGCGGTCACCGCCCACCAGCCCGCGGAATCCAGGGCCGCGGGATCGCTGGTGACGTCGCGCAGGTCGGTGGCTATCAGGCCGCCGAAGCGGGCCATCGGAGCGAAATCGTGCACGTCAGTGAGTCTATGGCTGGGCACCCTCGATCGCCCGGGCCGAGCGAGCAGCGCAGCACGCTGCACAAACGCGTTTTTGTACTGGCCCAAGAATCCGCTAGAGTTCAACACGTCGCCGGGACGCGAAAGCGCCCCGGAGGACAGGGAGCTTCCCGACACAGTCTGGGAGAGCCACCCGCGGACGTAGCTCAGTTGGTAGAGCACCACCTTGCCAAGGTGGATGTCGCGAGTTCGAGTCTCGTCGTCCGCTCGATGTGGGGGATCATCCCGAGCCCCCCGCACACTCCTGGTGGAGTGGCCGAGAGGCGAGGCAACGGCCTGCAAAGCCGTCTACACGGGTTCAAATCCCGTCTCCACCTCCAAGGACGATTAGCTCAGCGGGAGAGCGCTTCCCTGACACGGAAGAGGTCACTGGTTCAATCCCAGTATCGTCCACTGATCCGGTAACGCCGGATCCCCGCGCGATTAGCTCAGCGGGAGAGCGCTTCCCTGACACGGAAGAGGTCACTGGTTCAATCCCAGTATCGCGCACGCAGCACCCGCGGTGATCTTCGAGATCCGCGGTCCCGAGGACGATTAGCTCAGCGGGAGAGCGCTTCCCTGACACGGAAGAGGTCACTGGTTCAATCCCAGTATCGTCCACCGGAAACCGAGGGCCGGAGCGAAAGCTCCGGCCCTCGGTGTTTTCGTTACGGATCCCCTTGGGCCGCCAACATCCCTGGGCGGACCGGCAGTTCGGGCGAGGAAGACGGACGGGCGGGCGGCGAAGCTCCGGAAAAGCCCGATGGCCGGGCATCTCCCCAGATGCCCGGCCACTCGTGCCGTCCGCCGCACCCCCGTCCCCACGGGGTTTCGATCGGAAGTGCCTGTCCCGGGCCGCTCTCCCGGGACCGGGGCGCCCGCTCAGCGCCCCAACATTCCGACCACGGACGACGCCTGTGTGACGACGGCCTCCCAGCCGCCGAAGACCACGGCCAGGAGCACCGCCAGCGGCACCACCATGGCGACCGCGACGAGGGGGTGGCGCGTGCCCGAGGGCCGGGCGCCGCCGAGCGCGGTGGTCGCCCTGCGACCCCATGCCCGCAGGGCCGTCCGCCCCGTGCCGTCCGCCATCGCCCCGCTCCTGTCGTGTTCCAGGGCGGCGGGCGTCTGACCTCGGGGGACGAGTGCTACGCCCGCCGCTTGACCCCAAGCCTAGGCAGGCGCAGGGGTACCGGGCGTCAGCCCGTCGTACCGCTTGGCGGGCCTCCGGGAGGATGACGGGGAGGCGCCGGGCGTACTCCCCAGGGTGGAGAGGCCGCAGGCACAACCCTGGAAGACCCCTGAGAGGGGCGTGCGGCGCCGGGAGGCGGCGCATGGCGGGCGCGGAGGAACGCCTGGCGCACGGGCCCCGAAGCGGTGACTTCGATCACTCGGGGCGCTCCTCCGCAAGGGCCCGCCCCGGCCGCGGTGCGGGGTCCGCGACATCCGGGGCCCTCGGCGCCCTCCGGCCCTTCGTATCGTCAAATTCCCCTGGGAAAGGGACCATTGGGACGCGTCGCGGGTGGCGGGGCGGGAGGGCGGACGGATTTCCGCGTGTGCGGCGGGGATCGGGGCGGCCGCGGGCAATCGGGTTGCCGACGCATGCGCGGCCTCTCAGCACAGCGAGCCGGCAATCCGTAAGCTGTGCCACGTCAGACGGTTGAGCGGAGTGGGGCCTGCCTCCCCACCGCAGGCAGGGGACGGACATGGCGATGATGCGGCTCCGACGCGAGGACCCGCGTGTCGTCGGATCGTTCCGACTGCACCGCCGGCTCGGCGCGGGCGGGATGGGCGTGGTCTACCTCGGCTCGGACAAGCGCGGCCAGCGGGTCGCGTTGAAGGTGATCCGGCCGGATCTGGCGGAGGATCAGGAGTTCCGGTCGCGGTTCGCCCGCGAGGTCTCGGCCGCCCGGCGGATCCGCGGTGGCTGCACGGCGCGGCTGGTGGCAGCCGATCTGGACGCCGACCGCCCGTGGTTCGCGACCCAGTACGTCCCCGGGCCCTCGCTGCACGACAAGGTGAACGAGGAGGGGCCGCTCTCCCCCGCGCAGGTCGCCGCCGTCGGTGCGGCGCTGTCCGAGGGGCTGCTGGCCGTCCATGACGCGGGCGTGGTGCACCGGGATCTGAAGCCGTCCAACATCCTGCTGTCGCCCAAGGGCCCGCGGATCATCGACTTCGGCATCGCCTGGGCGACCGGCGCCAGCACGCTGACGCACGTCGGGACGGCGGTCGGCTCCCCCGGCTTCCTCGCGCCGGAACAGGTGCGCGGCGCCGCGGTGACGCCGGCCACCGACATCTTCTCGCTGGGCGCCACCCTGGCGTACGCCTGTACCGCGGACTCGCCGTTCGGGCAGGGCAGTTCGGAGGTCATGCTCTACCGCGTGGTCCACGAGGAGGCGCAGCTGGCCGGGGTGCCGGACGCGCTGGCGCCGCTGATCGCGACATGCCTCGCCAAGGACCCGGCGGACCGGCCCAGCACGCTGTCGCTGTCGCTGCGCCTGAAGGAGATCGCGGCCCGCGAGGCCCACGGGCTGTCGGGCGGGGCGTGGGACAACGGCTCCGGCGGCGGGGACGGTTGGGAGCGCGCCGAGCGGCGGCCGGCGGAGCGTCCGACCGGGCAGCGGGCCGAGGAGTACGCGCGGCAGCGGACCGAGCGGGGTGCGGCGGGCACGCCCGCGCCGCGTCCCCGGCCGGCCCGTCCGGCGGCGCCCCGCGAGGCGGCGGCCCGGGCGCAGGGCCCGGCGCCGGGGGCGAATCCGCGGACCGGCGGGCGGAGCACGGGGCGGCGGCCGGCGGCCCGCCCCACGGGGCGAAACGGTTCACGTAGGCCGGTGCGCACCGGCTCCGGGGGACGGCGGCCGGGCCCGGACCGGCGGTTGCTGCGGCAGCGGGTCGTGGTGTTCGTCGTGGTGACGCTGCTGGTGGCGCTGGGGATCGCGGCCGCCCAGGGGTGCCAGGGGCCGACCCGCGGGTTGGGCGGGGAGCGGCCGGTGAGCGTGGCGTCGTACGGCGGTGTGAGTGCTGGGATGGGGACCGGTACGGAGGTCGGTGCCGGTAGGGCTGGGGAGTTGGGCTGAGGCCGTCCAGGGGCGGACGGCCGGTGGGGCTTTCGGTCATGGTGCGGCGGAGGCCGGTGGGCCCCCGCTCATGAGCGGCCGCCGAACTGCCAGTTGTGGACCTCGATGTCGGCGTACCGGCCCGCGGGCAGAACGGCGCGTGCCGCGTCCGCGTCGGGGGCTCGGACCAGCGCCGCCGTGCCCAGCCAGGTGGTGCCGTCGTCGGACAGCAGGGGCCCGTACGCGATCAGTTCGTCCTGCTCGGCGGGCTCGGTGAGGACGGCGTCCGGCACCGGGCCGAGGCCGAGCACCAGGTAGCGGTTGCCGTCGGTCGGGCCACCGGGAAAGTCCCACATGGTGCGGCCCAGCATGTTGCGCCACCGGCGGAGCAGCACGTCCCGGTACGCCCCGGCCTGGTAACCGGGCTCGTCGAAGGCGAACGCACGGGCGGCGGCGGGGTCGGGCAGGTCGGCGATGTGCACGCTGCCGGTGGGCGTCTCGCCGTCGTCGGCCATTGTCGGGCCGCGGGCGATCATCTCCTGCGCGTAGCCGTCCATGTAGGACCAGTGTTCTTCGAGAAGTTCCTGGCGCAGGGCGAGGGAGGCCGGGCGGTCGCGGTGGTAGCAGAAGAACTCCATGCGCGTACTCTCCACCACGATGCGCCGCGGCACACACCGAATTGGCGCGCGGGGATCACGGCGTTCAGGCTGTTCAAGCCGTTCGTGCCGCTCACGTCCCGTCCCTGATACGGGATCAGGGACGGTTCACCGTGGGGCGGCTATCCCTGGGCGCGTTGGGTGGGTGAGACCGCGTAGAAGGCGACCGCGGCGGCGGCGCCGACGTTGAGGGAGTCCACGCCGTGGGCCATGGGGATGCGGACCCATGCGTCGGCGGCGCGGAGGGCGCCCGTCGTCAGGCCGCCGCCCTCGGCGCCGAGCATGAGGGCGACGCGTTCGAGGGTGTGCGGGGCCGCCTCGTCGATGGCGGTGGCCCCTTCGGCCGGGGTCAGGGCGAGCAGCCGGAAGCCGGCCTCCCGTACGACGGACAGGTCCCGCGGCCAGCTCTCCAGACGGGCGTAGGGGACGGAGAACACCGCGCCCATGGAGACCTTCACCGAGCGGCGGTAGAGGGGGTCGGCGCAGTCCGGGGAGAGCAGGACCGCGTCCATCCCCAGGGCCGCGGCGCTGCGGAAGATGGCGCCGATGTTGGTGTGGTCGTTGACCGCTTCCATGACCGCGATCCGCCGGGTGCCGGCGAGGAGTTCGGCGGCCGTGGGCAGCGGCTTGCGCTGCATGGAGGCGAGCGCGCCGCGGTGGACGTGATAGCCCGTCACGCGTTCGGCGAGTTCCGGGGTGACGGCGTAGACCGGGGCCGGGACCTCGTCGATGACGTCGCGCATGACGTCGACCCACTTCGAGGAGAGCAGCATCGAGCGCATCTCATAACCGGCGTGCCGGGCCCGGCGGATGACCTTCTCGCCCTCGGCGATGAAGAGCCCTTCGGCCGGTTCGCGCCGGCGCCGCAACTCGACGTCGGTCAGGCCGGTGTAGTCGCGCAGCCGCGGGTCGTCCGGGTCCTCGACGGTGATGATTTCTGCCACGGAAAGAGGGTGCCTTGTCGGTGTCGGGGAGTCGATGGGGCGGGAGCGGCCCGGTCAGTGGGAGGGGGCGGCGGGGGCGAGGGTGACCACGTCGCCGATGACGATGACGGCCGGCGGACGGACGCCCTCCGCCCGTACGGTCTCGCCGAGGGTGGCGAGGGTGGCGTCCACCCGGCGCTGGGCGGCGGTGGTGCCCTCCTGAATGACGGCGGCCGGGGTGCCGGCGGGGCGGCCGCACGCTATGAGCTTGGCCGCGATGGCGCCGCTGTTCTCCACGCCCATCAGGACGACGAGGGTGCCGCGCAGCTTGGCGAGCGCGGCCCAGTCCACCAGCGAGCGGGCGTCGTCGGGGGCGACATGGCCGCTGACGACGGTGAACTCGTGGGCCACCCCGCGGTGGGTGACGGGGATGCCGGCGGCGCCGGGGACGGAGATGGTGCTGGAGATGCCGGGGACGATCGTGCAGGGGATGCCGGCCTCGGCGAGCGCCTGGGCCTCCTCCATACCGCGGCCGAAGACGAACGGGTCGCCGCCCTTGAGGCGGACCACGGCCTTGCCGGCCTTGGCATGCTCGATCAGCGCGTTGTTGATCGCCTCCTGCGCCATGAACCGCCCGTAGGGGATCTTGGCGGCGTCGATGACCTCGACGTGCGGCGGGAGTTCGGCGAGCAGGTCGCGCGGGCCGAGCCGGTCGGCGATGACCACGTCGGCCTCGGCGAGCAGGCGCCGGCCGCGGACGGTGATCAGGTCCGGGTCGCCGGGACCGCCGCCGACCAGCGCCACCGTGGGGGTGTGCGGGCGGCGGTGGTGCGGGGCGGCGATGCTGCCGTCGCGCAGGCCCTCGACGATGGCGTCGCGGACGGCGGCCGAGCGGCGCGGGTCGCGGCCGGTGAGGACGGCCACCGTGACGCCTTCGCTGCGGCCGGTGGCCGGGGTCCAGGCGGTGGCGGCCTCGGCGTCGTCGGAGCGAACGGCCCAGACGCGGCGCTCCTCGGCCTCCTGGGAGGCGGCGGCGTTGGCCTCGGGGTCGTCGGTGGTGATCAGCGCGTACCAGGCGCCGTCGAGGTCGCCGGGGCGGTAGCGGCGGCGTTCCCAGCACAGTTCGCCGGTGTCGGCCATCGCCTCGACGGAGGGGGTGGCGGACGGGGAGACCAGCAGGACGTCGGCGCCGGCGGCGAGGAGCGCGGGCAGCCGGCGCTGGGCGACCTGACCGGCGCCCAGGACGACCACACGGCGGCCGGACAGCCGCAGTCCGACGGGGTAGGCGACGTGTTCGGCGGCGGGCTCGGCCATGGTGGGGGCTCCTCGTGGGTGGTGCGAGTTCGACGACCGTGCCAGTCGCTGCGGCGTCGGAGCGGCTGAGGGTGGTACGGCCGGGCGGGCGTACGGCCCCGGCCCACAGCCTAGGGCCTGCCGCCGTCCTCCCGTCGTCCGCCCGAGGCGGGCCGGGCGGTGTCCGGTGCGTGCGCCCGGCGGGCCCGGGACGGCCCCGGTACGGGAGGTGTACGGGGGCCGTCACCCGGTGCGGCACAAATACGGGCCGGACGACGACCGGCAGGCGGCGGGCCTGGGACTGCGGGCCGGGGTCGAGCGGGGCGGCCCTGCCTCGGGGCCCGCCCCGGTCAGCTCTTCTCGGTGACTCCGGCGGAGTCGAAGGTGGCGACCTCGTGCATGGCGCGGGCGGCGCTCTGCACGACGGGCAGCGCCAGCAGGGCACCGGTGCCCTCGCCGAGCCGCAGGTCGAGGTCGACCAGCGGGCGCAGGCCGAGCTTGTTGAGGGCCGCGACATGGCCCGGCTCGGCGCTGCGGTGGCCGGCGATACAGGCGGCCAGGGCCTCGGGGGCGATGGCCCGGGCGACCAGGGCGGCGGCGCCGGCGCTGACGCCGTCCAGGATCACCGGGGTGCGCAGCGAGGCGCCACCGAGGATCAGGCCGACCATGGCCGCGTGCTCCAGGCCGCCGAGCGCGGCGAGGACCCCGATCGGGTCGGCCGGGTCGGGCTGGTGGAACTCCAAGGCATGGCGGACGACCTCGACCTTGCGGGCGTGCGTCTCGTCGTTGATGCCGGTGCCGCGGCCGGTGACCTCGGCCGGGTCGACGCCGGTGTAGACGGCGATCAGGGCGGCCGACGCGGTGGTGTTGGCGATGCCCATCTCACCGGTCAGCAGCGCCTTGTTGCCGGCCGAGACGAGGTCCCGGGCGGTCTCGATGCCGACCTCGATGGCCTTGAGGACGTCCTCCTGGGTCATCGCCGGACCCTGGGTGAAGTCGGCGGTGCCGGGGCGGACCTTGCGGGGCAGCAGACCGGGGGTGGCCGGCAGTTCACTGGCCACGCCGACGTCGATCACGCAGACCTCGGCGCCGACCTGGGTGGCGAAGGCGTTGCAGACCGCGCCGCCGCCCAGGAAGTTGGCGACCATCTGGCCGGTGACCTCCTGGGGCCAGGGGGTCACGCCCTGGGCGTGCACGCCGTGGTCGCCGGCGAAGATCGCGACCGCGGCCGGTTCCGGGATGGGCGGCGGGCACTTGCGGGACAGGCCGCTGAGCTGCGCGGAGATGATCTCCAGCATGCCGAGCGCGCCGGCCGGCTTGGTCATCCGCTTCTGCCGCTCCCACGCCTCGCCGAGCGCCTTGGCGTCCAGCGGGCGGATACCGGCGAGGGTCTCCTGGAGGAGGTCGTGCGGGTCCTCGCCGGGCAGCGCGCGGCGGCCGTAGGTCTCCTCGTGGACGACCCAGGACAGCGGGCGGCGCTTGGACCAGCCGGCCTGGAGCAGCTCGGGGTCGTCGGGGAACTCGTCGACGTAGCCGACGCAGAGGTAGGCGACGACTTCGAGGTGCTCGGGCAGGTCCAGTTCGCGGACCATCTCCCGCTCGTCGAAGAAGCTGACCCAGCCGACGCCCAGGCCCTCGGCGCGGGCGGCGAGCCAGAGGTTCTCGACGGCGAGCGCGGAGGAGTACGGGGCCATCTGCGGCTGGGTGTGCCGGCCGAGGGTGTGCCGGCCGCCGCGGGTGGAGTCGGCGGTGACGACGATGTTCACCGGGGTTTCGAGGATGGCCTCGATCTTCAGCTCGCGGAACTGCTTGGCGCGGGCCTTGGGCAGCGACTGGGCGTACGCCTCGCGCTGCCGCATGGCGAGCTCGTGCATCTTGGCGCGGGTCTCGTCGGACCGGATGACGACGAAGTCCCAGGGCTGGGAGTGGCCGACGCTGGGGGCGGTGTGGGCCGCTTCCAGGACGCGCAGCAGGACCTCGTTGGGGATCGGGTCGGAGCGGAAGCCGTTGCGGATGTCGCGGCGTTCGCGGATGACGCGGTGGACGGCGGCGCGCTCGGAGTCGTCGTAGGCGGGCGCGGGGGCCGTCACGGGGGCGGGCTCCGCGGGGGCCTCGGCGGAGCGCTCGTCGTCGCCCTCGGTGTGCTCGGCGTGCTCGACCAACTGGGCCTCGTCCTGCTCGTGCGGTCGGGCGTCGGCCTCTGCCTGGCCTTCGGCTTCGGGCTCGGCTTCGGCTTCGGGGGTGCCGTCGGCCGGGGCGGGCTGGGCCGGAACGGCGTCGGCGGCGGCCTCGGCGGGGGCCTGCGGGGCCGCCTCGGCGGCGGGCTCCTGCGGGGCGATGGCGGGCTCGTCGGTGGCCTGGGCCGGGATCTGGACGGGGGCGGCCTGCGCCTCGGGGACGGCCTGCGCCTCGGGGGCGGGGGCCGGGGCGACGGGCTCGTCGGCGGCCGACTGGGCGGGGGCCTCGGCCGGGGCCGCGGCGGCTTCGGGCGCCTCGGCTTCGGCGGCGGCCGCGGGCTGCGCGGACGACTGCTCGTCCTGCGGGGTGGCCTGCGGCTCGTCCGGTGCCGCGGCGGGCTGCTGGCCCTCGGCGTCCGCGGGCGCGGCGGGCTGCGATTGCCCGGCGGCCTGGGGCTGTGCCTCGGGCGCCTCTATGACGGCCTGCGGCGCCTCCTCCGCCGGGGCCTGGGCGGCCTCGGGTGCCTGGGGAGCGGCGTCGGCGGTGGCCGGAGCGGCTTCGGCCGCGGAACCGTCCTCGGCGGACTGCGGGGCCTCGGGGGCGGGCTGCGGGGCCGCGGCCTCGGGCTGCTCCGGCTGGTCCGGCGCCGGGGTGGCGGCGGGGGCCTGGTCAGCGGCCTGGTCCACGGCGGCCGTCGGCTGGGGCTGGTCTGCGGCGGCGGGGGCCGGCGCGGGCTCGGCGGCCGGCTGCCGGTCGTCGGCCTCGGGGGCCTGGGCCGGGATCGGCTCCGCCGCTGCCTGCTGCGGGGCGGCCGGAACGGCCTCCTGGGCCGCGGCGGCGGCGTCGGCGGGCTGCTGCTGAGCCGCGGCCTCCGGGGCTGCGGCCTCCGGGGCGGGGGTCTGCTCGGCGGGCTGCTGCTCCGAGGGCTGCTCGGGTGCCTGCTGGGCGGCGGTGTCCGTGGTGGCGTCGGCCGCCTGGGCCGCGTTCGCCACGGGCTCCGCGGCCGGCGGCTGCTCGGCGGGCGCCTCCGCGGCGACCGGGGCGGCGGCCTCGTCGGCAGCGGCCTGAGCACCGGCCTGCGCCGGGGCATCGGCCTGCGCGCCGTCGGCGGCGCCGGGCACCTCCGCGGCAACAGACGGTTCCCCGGTGACGGGCGCCTCCGCGGTGACGGGCGCCTCCGCGGCGTCGGGCGCCTCCTCGACGACGGGAGCGGGAACGGCACCGGGAACGGAAGCATCATCAGGAGCTGCCTGCGCGCCGGCCTCCGCCGGAACCTGCGCGGGCACCGTCGCCGGCGCCGCCTGAGGCTGCTCCCCCGAAATCTGCTCCCCCGGCATCTGCTGCGCCGGGACCTGCTCGGCCTGCGCCACCCCGGCCTCGGCCTGAGCCGGTGCCGGCTCCGCCGCTGCCTGCTCGACGACTACCTGCTCCACCGTCGCCTGCTCGGCAGGCAGTTCCTCGACGGGAGGCTGCCCAGCGGGCGCTTCCTCAACAGGAAGGTGTTCAACAGGGGGCTGCTCAACAGGAAGCTGCTCAACAGGTGCTTGCTCAGCAGAAAGCTGATCGGCAGACAGTTGCCCAGCGGGCTCCTGCTCGGTCGGCAACGCGCCTTCCTGGACGTCCTGCTGCACAGCCGCGGCGGGCGGCTGGGCCGCGGGTACGGCCTGCTCCGCGCCGGCCGGTGCGGCCGTCGGGTGCGCGACGGGTGCCACGGCGGCCTGGGCGGGCGCCTCTGGCCACGGCTGCACCTGGACCGGTGCGTGGGAGGGGATCTCGCCCAGCTGCGGCCCCGGCAGCGGGCCCTGGCCGGCGGCCCCGTAGGCCTGCTCGGCGTACAGCTGGCCCTCGTAGGGCTGCTGACCGTACGGCGGGAGCGGCGCGGGCTGCGGGCCCTGCCGGGCGGCGTCCGCGGGCAGGACGGGCTGCGGGGACGGCTGGCCGGGAGCCGGCTGCGGCTGGGCGGCCGCCGATCCGTCGTCGACCTGCTGCACACCGGCGGCCTGCGGCGCCGCGGGCTGGGCCTGGGCAGGCTGCGGCGCGGGCTGGACGGTCTCGGTGGGGACGTCGAGGTATTCGGGTCCGGCGGCCGGGCGGGCGGCCTGCCGGGCGGCCGGCTGGGGTGCCTCCGCGGGGCCCCGGTCGGCGAGCGAACGGACCACGCCGCCGGTCGCGTCCGGGACCGGCGGGCCCATGTGGAGCGGGCGGCGGGGCGGGGCGGCGTGGGCGGGCTGCTGCGGGGCTGCGGGCTGCGGCACGCGGACGGCGCCGAGGTCGACGGAACCGGTGTCCCGGCCGCCGGTCTCGTGGTCGCCGGCCGGGGCGGCCGCCGGCGCGTAAGCGACGGCGGGGTCGTACGGGGCGGCCTGCGGGAGCGGCTGGGCGGGGTGCGGCATCTGCTGGGTGCCCTGTTCGCTCCAGGCGCCCTGGGCGCCCGGCATCAGCAGGTCGTCCTCCTCGACGGCACCGTCGGCCGGGCCGAGGTAGGGGTAGTCGCCGGGGGGCTGGGTGGGGCCGTGGTCGGCAGGGGTGGGAACGGCCTGCGGCTGCCCGTGTCCGCCTGCGTTCTCCGGCTGTCCCTGGCCCGGGACCTGGCCGGTGTCGGTCATGCGTACCCCTCGCCCACTGTTAGTGCTCCTTCCAAGCGCTCGTGCGACGCGCCGACCGGTGCGCACCGACGCCCCAGTAGCGAGAACGAGCGAGCACGCCTCCCGGCACGACCGCCCTCTAGTGCTTCATATTCATCCAAAACCACGGCAATTTCCGGATATTGGTGCACGAAGCCGAACGCGGAACGGCGGCGCAACGATCCGCCAGCCTACCTCGCGCGGGTGGCCTCCCTGGTCACGGGTGAGGAACGCGATAGCCGCTCAGCAAAAACACCACAGCGCGTTCACGTTCGACCCAAACGGAAGTGTCGAGTTCCACGGACTGGAGGAGGGCGCACTCGACTTCGTAGCCGCCGTCGGCCAGCGCCCGGCCCAGCGCCTCGGCCTCGTCGCGGGTCGCGGCGTGGGTGACGATCCGTTCGGGACGGCGGGCCGCGCAGGCGGTGACCACGGCCGCTCCCCCGCCGCCGATGCGCACCACGTCGGGCTCCGGGAGGTCCTCCAGGATCTGCGGTGCGCGGCCGTGCACGGCCTGGAGTTGGACGCCGTGCCGGCGGGCCAGGGCCAGGGCGCGCCCGCAGGCGTCGGGGTCGGCGTCGACCGCGAGGACCGCGGCGCCGAACCGCGCGGCCTCCACCGCCGCGGCCCCGCCGCCGGACCCGATGTCCCAGACCAGGTCGCCCATCCGCGGCCCGAGGCGGGCGAGTTGCGCGGTGCGCAGGTGGACGGACTCGCCCTCGCCCAGCGCCCCGCCGTAGGCGCGGTCCGGAAGTCCCCAGCCGCGCGGGCCCGTCGGGTGGCCCACCTCGTGCCCGGCGAGCCAGCCGGTGCCCTGGGCGGCGGCGCCGGCCGGCGAACCGCCCACGACGATGACGACGTTGGGGTCGCGCCAGACGTGGTCGGCGACCTTGTCGGAGGTGAGGACGGTCACCCGCTCCCGTTCGGTGCCCAGGTCCTCGCAGATGACGAAGGTGCGGAGCACGCCGGCCAGGAGGAGGGCGAGTTCGGCGGGGCCGGCGCCGGGCGAGGTGAGCACCGCGACCTTGGGGTGGGCGCGGCAGACGTTCACCGCGCGGCGCAGGTCGCGGCTGTGGGCGACGACGACCTGGGCGTCGTCCCAGGGCATGCCGGCCCGGGCGAAGGCGGCGGCGACGGCGGAGACGGCCGGCACCACCTCGACCTCCAGCCCGTATTCGGGGGCGCGCAGGGTGCGGACCACGCCGAAGAAGCCGGGGTCGCCGTCGGCCAGGACGACGGCGGTGCCGCGGTGCTGGGCGATGCGGCGGGCGGCGAGGGCGATGCTGCCGAGCCGGATCCGCTCGGCGGTGGCCGGGACCTCCGGCAGCGCGAGGTGGTGGGCGGCACCGGCGACCAGGGTCGCGGCGCCGAGGGCGGAACGGGCTGCGGCGGTCAGCGGAGAGCCGTCCCATCCGATCACCGTGACCCGGTCGGCCATGCTCGTCTGTCTCCTGGGGATGGTGGGGTCCCGGACGGACGGCTAACGGGTGCGGTGGCCGTGCTCCGGGGACGCTGCGGGGTGCCGGTCCGCGCTGGTCGGGGCGGGTCCGGCCGGTTGCCGGCAGGCAGAGGGTACCCCGGCGGGCGCGGGCGTCGGCCGGCGCGGGGTCAGTTCCACTCGGGGTAGGCGAAGCCGTTGGCGTCGACCATCTGGCCGGGGAGCCCGTCGAGGTCCTCGGGCAGCAGGCTCCAGAGGATCTGGTCGGTGCGCAGGTCGGTCCATACGCCGTCCTCCGTACGGGTCCGGGCTATGCAGGCGTTGCGCAGCACGCCCTCGCTGATGCAGCCGATCTTCTGGGCGACCTGCTGGGAGGCGGTGTTGCCGGCGGCGGTGCGCAGCTCCAGGCGCTCGAACTTCTGGTCCTGGAAGAGCCAGCGCGCGGTGACGAGGGCGGCCTCGGACGCATAGCCCTCGCCGCGGGCCCAGGAGGCGACGATGTAGGAGAGTTCGGTGGAGCGGACCCGCCAGTTGGTGCGGCCCAGCTGGATGATGCCGACCAGGCGCTGGGTGAGGAACTCGGTGACCGCGAGGTCCAGGCCGCGTCCGGCGATGCGCTCGGTGGGCGCGTACTCGGTGATCCAGGCGCGGGCGGCGTCCTCGGAGTAGGGCTGGGGCACCGTGGTCCAGGCGCCGACCAGTTCGTCGTTCATCATGGCGGCCAGGGCGGGGACGTCGTCCTCGTCGAGCGGGCGCAGCATCAACCGGTCCGTGCTGAGGGAGATGTCCGGGAAGGTGGATGTCATGCCGATGCTCCAACGCCGTTGACTGGGTGCTCCGGAGCGTCACGCGGGCCGTGTGCGCCGCGCGGCCGGGGCCGTCCTGACCTGTCTTTGAGTGCACCAGCATGCAGCATGCGCCCACGGGCCTGCCACGCGCCCGGGCCCCGGCCGCGCGGGTGGGCGCGGCCGGGGCCGGCCGGCCGGACCTGCGCCGAAGCGCGGGGGCGGTGGCGGAAAACAAGAGGTGCGGGCGGGCGGCGGGTTATAAGGGCCGCCGCCCGCCCGTCCCGTAGGGGAGGCGGGGTGCCCGCCTCCCCCACGGGGCGTCAGCTCTTGACCGGGCCGAAGGCCGGGATGACCGAGCCGTCCTTGTACTTGTCCTCGATGAACTTCTTGACCTCGGCGGAGTTGAGGAGCTTGGCGAGCTTCTGGACCCGCGGGTCGTCCTCGCTGCCCTTCTTGACGGCGAGGAAGTTGGCGTAGGGGTTGCCCTTCGACTGTTCCAGGGCGAGGGCGTCGCTGGAGGGCTTGAGGTGGGCGCCGATGGCGAAGTTGCCGTTGATGACGGCGGCGTCGACGTCGGCCAGGCGCGGCGCGGTCTGCGCGGCCTCCAGCTCAGTGATCTTGACGCCCTTGTCGTCCTTGACGTCGGTCAGCTTGGCCGCGGCGCCGACGCCGGGCTTGAGGGTGATCACGCCGTTGTCGGCGAGCAGCTTGAGCGCGCGGCCCTCGTTGGAGGGGTCGTTGGGCACCGAGACGGTGGAGCCGGCCTTGAGGTCCGAGAGCTTGTGGATCTTCTTGGAGTAGACCCCCAGCGGCTCGATCAGGACGTTGACGACCGGGACGATGTGGGTGCCGTTCTCCTTGTTGTAGGAGTCCAGGAACGGCTTGTGCTGGAAGAAGTTGGCGTCGACCTCACCGTCCTCGGTGGCCTTGTTGGGCAGCCGGTAGTCGGTGAACTGCTTGACGGAGAGCTTCAGGCCGACCTGGGGCGCCAGCTTGTCCTTGACGTAGTCGAGGATCACGCCGTGCGGGGTGGGGCTGGCGGCGATGACCAGCGGGGCGTTCTTGTCGCCCTTGTCGCTCGCGGCGGTGGTGTCGGAGGGGGCGCTGCAGGCGCTCGCGCCGAGGGCGACGGCGGAGGCGGCGGCTATGGCCACGAGGGTCTTGACGGTGTTACGCACGAAGAGTGCCTCTTTCTTGTGCACACGGGGTCCGTGTGGGCTGCGCCCGGCAAAGGGTCCGGGCCTTGGGGAATGCGGTGACGCGGGTGGTTCGTGGGGTCAGGCGGCCTCGGTGACCGCGGCCGGCTCCTCGGCGCGTACCCGGCGCAGGCCGACGCGCAGGGAGGAGGCGCGGGCGCCGCGGCGGGCGAGCCGGCGGACGATCAGGTCGCCCAGCAGCTGGACGACGGTGACGATGACGATCAGCTCGACGACGGTGATGATCATGAGCTGGGTCTCGTACTGGAGGTAGCCGTAGTTGTAGGCGATGGCGCCCAGTCCGCCGCCGCCGACCGCACCGGCGATGGCGGAGTAGCCGATCAGCGTGATGACGGTGGTGGTGACGGCGGCGACCAGCGCGGGCAGCGCCTGCGGGAGCAGCACCTTGAAGATGACGGTCCAGGTGCCGCCGCCCATCGCCTGGGCGGCCTCGACCAGCCCGTGGTCGACCTCGCGCAGCGCGGCCTCCACCATGCGCGCGAAGAACGGGATCGCGGCGATGGCGAGCGGGACGACCGCGCCGGTCGGGCCGATGGAGACGCCGACGACGAGCCGGGTGAAGGGGATCAGCACCACGATCAGGATCAGGAACGGGAAGGACCGTCCGACGTTCACGATCGCGCCGGCGACCTTGTTCACCACGACGTTCTGGAGCATGCCGCCCCGGTCGGTCAGGTGGAGCAGCACGCCGACGGGGACGCCGACGAGGACCGCGTAGAACGTCGACCACCACACCATGAAGAGGGTGTCGAGGGTGTTGTCGTACAGCAGCGGCTGCATCTCGTTCCAGCTCACCGGGAGCCTTCCTTCTGAAGCGGGGCGATGGACGCGGCGGCCTCGTCGGCGACGTCGACCTGGAGACCCTGCTCGCGCAGGAAGCCGATGGGGACGACGTTGTCCTCGAAGCGGCCGGGCAGTTCGATGCGCATCCGGCCGACCTGCTTGCCGCCGATGGTGTCCATGGCGGCGCCGAGGATGGAGATGTCGACGTTGTAGGTGCGGGCCAGCTCGGAGATCACCGGGCGGGTGGCGGCCGCGCCGTGGAAGGTCACGTCGACGACGGTACGGCCCTCGGCGGAGGCCTCCCCGCCGACCGGGAACAGCTCCCGGGCGAGCTCGGAGCCGGGGGTGGCCAGGAGCTCGGAGACGGTGCCGCTCTCGACGACCCGGCCGCCCTTCATGAGCGCGGCGGAGTCGCAGATGGTCTTGACGACGTCCATCTCGTGCGTGATGAGGACGACGGTCAGGCCGAGCTGCTGGTTGAGGTCGCGCAGCAGCGTCAGGATGGAGCGGGTGGTCTCCGGGTCCAGGGCGCTGGTGGCCTCGTCGGAGAGCAGCACCTTGGGGTCGCCGGCCAGCGCGCGGGCGATGCCGACGCGCTGCTTCTGGCCGCCGGAGAGCTGGGCGGGGTACGCCTTGGCCTTGTCGGCGAGGCCGACCAGGTCCAGCAGTTCCACGGCCTTGCGGGCGCGGTCGCGGCGGGGGACCTTGAGGATCTCCAGCGGCAGTTCGACGTTGTCCTGGACGGTGCGCGAGGACAGCAGGTTGAAGTGCTGGAAGACCATGCCGATGTGGCTGCGCGCGGCGCGCAGCGCCGCGTTCGCGCGCTGGCCCCCTCCGCCGAGGGCGGTGAGGTCCTGGCCGGCCACGGTGACCGTGCCGGAGGTGGGCCGCTCCAGGAGGTTGAGGCAGCGGATGAGGGTGGACTTGCCGGCGCCGCTCTGACCGATGACGCCGTACACCTCGCCCTCGCGGACGTGCAGATCGACGCCGTCCAGGGCGGTGATCTCACGGCCTCCGGATCGGTAGACCTTGGTCAGGCCCGTTGTGGTGATCACAGGGAATTCCGTCACTGTCGAGTGCTCGGCGGCTGGCCCGCCGGGCACGGGGCATTCTGGCGAGTGCGGCAGGGGGAAACGGGGAGCGGCGGTGGGCGCGGCTCCGGGTTCCGATGACGCGGGGCGGCCGGGCGCCGGGGCTCGGCGGTCGGCTCATGGCAGCAGGTCTCGCTTCGGGGCGCGAGGCTCAGGCGGGGGCCCTCAGCAGTCACACATTCGACACATGCAACGAGCACCGGGCATGAGGAATGCCTCGGTCGCGGAGGTGCGGCGGCTCGTCGTGGTCATGCTGGCCAGTAAACCAGACAGCGCTCTGGCCGAATCAACCCTGTCCGCATATCGGACAGCGCTGATCGTTCCGTGGACCGCACCGCCCCCGGTCCGGACGTCTTCGACCGGGCCGCCCGTGGCCTGCGCGGATGCCGGGGGCGGCGCGCGCGACGGTGGCCGCCCGGCCGGCCGGGGGCCGCACGGGCTGTGGCCAACGCCACGGCCGGCGGGCCGGGCGCACGCCCCGGCACCGGACCGGCGGGCCCCGGCGGGGCCGGACGCGGCCGGCCGCCCGGCGCCGATTAGCATCGAGCCCATGCCCCACAACCCCACGGCGCGCGGCCGCCTCGCCCGGAGGCCGCGGTGATCGACGCGCTGACGCTCGCGGTCGGTGTGACCGCTCTCGCGCTGGCCGCCTGGTGCGGCTTCGCCGCGTACCGCAACGAGCCCACCAAGGACTGGCACTTCATCGGCATGGCCGCGGTGTCCCTGCTGTGCGTCGTCCAACTGGTCATCGCCCTCGTGCAGTTGGCGCGCGGGCAGCACCCGGACAAGGGCACCGCGCTCTTCCTGGCGTATCTGCTGGGCGCCGCCGCCTGCGTCCCGGCGACCGGGTTCATGTCGCTCTCCGAGCGGACCCGGTGGGGTTCGGCCACCGTCGCCGCGGGTGCGGTGGTGCTGGCCGTTCTGGAAGTACGGCTCTTCGACATCTGGGGAGGCGGCAGTGCCTGAGACTGCCCCGAACACCACCGCGGCCGGTGCCGCGCAGCAGCGCACCGACCGGGATCCGGCCACGAGGCTGGGCGCGGGCCCGGGGCGGCTGCTGGTCACCGTCTACGGCATCTTCACCGTGGCCGCCGCGTCCCGCTCGCTCTACCAGCTGATCGCCCAGTTCGACCGCGCGCCGCTGGCGTATCTGCTGTCCGCGGTCTCCGCACTGGTCTACGGCTTCATCACCTTCTCGCTGGTGCGCGGCGGCGAGGGGGCCCGCCGGGCGGCGGTCGCCTGCTGCGCGCTGGAGCTGGCCGGGGTGATCGGCATCGGCGCCTGGACGGTGGTGGACCCGGCGGCGTTCGCGGACTCCACGGTCTGGTCGTACTTCGGCATGGACTACCTCTTCATCCCGGTCGCCCTCCCGGTCACCGGACTGATGTGGCTGCGCCGGGCCCGTACGGCGACGGCGTAGGACAGGATCCGGGCCGGGCGGCACGTCCGGGCCCGTCTGCGGTACGGGCCCGGTCCGGCGTCACTGCGCGGTGGCGAGCTCCTTCTCCAACGTGACCAGGGTCAGCCGGCGGGTCAACTGCTCGGTGCCGACCGGGGCGTAGCCGTGCTCGCGGTAGAGGCGGAGGTCGGCCTCGCTGCGGTGGCCGGCGAAGAGGCGGTAGCGGCGGGCCGAGCGCTGCTGCGCCAACTCCTTCTCGACGGCGGCCAGCAGCCGGCCGCCGAGCCCGTGCCGCTGGAGCCGGGGATGCACGATCAGTTTGGCGATGCTCGCGGTGCCGTCGGCGTCGACCGTGCCGCGCACCGAGCCGACCACCTCCCGGCCGAGTCTGGCCACCACGACGCAGCCGTCGGCGAGTTCGGCGCGCAGCGAGTCCAGGGTCTGGGTCAGGGGCTCGATCCCGTAGTCGTCGTAGAGCGCGGCCTCGGGTTGGTAACAGAGGTACTGGAGTTTGAGGATCTGCTCGGCGTCGTCGTCGGTCCCCGTCGAGATCGTCACGCTCGTGCCCATGCGCGGGTGCCTCCCCATGTCGGTTCGCTGTCCGCTTCCGGACTCCCCGGACTGCGGCCGCGGCAATCTTCGCGGTCAGCATTGTGCGCGGACATACGCGGCAAAGGGAACGGACCGGCGCCAAGCTCCCCTGTGACATTCCCAACGCGGCGGCGTGCGCGGGAGGACGGGGGCCGGGTGCCGGTCCGCGGCGCCGGGCGGATCAGCGCCGGCGGAACTCCTCGGCGGCCACCAGCGCGGTGTCCGGGTTGTCGGAGAACAGGCCGTCGATGCCGGTCGCGAAGAGCGCCTTGAAGTACGCCGGCGAGTTGCCGTAGTCGCCCGGGTTGCTGCCGACGCGGAAGTCCGCCGGCAGGAAGCTGTTCTCGTTCCGCACGGTGTACGGGGTGAGGAACAGCCCCGCGGCGTGCGCGTCCCGGACGAGGGTGGTGGGCTTGCCGAGCTTGCCCTTGTCGTCCTGGGCGATGATCTGCGGCAGCCACGGGCCGATGCCCTGCGCGAAGCCGGCGATCCACTTCAGCCCCTTGGGCGTCAGGAGGTCGGCGGTGGTCCGCGGGTCGCCGGCCTCGACGAAGTCCCAGGGCCGGACGGACGGCTCGTCGAGCAGCACGATCTTGGGGCACTTCAGGCCGAGGGCGTTGAGCCGCTGGATGCTGCTGGGCTCGAAGGACTGCAGGATGACCGGGGCGTTCGCGGTGTGCCGGCCGTACCGGCGCAGCAGCTTGGCGAGCGGCTCCTCGATGCCCAGGCCCTGCTTGCGGAAGTAGGTGGGGTGCTTGGTCTCGGGGTAGATCCACACGGGGCGGCCGCGGCGGCGCCCCTCGCGCTCGGCCCACTGGAGGACCTCTTCGAAGGTGGGTATCTCCCAGTGGCCGTTGTAGAGGGTGTTGTGCTGGCGGACGTCGGGGATGCGCTCCTCGGCGCGCAGGGTCTTCAGCTCGGCGAGCGTGAAGTCCTCGGTGAACCAGCCGGTGAGCGCCTTGCCGTCCACGGTCTTGGTGGTCTTGCGGCCGGCGAACTCGGGGTGGTCGGCGACATCGGTGGTCTGGCTGATGTCGGGCTCGTGCCGGCAGACCAGGTGCCCGTCCTTGGTGGGGACGAGGTCACCGGCCTCGATGACGTCCGCGCCCATGTCCAGGGCGAGTTGGTAGGAGCCGAAGGTGTGCTCGGGGCGGTAGCCGCTGGCACCGCGGTGGCCGACGACGAAGGGGACCGGCAGCTTCCCGACCCGCCCGGTGGACGCCGGCCGGGCCGCCGGGGCCGCCGCGTTCGCCGCGTTGGCCTGTCCCGCGCCGGCCAGTACCGCTCCCGCGCCCAGGGCGGCGGCGCCCAACACCATCCGCCGTCCCGGCTCGTGCCGCTTCTCCATGCCCGCGCTCCTTGCTCTATCGCGCCCCGGTCCGTTCCGACGGTGTTCCGGACCGTCCCGGGGTCGTGGATGTCTCTGGGTGCCCCGGGAGATGTGGCAGCCACCCCGCCCGAAAGCCCCATGATCCTAAGCACGGACGGGTGATGCTGGGGAGACGCCTGCGAAGACTGTGGGGAACATGGACGTAACACCCGTAAACCCTGCGTATCGGCTCAGTGAACCCGATGTGCGCGCGGGAGTGACCCGCGAGTATGGTCCTGGGCTGCAACGTGCAGCGCCCCTCGAACCTGACCACCACGACCCGGAGGACCCGTTGTCCCGCATTGTGCTGAAGGCGATTCTCGGACTCGTGATGCGCGTCCTCTTCCGCCCCAAGGTCGAGGGCGTCGAGCGGATCCCGGGGACCGGCCCGGTGATCCTGGCCGGCAACCACGTCACCTTCATCGACTCGCTGTTCCTGACCCTGCTGGTCAAGCGGGCGGTGTTCTTCATCGGCAAGGACGAGTACGTCACCGGCAAGGGCCTCAAGGGCCGGCTGATGGCCTGGTTCTTCACCGCGGCCGGGATGATCCCCGTGGACCGCGACGGCGGGCACGGCGGCGTCGCGGCCCTGATGACCGGCCGCCGCATCCTGGAGGAGGGCCACGCCTTCGGCATCTACCCGGAGGGCACCCGCTCCCCCGACGGCCGCCTCTACCGCGGCCGCACCGGCATCGCCCGGCTCGCGCTGATGACCGGCGCCCCCGTCGTCCCGTTCGCGATGATCGGCACGGACAAGGTGCAGCCCGGCGGCAAGGGCCGCCCGCACATCGCCCCGGTGACCGTGCGCTTCGGCGAGCCGCTGGACTTCTCCCGCTACGAGGGCATGGACCGGGACCGCTACGTCCTGCGGGCGGTCACCGACGAGGTGATGAGCGACGTCATGGAGCTCTCCGGTCAGGAATACGTCGACGTGTACGCCACGAAGGTGCGCACAGCCGCCTGATCCCCCGCCGCACGCGCCCCGAGGGCCCCGTCCGCCTCCGCGGACGGGGCCCTCGGCGTCGCAGCGGCCGGCTGGCGGCGGGCGGTCAGCAGGGGACCCGGAAGCCGCCGGGCGCCCGCTGCCCCTCGACCTCGTCGGCCAGCGCGGCGAGCAGCGCCGCCTCCTGGCGCGGCACCAGACCGCCGTCGGCGGCGAGGAGTTGCTGGTGCTCGGAGACCGAGCCGAGACGGGCACCGGGGCGGTCGGCGTTCTTCGCCGTGACGCGGTGCGCTTCGGCCGGCTTCAACTCCCGCTCGGTGCGGACGTAGGCGATGAAGCTCTCGAAGTCCCGGGTGTGCCGGACCGGTTCGGTGAATCCGGTGAAGGCGCTGAAGCCGTCCTGGTTGATGAGGGTGTACGACGGGGCCGCCAGGCGGTAGCGGCGGGCCACGTCGAGCGGCTTGCCGTCGATCAGGACGTCGGCGGGGTCGATCCGGTGCCCGGCCGGGGCGGCGGCGTCGAAGGTGTAGCGGACGTTGCCGGAGACGGCCAGCGGGGAGAAGGACAGGCCGCCGCCGGTGGTCGGCGCCCACTGCTGCTCCAGGGCGTCGTGGATCTGCCGGCCGGTGACCGTGGCGGTCACGATCGGATCGCCGAAACCGACCGCGTTCCACGCCTGCCCGAAGGTGACCACGCCGTCCGACGCCTCGTCGCGCACCAGGTCCCCGGAGATGATCGCGGCGCCGACGCGCGGGGCCAGCGCGATCACCGCGAGTTCGGCGGGGACGTTGCGGTTCCCGCCCGGGTCGTCCATCGGGCCGTGCGGCTGCCCGCCCGCCCACAGCGCCCAGTCGGCGACGAGGTTGCCCATGGTGGACTCCCCCAGCTCGTTGCGGCGCCGGGTGAAGGAGGCGGACTGGGTGCCGATCCGGGTGCGGGCCCGGCGGGCGCCGTAGCCCGCCCAGTAGTCGGCGATCTCCTTCAGCTCCCGGTCGGGCGCGATATCACGGGTGTTGGGGTGGTTGACGGAGGTGGTCAGGGATCTGATGACCTTGCCGCTCACCGGGTCGAGCCGGAGGTTGATCTCGTTGATGATCTGGCCGTAGCAGCCGGCCTCGACGAATGGGCGGGGCACGCCCTTGGGGTCCGGCACCATCATGGTGAAGGCGCAGTGCCAGTGGCCGGTGACGATGGCGTCGATGTCGGGCGAGACCCGCAGCGCCAGTTCGTAGGCCGGACCGGAGGGGTTGCTGCCGCTTTCGAAGTCGGCTCCGGCGACCGCGCCGTCGTGCATGCTCAGGACGATCGCGTTGACGCCCTGGCTCTTGAGGGCGGCGGCGCAGCGGTTGGCGGTCTCCAGTTCGTCCAGGGTGCGCAGTCCGGGCTGGTAGGAGCCGGGGAAGGACTCGGTGCCGATGGCGGTCAGGTGGATGAAGCCGATCGGCAGCCGGCGCCCGCCGCCGGCGTCCACGTGCACGATGTTGTACGGCGGCAGCACCCGCTTGCCGCTGTCGTGCCAGACCATGTTGGCGCTGTAGTAAGGGAAGTTCGCGCCGCGGAAGCGGTGGCCGGTGGAGTCGGTGAAGGAGACGTCGCGGCCGACGACGGGGAACGAGCGGCCGCGCGCCATGTGGTCGGTGAGGAAGACCGCCGACTTGTCGAACTCGTGGTTGCCGGCCGAGGCGAAGTCCAGGCGCATGGCGTTGAGCGCCTCGATGGTGGGTTCGTCGGCGAAGGAGGCGGCGTCGAACTCCCAGCCGGAGAAGAGGTCCCCGGGGGCGAAGAAGAGGGAGTTGCGCCGGCCGTCGCGCAGCCGCTCCAGGTGGGCTGCCATGTAGGCGACGCCGCCGACGGTGTAGCGCTTGCCGCCGGTGCCGGTGATGACGGAGTTGGCGCCCGGGGCGCCCTGCAGATAACCGTGCAGATCGGTGATGTTGAGCAGTTGGACGTCGACGTACTCGTCGGCCGTTGCGGCGTCGCGGGCGTGGCCGGTGGCGTAGGCGTTGGTGCCGATCGCGCTGGCGGTGGCCATCGCCCCCGCGGCGGTTACGAAGGACCGTCGTCCGATGTCGCGCACTGCGTCACTCTCCTGAGCGGGTCCGACCGTTGGGGGGACGACGCGAGAGTCAAGCGAGCCGTGCGGGACAACCGGCCACCAGGACGCGTACCGGGCGTGAACGGCAGGGGACAGTCGCCCCCAGGGGCGTGTCCTGTGGATCATGGCCGGTGCGCGCGGTCGTGATCCACGGGACACGCCTGGACGGCGGCGCGGCGCGCGGCGGTGTCCCTCGTTCGCCCCGTGGGCGGGCCCTTACGGGGGCGCGGTCAGGGTGGCGCGGGGAGGCGTGCCGGGCCGGTCAGGGGCGTCCGGGCGGACCGCCGGCGACGGAGCCCGGCCCGGCCGCCGCGACGGCCTCGGATTCCGTCGCACGCCCCTGGCCAGGGGCGCTGTCCGCCAGCTCCTGGCCCCGGAGCAGGAACCACGCGGCCGCCGCGGCGCCGAGCAGCACCACCGCGCCGACCCCGGCCGCGGTGTCCACCCCGTTGACGAACGAGTCCTGAGCGGTCTTCAGCAGTGCGGCGCCCTGCTCGGCGGGGAGGGTCCCGGCGGCGTCCACGGCACCGCCGAGCGAGGCGCGGGCGGTGACGACGGCCGGCCCCGGCACCCCGGCGGGGGCGAGGAAGCCCTGGTAACTGTTGGTGACGATGGAGCCCAGCAGGGCGATGCCGAGCGCGGCACCGAGCTCGTAGGCGGTCTCGGAGACCGCGGAGGCGGCGCCCGCCTCCTCCTTGGGCACGCTGGAGAGGATGACGTCGGCGGTGACGGTGAAGGCGAACCCGGCGCCGACGCCGACGACGAAGAGGATGACGCACAGCGCGAGGGTGCCGGTATCGGCGTGCAGGGCCATGCAGCCCGCGAGCGAGAGACCGACCACCGCCAGACCGCCGGCCACGACCACGCGCACCGACAGCCGGCGGGCGACCCAGCCGGCGGCCAGTCCGGCCCCCACCGCGCCCACCGCCGCCGGAAGCTCGACCAGGCCCGCGTTGAGCGGCGAGCGCATCTGCACCATCTGGAGGAACTGGGAGAGGAAGAAGACCAGTCCGGACAGCCCGAGGATGGTCAGCAGGTCGGCCAGGACCGCGCCGGAGAAGCCCCGGTGGTGGAAGAGCTTCATGTTCAACAGTGGTGCGTCGAGGGTGCGCTGGCGGCGGACGAACAGCACCAGGGCGAGCACGCCGACGACGGCGGCCAGCCCACTGTCCCAGCGGACGCCGTGCACCGCCGCCTCCTTGATCGCGTAGACCACGCCGACGACGCCGACCAGCGACAGCAGGACGCTGGGGATGTCCCACGGGCCCGGATCGGGATTGCGGGACTCCGGGATCACCTTGGCGCCGACGACGACCAGCAGCGCCATCACCGGGAGGTTGATCAGGAAGACCGAGCCCCACCAGAAGTGGCCCAGCAGGAAGCCGCCGAGGACCGGCCCGACCGCCATACCGGCCGAGGCCATCGCGCCCCAGATGCCGATCGCCAGACTGCGTTCCTTGGGGTCGTGGAAGAGGTTGCGGATCAGGGCGAGGGTGGACGGCATCAGCGTCGCACCGGCCACGCCCTGGAGCGCCCGGGCGGCGATCATCATCTCCGGGGTGGCGGCATAGGCGGCGAACACCGACAGCGCGCCGAACGCCACCGACCCGATCAGCAGCAGCTTCTTCCGGCCGATCCGGTCGCCGAGGCTGCCCATGGAGACCAGCAGTCCGGCGATGACGAAGGAGTAGATGTCACCGATCCAGAGCAGCTGGACGCCGGACGGCTTGAGGTCCTCGCTCAGGAAGGGGGTGGCGAGGCCGAGGACGGTGGCGTCGACGCCGACCAGCAGCACCGCCAGGACGAGGACCGAGAGCGCGAGCCAGCGGCCGGGGCGCGGCTGGTCGTCCACATGGGCCGAACCGGCCCGGTCCGCCGCTGTGGTCTCGCTCATTTCTCCATGCTCCGTCGGATGCCGCCGAGCAGCAGCTCGACGATCGAGTGGTGGAGGCCGCCGCGCGCCAGGCGCCCCTCGTGCACCGCCCAGGCGCCCGCGCCGAGCAGGCCGTAGAACGCCTCGGTCAGCCAGACCGCGGTGAGGTCGACGCGGAAGTCGCCCTCTTCCTGACCGCGGCGGAACAGCGCGGCGAGCCGCGCGTCGAGCCGCTCCCAGCCGGCGTTGACCGCCTCGCCCTCGAAGAGCTGGTTCTGGGTGAAGAGGAAGGCCAGCACGCCGGCGACCGGTTCGGCCTCGCGGGCCAGCCGGCGCAGCGCCCCTTCGGCGTCCCCTTCGTCGAGCCGGGCGGCGTCCATCGCCTGCGCGAACCGCTCTATCCCGTGCTCCTCCAGAGCCCGGATCAGCGCGTCGCGGCCGGCGAAGTGCCGGTGCAGGGTCGCCCGGCTGATGCCCGCGGCGCGCGCGATCTCGTCCATGGACGTCGTCGAACGGCGGGTGAACAGCGCGGCGGCCTCGGTGAGTACGTGTTCCCGATCCACAGCCATGAGACACAGACTAACCGAATGAGACATCAATGTCTCACGCACATCGATGTCTCACGCCGTCTCACGGGACACCGCACCGCACCGCCGGCCCACCGGCCGCCTCCGCCGCGGGCCGGGGCGGGCGGCGGCGGGCACGCGAAAGGCGGCCCCCACCCGCCCAGGGTGGAGGCCGCCCGCGCCTACCGGGGAGCGCCCGGCAGGGCCGTCACTTCGTGGCCGCGGCCCACTTCTGCTGCCGCGCCAGATCCGCCCGCACCTCGGCGAGCTGCACCGCCACCGCCGACGGCGCGGTGCCGCCGCGGCCGTTGCGCGAGGCGAGCGCGCCGGGGACGTTGAGGACGCCGCGGACCTCGGGCGTCAGATGCGGCGAGATCCTGGCGAACTGCTCGTCGGTGAGCTGGTCCAGCTCGATGCCCTGCGCCTCGCACTCCTTGACGCACTCGCCGGCCACCTCGTGCGCCACCCGGAACGGCACGCCCTGCTTGACCAGCCACTCCGCGATGTCGGTGGCGAGCGAGAAACCGGCCGGCGCCAGCTCCTCCATCCGCTCCCGGTTGACGGTCAGGGTGGCCATCATCCCGGTGAACGCCGGGAGCAGCACCTCCAGTTGGTCGCAGGAGTCGAAGACCGGCTCCTTGTCCTCCTGGAGGTCGCGGTTGTACGCCAGCGGCAGCGCCTTCAGCGTCGCCAGCAGACCGGTCAGATTGCCGATCAGCCGCCCGGACTTGCCGCGCGCCAGCTCCGCGATGTCCGGGTTCTTCTTCTGCGGCATGATCGAGGAGCCGGTGGAGAAGGCGTCGTGCAGGGTCACGAAGGAGAACTCCTTGGTGTTCCAGACGATCACCTCCTCGGCGATCCGGGAGAGGTTGACCCCGATCATCGCGGTGATGAAGGCGAACTCCGCGACGAAGTCCCGGGAGGCCGTGCCGTCGATGGAGTTGCCCACCGAGCCGCGCTCGAAGCCGAGGTCGGCGGCGACCGCCTCCGGGTCCAGGCCCAGACTGCTGCCGGCCAACGCGCCCGATCCGTACGGCGAGACGGCGGTCCGCTCGTCCCACTGCCGCAGCCGCTCGGCGTCCCGGGACAGCGCCTGGACGTGGGCGAGCACGTGGTGGGCGAAGAGCACCGGCTGGGCGTGCTGGAGGTGGGTGCGGCCGGGCATGGCGACGTCCGGGTGCGCCTCGGCCAGGCCGATCAGCGCCTCCTGGAGGTCGGCGAGCAGCCCGCCGACGATCCGGGCGTGGTCGCGCAGGTACATCCGGAAGAGCGTGGCCACCTGGTCGTTGCGGGACCGGCCGGCCCGCAGCTTGCCGCCGAGGTCCGGGCCGAGCCGCTCGAGCAGGCCCCGCTCCAGGGCGGTGTGCACGTCCTCGTCGGCGACGGTGCCGGTGAACGAGCCGTCGGCGACGTCCCGTTCGAGGGCGTCGAGCCCGGCGAGCATGCCCGTCAGCTCGTCCTCGGTGAGCAGTCCGGCCTTGTGGAGCACCCGGGCGTGCGCACGGGAGCCGGCGATGTCGTAGGGGGCCAGTCGCCAGTCGAAGTGGACGGAGGCGGAGAGGGCGGCGAGGGCCTCGGCCGGCCCGTCGGCGAAGCGGCCGCCCCAGAGCCGGACGTCACCGTTGTTGCTGCTCACTTGCTGTGCTCCTCGTCGGTGGTGGATTCACGGCGAGCGCCCGGCGGGCTGACGGTCAGCCCGACCGGCGCTCGTGGACAGCGGGCCGGTGGGACCCGTCTGGCTCAGCCTGCCAGGTCCCGCTTCGCTGCGATCTTGCTTGACATGCCGAAGAGCTCGATGAAGCCCTTGGAGAGCGACTGGTCGAACGTGTCGCCGGTGTCGTAGGTGGCGAGGTGGAAGTCGTAGAGCGACTGCGCGGAGCGCCGGCCGGTGACCACCGCGCGGCCGCCGTGCAGGGTCATCCGGACCTCGCCGGATACGGACTGGTTGGCCTCGTCGAGGAAGCCGTCCAGGGCCCGCTTGAGCGGCGAGAACCACAGGCCGTCGTAGACCAGTTCACCCCAGCGCTGCTCGACCTGCCGCTTGTAGCGGGCCAGTTCGCGCTCGACGGTGACGTTCTCCAGCTCCTGGTGCGCGGTGATCAGCGCGATCGCGCCCGGCGCCTCGTACACCTCGCGGGACTTGATGCCGACCAACCGGTCCTCGACCAGGTCGATCCGGCCGATCCCCTGGGCGCCGGCCCGCTCGTTGAGCTTCTGTATCGCCTGCAGGACGGTGACCGGCTCGCCGTCGAGGGCGACCGGTACGCCGCGCTCGAAGGCGACGACGACCTCGTCGGCCTCGCGGGCGAGGGCCGGGTCCTGCGTGTACGCGTACACGTCCTCGGTCGGCGCGTTCCAGATGTCCTCCAGGAAGCCGGTCTCCACGGCCCGCCCGAAGACGTTCTGGTCGATGGAGAACGGCGACTTCCTGGTGGTGGCGATCGGGAGGTCGGCCTTCTCGGCGAAGGCGATCGCCCGGTCCCGGGTCATCGCGTAGTCACGGACCGGCGCGATGCAGGTGAGGTCGGGGGCGAGGGAGGAGATACCCGCCTCGAAGCGGACCTGGTCGTTGCCCTTGCCGGTGCACCCGTGGGCGACCGTGGTCGCGCCGTGCTTCCTGGCGGCGGCGACCAGGTGCTTGACGATCACCGGCCGGGACAGCGCGGAGACCAGCGGATAGCGGTCCATGTAGAGGGCGTTGGCCTTGATCGCCGGCAGGCAGTAGCCGTCGGCGAACTCGTCCCTGGCGTCGGCGACCTCCGCCTCCACCGCGCCGCAGGCGAGCGCACGCTTGCGGATGACGTCCAGGTCCTCGCCGCCCTGGCCGACGTCCACCGCGACGGCGATGACCTCGGCGCCCGTCTCCTCGGCGATCCAGCCGATGCAGACGGAGGTGTCCAGACCGCCTGAGTAGGCGAGTACGACGCGCTCGGTCATGGGCTTCTCCTTACGTGCTCGCGCATCCCCCGATAGGCATAAGTATGCATTGCACTGCATGGATCGTCAATGGAGGGGGGAATCGCAGGCCGGCGAGGGCGGCGTGGTCGCCGGAGGTGCGCCCCGGCGACCGCGCCCCGCCCGCTTCGCCTCGCTTTGGCGCCTTAAATCCGCTGAAAAGCGGTCGTGGAAGGCCCGCCGGAAGGCCCGGGACGGCCCCTGAGGGGACCCGCTTTGGATTCATCGGCCGGGACAGGGTATTTTTCTTTCTGCACGCCCCGACCGGGAACGCCCGGTCGGTACGAGCACCGGGACGTGGCGCAGCTTGGTAGCGCACTTGACTGGGGGTCAAGGGGTCGCAGGTTCAAATCCTGTCGTCCCGACGGTGCAGAACACAGGCCGGAGGCCGCCTTCGCAGAGATGCGAAGGCGGCCTCCGGTGTTTTCGGTTCCGGCCGGGGCCGGCCCGCCGCCGCGCGGCGCGGGCGGCCCCCTGGAGCCTGGGCCCTAGCGGGCCCCCTCGGCCAGCTGGAGCAGGTGGTCGGCCAGCTGCTGGCCGCCCATGGGGTCGCGGCTGATCAGGAGCAGGGTGTCGTCGCCGGCGATGGTGCCGAGGATGTCGTGGAGCTCCGCCTGGTCGATGGCGGAGGCCAGGAACTGCGCGGCGCCCGGCGGAGTGCGCAGGACGACGAGGTTGGCCGACGCCTCGGCGGAGATGAGGAGTTCGCCGGAGAGGCGGCGCATCCGCTCCTCCTTGGCGGACTCCCCCAGCGGCGCCCGCGGCTTGCGGTCGCCGCCCTCGCTCGGTACCGCGTAGATCAGCTCGCCGCCGGTGTTGCGGATCTTGACCGCGCCCAGTTCGTCCAGGTCGCGGGAGAGGGTCGCCTGGGTGACGGAGAGCCCGTCGTCGGCGAGCAGCTTGGCGAGCTGGCTCTGGGAGCGGACCGGTTGCCGGTTGAGGATGTCCACGATCCGGCGGTGGCGGGCGGTGCGGGTCTGCGGTACGGCCGGGCCGTTGATCTGCGGCTCGGTGCCCTGCGGCTCGATCATCGTTGCGTCAGTCTCCGGATCATCGTTCCCCGTTGGCCGTTTGCTCGGCCGTCGACAGGACGCCGGGGAGCTTCTGGAGGAAGGTCTCCACCTGCTCGTCGGAGACGATCAGCGGCGGTGCGAGCCGGACGACGTCCGGCGCGACCGCGTTGACCAGAAGGCCCGCGTCCTGGGCCGCCTGCTGCACCTGCGGCGCGTGGGGCCCGGTCAAGACGATACCGAGGAGGAGGCCGACACCGCGGATCTGGCCGACGATTGGGTGCTCCAGGGACTCGATTCCGGCGCGCAACCGCGCACCGACCCGCTGGACGCGGTCGAGGAGGCCGTCCGCCTCGATGGTGTCCAGGACGGCGAGGGCGCCGGCGCAGACGACCGGGTTGCCGCTGAACGTCGAGCCGTGCGAACCGGGGGTGAGGAGACCTGCGGCCGGGCCGAAGGCGAGGGTGGCGCCGATGGGCAGGCCGCCGCCGAGGCCCTTGGCGAGGGTGATGACGTCGGCCTCGACCTCCTCCGCCTGGGACGCCAGCCAGTGGCCGGTGCGGCCGATGCCGGTCTGGATCTCGTCCAGGACCAGCAGGGTGCCGGTGGCGGCGGTGATCTCGCGGGCCGCCTGGAGGTAGCCGGGCGGCGGGACGACCACGCCGTTCTCGCCCTGGACGGGCTCCAGGATCACGAAGGCGGTGTCGGTGGTGACGGCGGCCCGCAGGGCGTCCGCGTCGCCGTACGGGACGTAGTCGACGTCACCGGGCAGCGGGCGGAACGGGTCCTGCTTGGCGGGCTGGCCGGTGAGGGCCAGGGCGCCCATGGTGCGGCCGTGGAAGCCACCGATGGTGGAGACCACGTGGGTGCGGCCGGTCAGCCGGCCGATCTTGAACGCGGCCTCGTTGGCCTCCGCGCCGGAGTTGGAGAAGTAGACCCGGCCGGGCCGCCCGGCGAGCGCCAGCAGCCGCTCGGCGAGGGTGACGGTGGGCTCGCTGATGAAGAAGTTCGACACATGGCCGAGGGTGGCGACCTGGTCGGAGACGGCGCGGACCACCGCCGGGTGCGCGTGGCCCAGCGCGTTGACCGCGATCCCGCCGAGGAAGTCGAGGTAGGCGTTGCCGTCGGCGTCCCACACGGTGGCGCCCTCGCCCCGGACGAGCGGGATGCGGGGGGTGCCGAAGTTGTCCATCATGGCGCCCTGCCAGCGCCCGGTGAGCCCGTCGTTGGTGACCGGGCCGTGGCCGGTCAGCGTGCCCCGGGTGGCCTCGGTGCCTGCCGCCGTGTTCATTGCGCCCCCTGTGCGGTGTGGTGTGCGGTGTACCGGTCGTCGCCGGTGTGCGGATCGGGGTCGGGGACGACCATGGTGCCGATGCCCTCGTCGGTGAAGATCTCCAGCAGGATCGCGTGCTGGACCCGGCCGTCGATGACGCGGGCGGTGCGCACCCCGTTGCGCACCGCGTGCAGACAGCCCTGCATCTTGGGGACCATGCCGCTGGCCAGCTCCGGCAGCAGCTTCTCCAACTGGCTCGCGGTGAGCCTGGAGATCACCTCGTCGCTGTGCGGCCAGTCCTCGTAGAGGCCCTCGACGTCGGTGAGGACCATCAGGGTCTCCGCGCCGAGCGCCGCCGCCAGCGCGGAGGCGGCGGTGTCGGCGTTGACGTTGAAGACGCCGGAGGGCTCGCCCTCGTCGCTGCTGCGGGCGATGGAGGAGATCACCGGGATCCGGCCGTCGTCCAGCAGCGCCCGCACCGCGCCCGGGTCGACCGCGGTGATCTCCCCGACCCGGCCGATGTCGACCTGTTCGCCGTCGACGTCCGCGTAGTGCTTGGTGGCGGACATCAGCTGGGCGTCCTCGCCGGTCATGCCGACGGCGAGCGGCCCGTGCTCGTTGAGCAGGCCCACCAGTTCGCGCTGGACCTGGCCGGCCAGCACCATCCGCACCACGTCCATCGCCGCGGGCGAGGTGACCCGCAGCCCGCCCTTGAACTCCGACTCGATGCCGAGGAGTTCGAGCTGGGCGCTGATCTGCGGGCCGCCGCCGTGGACCACGACCGGGCGCAGTCCGGCGTGCCGCAGGAAGACCACGTCCTGGGCGAACGCGCGCTTGAGCTCCTCGTCCACCATCGCGTTGCCGCCGAACTTGATCACCACGGTCCTGCCGTGGTGCCGGGTCAGCCAGGGCAGCGCCTCGATGAGGGTGCGTGCCTTGGGGAGCGCGGTGTGCTTGCGGGTCGTCATGCGGCGGTCTCGTTCCGCTCCGTGGGGTGGGGGTGGGGTGCGCGCGGGTGCGCGGCGGGGCCGGTCACGAGGAGTACGCGCTGTTCTCGTGGACGTAGTCGGCGGTGAGGTCGTTGGACCAGATCACCGCGGACTCGGTGCCGGCGGCGAGGTCGGCGGTGATCCGCACCTCGCGGTAGCGCATGTCGACCAGGTCCCGGTCCTCGCCCACCGAGCCGTTCTTGCAGACCCAGACGTCGTTGATCGCGACGTTGAGCCGGTCCGGGTCGAAGACGGCGGAGGTGGTGCCGATGGCGGAGAGCACCCGGCCCCAGTTGGGGTCCTCGCCGTGGAGGGCGCACTTGAGGAGGTTGTTGCGGGCGATGGTGCGGCCGACCTCGACCGCGTCGTCCTCGGTGGCGGCGCCCACGACCTCGATGCGGATGTCCTTGCTGGCGCCCTCGGCGTCGCCGATCAGCTGCCGGGCCAGATCGCCGCAGACCTCCCGGACCGCCTCGACGAACGCGTCCGGGTCCGGCACGGCACCGGAGGCGCCGGAGGCCAGCAGCAGCACCGTGTCGTTGGTGGACATGCAGCCGTCGGAGTCGACCCGGTCGAAGGTGGTGCGGGTGGCGGCGCGCAGCGCGGCGTCCAGCTGCTCGGCCGGCACGTCGGCGTCGGTGGTCAGCACGGCGAGCATGGTGGCGAGTCCGGGCGCGAGCATGCCGGCGCCCTTGGCCATCCCGCCGACGGTCCAGCCGCCCTCGGCGGTGACCTGCGCGGTCTTGTGGACGCTGTCGGTGGTCTTGATGGCGATGGCGGCCTTCTCGCCGCCGTGGCCGGTGAGTTCGGCGGCGGCCTTCTCCACACCGGGCAGCAGCTTGTCCATCGGGAGCCGCACCCCGATCAGGCCGGTGGAGGCCACCGCGACCTCACCGGCACTGTGCCCGTCCAACGTCTTTGCGACCTTCTCCGCGGTCACGTGGGTGTCCTGGAAGCCGAGCGGGCCCGTACAGGCGTTGGCGCCACCGGAGTTGAGGACCACCGCGGAGACCCGGCCGCCCTTGAGGACCTGCTCGGACCACAGGACCGGCGCGGCCTTGACGCGGTTGGCGGTGAACACGCCGGCGGCGGCCAGCCGCGGCCCGCTGTTCACCACGAGCGCGAGATCGGGCTGCCCGCTCTCCTTGATCCCGGCGGCGATGCCCGCCGCGAGGAATCCCTTGGCTGCGGTCACACTCACTGCTTCTCCTCGTTCGCCCCGCCGCCGTGGCGGCTCGTGTCACTGTCGGCCGCGCAGCGCGGCGGCGCGCCGTCCGTCGTCATCGGCAGCCCGGTGGCTGCGCACGGGACGCTCACGGCGCGAGTCCCGTCGTGGAAAGGCCCAGGTCCTCCGGGAGGCCGAGGGCGATGTTCATGCTCTGGACCGCGCCGCCGGCGGTTCCCTTGGTCAGGTTGTCGATGGCGCTGATCGCGATGATCCGGTCGGTCGCCGGATCGAGCGCCACCTGGATCTGCGCGGCGTTGGAGCCCTGCACGAAGGCGGTGGCGGGCCACTGGCCGTCCGGCAGCAGCCGGACGAACGGCTCGCCGGCCAGCGCCTTCTCGTACGCGGCGCGGACCGCCTCGGCGTCCACGCCGGGCCGGGCCTTGGCCGAGCAGGTGGCGAGGATGCCGCGCGGCATCGGCGCCAGGGTCGGGGTGAAGGACACCGCGACCGGCTCGCCGGCCGCGGCGCCGAGGTTCTGGGCGATCTCCGGGGTGTGCCGGTGCCCGCCGCCGACGCCGTACGGGCTCATCGAGCCCATCACCTCGGAACCGAGGAGGTGCGGTTTGGCGGCCTTGCCGGCGCCGGAGGTGCCGGACGCCGCGACGATCACGGCCTCCGGCTCGGCGAGGCCGGCCGCGTAGGCGGGGAAGAGCGCGAGCGAGACGGCGGTGGGGTAGCAGCCGGGCACCGCGATCCGCCGGGCCCCCTGGAGCGCCGCCCGCCCACCGGGCAGCTCCGGCAGTCCGTACGGCCAGGTGCCGGCGTGCGGCGAGCCGTAGAACGCCTCCCACGCGGCGGCGTCCTTCAGCCGGAAGTCCGCGCCGCAGTCGACCACCAGCACCTCGGGGCCGAGTTGCTCGGCGACCGCCGCGGACTGGCCGTGCGGCAGCGCGAGGAACACCACGTCATGGCCGGCCAGCGCCTCGGGCGTGGTCGGCGCCAGCTCCCGGTCGGCCAGCGGCGCGAGGTGCGGTTGCAGGGCGCCCAGGCGCTGCCCGGCACTGGAGTGCCCGGTCACCGCCCCGATCTCGACCCGGGGGTGCCCCAGGAGCAGGCGCAGGAGCTCACCTCCCGCATATCCACTCGCACCGGCGACTGCTGCTCGTACCGTCATGGCCCCTGGACCCTTCCCTTCGATGGCATGACTATACGGACGACGACAGTTTTATGCAATGCCTGGCGGGTCTATGCATCGGGGCCGCTTGCGACCGGGTTCCCCGGACGGCCCGGGCCCGCGCCGTCGGGACGCGGGGGTGCGGACCACCGCCTCGGCATGCGCCGCCGCCCGGCTCATCCCCCGTACACCCGGCGGGCGTTCGGCTCCGGGGCCGGGTGGTGGCGGGCCGCCGGGCCCGCGGCGAAGGCGCGCAGCAGGTTCTCCGTGGTGCGGGTGACGAACGCGCCGGTGCGGCGGTCCAGGCCGTGGTTGCGGCCGTTGTCGCGGGTGCCGGCCATGAGCGCCTCGACCCAGCGCATGGTGCCGGTGGCGAAGACCCCGGCGCCGCCGGGGACGGTGTAGTAGGCGGAGTCGGCGTGGCTGGCGCGGCCCCGGCAGACCAGCGGGGAGTGCGCGACGATCTCCAGGGCGGCGGGGGTGGGCGCCTCCGGCGTGACCCGGTCGTACTCCACCCCCACCAGGTGCGGGAAGGCGTCGCCGGACCTGACCCCGGTGCCCTCGAAGAGCCAGTGGCCGGCGCCGTGGACGACGTAGGGCGCGTCCGTCGGATAGCCCTCGTAGAGGACGCCGGTGAGGGACGACTCGGGGTCGGCGGCGGGCGGGGCGCGGAAGTCGTGGGTGGGCGCCTCGTGCCGGGCGGCGAACCGGGGGTCCTCGCGGTAGGCGGTCTTGTAGCAGGTCACGGTGGGCAGCGCGCCGTCCGGGCCGGCGTCGAGGCGGACCCGGCGGAAGCAGGCGTTGGCGCCGAGGAAGGCGAGGTTGGCACCGGCGTCGCGGGCCCGGGTGACGTGCTCGCGCTGCTGCGGCGTCCAGTACTCGTCGTGGCCGAGGGAGAGCACGGCGGTGGCGCCGCGCAGCGCGGCGGCGTCGCGGTGGACGTCCACCGAGGTGGTGTAGGCCAGCGGCAGGCCGAGGCGTTCGGCGAGCACCACCAGGGCGCGCTCGTAGACCAGGAACTTCTCGGCGCCGGTGGCGTCGTAGGGGCGGTCGAAGCCGACCGCGAGCGACCGGGTGGCGTAGGAGCCGTCCCGCCCCTTGTAGAGGCTGTGGCCGCCCCAGGCGTTGTATGCCTGCCAGGTCGTCACCGCGTGCATCAGGACGGTGCGGCCGGCGGCGATGGGCGAGCGGACCACCAGCGGGACGTAGCGCTGGTGGCCGTGGTCGGCATCCAGGCGCAGCAGGTAGGCGCCGGGCGGCCAGCCGTCGGTGCGCACGGCGGTGGTGCGCGGCCAACCGGCCCGTACGGTACGGGTCTTGGGCAGCAGGTGCGGGGCGGGGGCGCGGCGCCCGGTGAGCCGGTCCGAGCGCCACACCAGGCGGGCCTGGGCGCCGCCGTACCAGCCGACCCGGTAGGCGGAGACCCGGAAGCCGGGCGCGGTGGTCGAGACGTGCAGGCCGAACTCCTCGCCGGGCAGCACGCTGACGCGGTCGGGGTAGCCCTCGATCGCGTCCGGCGGGCCGGTGGCGCGCAGCCGCCAGTCGGGGCTGCCGGGGCGGTCGCGCTCGGCGGCGAGCGGGTCCGCCGGGCGCCGGCCGCGCGGGCTGCCGCCGATCACGTCGCAGCCGGTCAGGCCGGTGGCGAGCGCCGCGATCCCGGTGGCCGCGCCGAGGAAGTGCCGCCGGTCCAGGCCGGCCCGCCGGTGGTCCCCGGCGCCGCTCTCCCCCGCGTCGTGCGCCGCGCCGTCCGCCATCGGCCCGCTCCCGTCCGTGCGTTGCTGCTCGCGCCCGGCGGCCCGGGGCCCCGGCCGCGGTGCCGCGGACCGGGGCGGGCGCCGGTCGGGACTCCGTCCCAGGACGATCCTGCGCCGCGCGGCGCGGCCCGACGACCGCAGCGGGCCGAACGCGGGTATCCCCCGCCTGTCCGGGAGCGGCGCCTCACCCCTCCGGGTGCGGCCAGGTCCACTCCCCGGTGCGCGCGAACCGCTCCAGCCGGGCCTCGTACGGCGCCGGGTCCAACCCCTTGCCGGCCAGCCAGCCCGCGTCGAGGTGGGTGGCGCGGTACGGCTCCGCGCCGTCCCCGGCGAGGAGGACCACGCTGCCGGGGACGCCGTCGGCGCGCAGCCGTGCGGCGAGGTGGCAGGCCGCCCACAGCGCGGTGCCGGTGGCCGGGCCGCAGGCGAGGCCGGCGGTCCGGTGCAGCCAGCGCATCGCGGCGACCGAGGCGGCGTCCGGGACCGGGACGACCAGGTCGATCAGATCGGGCCGGAAGCCCGGTTCGGTGCGGGGGCGGCCGATGCCGGGGATGCGGGACGGCATCCCGGTCGCGTAGGCGTCGCAGCCGCTCGCCCAGGCCGGGAAGTAGGCGGAGTGCTCCGGGTCGGCGACGGCCAGCCGGGTCGGCAGGCGGTGCGCGCGCAGATGGTGGCCGAGCGAGGCCGAGGTGGCGCCGGTGCCGGCACCGGTCACCAGCCACCGCGGCACCGGGTGGCGGGCGTCCCGCAGCCCGTCGAGGAGTTCGGCGGCCAGGCCCGGCATCGGGCCCGGCCCGTCCGGTGGGCGGCGGGCCGCGGCGAAGTGGTCGAGGAAGTGGCCGCCGGTCCGCTCGGCCAGGTCCCGGGCCTCGTCCAGCACGGCCGCGGGCGGCAGTTGCCCGGTGGCGCACCGGCCGCCGTGCGCCGCGATCCGGTCCCGGACGGCGTCCGGTGCGGTCCGCGGCAGCACGGCGGTGAACGGCAGCCCCAGCAGCCGGGCGTGGTACGCCCCGGCCACCGCCGCGGCGCCGCCGCTGCCCATCACCACCGGCATCCCCTCGCCCAGCGCGCCGTCCTCGACGGCGGCGCGGAACAGCTCCCGCAGCAGCCGGTGCTTGATGCCCCCGGTGGGCTGCGCCGACTCGTCCTTGACGTGCAGGTCGAGGTCCGGGAGGGCGGGCAGGCGCAGCGTCCGCAGTGGGGTCGGCACGGCGTCGGCGGCCAGGCGGGCCAGCGCCCGCGCCGCCCAACGGCCGGGCGCCGGTGCGGGGTTGTCCGTCATGCGGTCTCCGGGGCGAGCGGGCCGGGATCGAGCAGCCCCAGCGTCATCCACTGCTCGGGCGAGGTCAGCGGCCGGAAGCCGACCTTCTCGTAGACGCCGTGCGCGTCCTTGGTCGCCAGGGTGATCCGGGCCAGTCCGTGCGGCGCCAGCTGCGCGGCGACGGCCTCCACCAGCGCGGTGCCCAGGCCCTTGCCGCGGTCGTCGCGGCAGACGTAGACGTCGCAGAGCCAGGCGAAGGTGACATAGTCGGTGACGACCCGGGCGTAGGCGGCCTGGCGGCCCGAACCGGCCTCGTACAGGCCGAAGTTGAGCGAGCCCGCCAGGGCCCGGTCGTGGTGTTCGCGGGTGCGGCCGAGGGCCCAGTAGGAGTCGGTGGCGAGCCAGTGGTGGACCAGCTGTGCGTCGATCCGGTCGGGGTCGGTGGAGATCTCGTAGCCGTCGAGGGCGCGCGCGTTCATGCCGGGAGACTGGCAGAAGGGGCGGCCGGAGTCGAACGGGTACCCGGATCCGGTCCGGCCGCGCCGCCTCAGTCCACCGGTACGCCCCGTTCGTCGCAGGCGGTGCGCAGCCGGCGGATCCCTTCGTCCAGTTCGCCGGTGCCGGCCGCGGAGGCGAAGCTCAGCCGCAGGTGGGCGGCGGGCGGTTCGGCGGGGAAGTAGGGGCGGCCGGCCGCCACCGCGACGCCCGCGCGCAGTGCCGCACCGGCCAGCGCGGCCTCGTCGGTGCCGTTCGGCAGCCGCAGCCAGACATGGCCGCCGCCGCGGACCGGACGGCTGCCGGGCCCCGAGGCGACCAGCCCCGGCAGCTCGCGCTCCAGGGCGGTCCGCAGCGCCTGCCGGCGGTCCCTCAACTCCCCGGCCATCAGCCGGAGATGACGGGCCCAGGCGGGCGAGCCGACGAGCTCCAGCGCGGCTTCCTGGAGCGGGCCCGGGACGAAGAAGCTGTCGACGACCTGGATGGCGCGCAGCCGGTCGAGCACCGGGCCGCGGGCGGCCAGCGCGCCCACCCGCAGACTGGGCGAGGTGACCTTGGTCAGCGAGCGGACGTGCACGACGGTGCCGTCCGGATCGTCGGCGAGCAGGGTCGGCGGCAGCGCGGGCGCATCCGCGTGGCCCAGCAGCCGGGCGAAGTCGTCCTCGACCACGAACGCGCCGGCGGCCCGCGCGATCCGCAGCACCTCCCGGCGGCGCTCGGCGGCCAGCACCGCGCCGGAGGGGTTCTGGAACAGCGGCTGGCAGACGAACAACCGGGCGCCGCTGGCCCGGAAGGCGTCGGCGAGCAGATCGGTGCGCACGCCGTCGGCGTCCACCGGCACCGGGACCGGGCGGAGGCCGGAGGCCCGGGCGACGGCCATCATGCCGGGATAGGTGGGCGACTCGACCAGGACCGGGGCGCCGGGCGGGGCGAGCGCGCGCAGCGCGGCGGTCAGCGCGTTCTGACCGCCCGCGGTGATCAGGACGTCGCTGGCGGCGAGCGGGCCGCCGGGACCGCCGATCTCCCGCGCGAACCAGGCCCGCAGCTCCGGCACCCCGTCGAGCGGCGGCCGGCCCCAGGCCCCGGGCCGCCGCCCGGCCCGCGCCAGCGCGGCGGCCAGGGCGCGTTCGGGCTGGACGGAGGGGTGCAGATAGCCGCCGTTGAGCTCGATGACGCCCGGCGCCGGGGCGGCGAGGGTGGCCAGCACACCGGAGGCGTCGACGCTGCGCGGCACCTGGTCGCCGGCCGGTTCGGCGCTCAGCGCGATCTCCTGCCAGGAGGTGTCGACCGGGCGCGGTGCCGCACGGCGCGGCTCGGCGCGGAACGCCCCGGCGCCGGGACGGGTGACGACCAGCCCCTCGGCGACGAGCTCGGCCAGCGCCCGGGAGACCGTCACCGGACTGACCCGATGGCGCTCCACCAGGGCCCGACTCGACGGCAGCTTCTCGCCCGGAGAGTAGCGCTTCAGCTCCCCTCGCAGGATCACGGCCAGTTCGGCGCCACTGCTACGCTCATTCATGAGAGCACACGATAGCGCTACCGCCTCGACGCCGATAGCGATCACCGCCCCGTCCCCCGCCGCCGCGCCCCTCCCGGCGCCCCCGGCCCACACCTTCGGCGCCGGCGCCCTGCTCGCCCTCCTCGGCGTCGCCGCCTTCTCGCTGACGTTCCCCGCGACCGCCTGGGCGCTGGAGGGGATGGGCCCCTGGACGGTCGTGATGCTGCGCAGCGTGCTGGCGGCGGCGCTGGCCGGCGGCTGCCTGGCGGCCTGCCGGGTCCGGCTGCCCGCACGCCGCCAGTGGGCCGGCATCGCGGTGGTCGCGGCCGGCGTCGTGCTGGGCTTCCCGCTGCTGACCACGCTCGCCCTGCGGACCTCCACCACCTCGCACGCCGCCGTGGTCGTCGGACTGCTGCCGCTGACCACCGCCGCGTACTCGGCGGTCCGCACCGGGTCCCGCCCCTCCCGGACCTTCTGGCTCGCGGCCCTGGTCGGCGCCGCGGCGGTCATCGCCTTCGCGGTGCAGCAGAGCGGCGGCGCACCGAGCACCGGCGACCTGTACCTCTTCGCGGCGCTGGTGCTGTGCGCGGCCGGCTACGGCGAGGGCGGGCGGCTGGCCCGCCGGATGCCGGGCTGGCAGGTGATCGGCTGGGCGCTGGTGCTGTCCCTGCCGGTGACCGCGCCGGGCGCCGTACTCGCGCTGAACGCCGAGCCGGCACCGCAGCTGACAGGCCACGCGGTCGCCGGACTGCTGTGGCTGACGGCCGGCTCGACGTTCCTGGGGATGGTCGTCTGGTACCGCGGGATGGCCGCCATCGGCATCTCCCGGGCCAGCCAGCTCCAGCTCGCCCAGCCGCTGCTGACCCTGGTGTGGTCGGTGGTGCTGCTCGGCGAGCGGCTGCCGCCGGCCGCGCCCCTCACCGCGCTGGCGGTGCTGGCCTGCATCGTCGTCACCCAGCGGGCCCGGAGCTGACCGCCGGCCGCCCGCCTTCACCGGGTGCGCCCCGGCGCCCCGGACATAAACTGGCGGCGACGGCAGGTGGTGCCGTCCGGGCCGCTCGCGGGCCCGCAATCCGTTGGCCGCACAACCGCCCGGCCGTCGTGCGCGTCGGCCGCCCCGGTCGGCGGCCGCCCGAAGCGGGAGGAGCCCAGATGCACGCGAAGACGGGCGACCGGCTGCTGGTGCACGGCAGGACCGTCGGCCACGGCGACCACATCGTCGAGATCGTGGAAGTACTCGGGACCAACGGCGAACCGCCCTTCCGCATCCGCGCCGAGGACGGTCACGAGACGATCATGTGGCCCGGCCCGGACTGCGTCGTCCAGCACCCCAAGTCCACCGAACCCCACACCATTCGCTAGCGGACGGCGCGGCGGTGGCGGGCCGTCCGCCACCGCCGCGGCGGCGCTCACCGCCGGGCCGCACCGCCGTAGTGGTCCTCGACGACCCGGGCCAGTGCGCCGAGCGGATCCTTCGCCACGTCCTTGGCCGAGAAGTAGACGTGCCCGCCGACCTCCGGATGGCGGCGGGCGAAGGCGAGGTGCTCGGAGAGCTCGGCCGGGTCCTGCCAGGCGTCCGGCTGCGCGTCCCGGCCCGCCTTGTAGAGCGCCTCGCCGATGTGCAGCTCCACCTCGGTGCCCGCCACGGTCCGGGCCCACCACGGCACCAGTTCCGCGTAGTCGGCGGCGGCGAACCCCAGCGGCCAGTACACCTGCGGCACGATCGCGTCGATCCAGCCCTCCCGCACCCAGCGCCGGGTGTCGGCGTAGAGGTCGTCGTAGGCCTGGACGCCGGCCTCGGTGCGGGAGCCGCGCGGATCGGTGCTGCTGTTGCGCCAGACCCCGAAGGGGCTGATGCCGAAGGGCACCCGGTGGCCGCTCCCGGCGATCCCCTCCCGCATCTCCCGGATCAGCCGGTCGATGTTGTCCCGCCGCCAGTCGCCGCGCCCCGCGAAGTCCCCGCCGTATCTCTCGAAGGCCGCGTCGTCGTGGAACGCCTGGCCGGCGACCGGATACGGGTAGAAGTAGTCGTCGAAGTGCACCCCGTCGAGGGGGTAGCGGCGGACCGCGTCCAGCATCGCGTCCTGGACGAAGCGGCGGACCTCGGGCAGCCCGGGGTTGTAGTAGAGCTTGCCGCCGTAGCGGACGACCCAGTCCGGGTGCCGGCGGGCGGGGTGACCGGCGGCCAGCCGGGCGGGGTCGGTGTGGTTGGCCACCCGGTACGGGTTGAACCACGCGTGCAGCGCCAGGTCGCGCCGATGGGCCTCCCGGACCACGAAGTCCAGTGGGTCCCACCCCGGGTCCCGGCCCTGCACCCCGGTCAGGTACTGCGCCCAGGGCTCGTACCGCGACGGCCACAGCGCGTCCGCGGTCGGCCGGGCCTGGAAGAACACCGTGTTCAGCCGCCGCTCGACGGCCGTGTCCAGGAGGTCGGCCAGCTCCCGCTGCTGGGTCGCCCGGTCCAGGCCGGGCCGGGACGGCCAGTCCAGGTTGGCCACCGTCGCCAGCCACATCCCGCGCATCGAGCGCCGGGCCGGGGCGCCGTGGCCCACGCCGGCACCCGCGCCCAGCAGCCAGGAAGCCGCCCCCAGCGTCGCCGTGGCGAACCCGCGGCGTGTGATACCTCGCATGAAAAGCCCCCATCTCGTCCGATTCGTCCCATCTGGCAGGCTCAGAATGCCCGCCCCGGCGGCCTCCTCCCAGCACCTCGCGGAGTAACGTCGGGGTCGAGGCGGGCGTCGGACCCTTACGGCGTACCGCCGGTCCTGTAGATCAGCGAAAGGCACGAGGTGACGGACTCATTCGCCGACATTGCACGCGTCGGAGTGGTCGGCTGCGGCCAGATGGGCGCCGGCATCGCCGAGGTGTGCGCCCGCGCCGGGCTGGACGTCAAGGTCGCGGAGACCACCGGCGAGGCACTGGAACTGGGGCGCACCCGCCTGACCAACTCGCTCGGCAAGGCCGCCGAACGCGGCAAGATCACGGTGGCCGAGCGCGATGCGACGCTCGGTCGGCTCAGCTTCACCACCGACCTCGGTGAGTTCGCCGACCGCGACCTCGTCATCGAGGCCGTGGTCGAGAACGAGCAGGTCAAGACGGAGATCTTCCAGGTGCTCGACCAGGTCGTGGTCCGCCCGGACGCGATCTTGGCCTCCAACACCTCGTCCATCCCGCTGGTGAAGCTGGCGGTGGCGACCTCCCGCGCCGACCACGTCATCGGCATCCACTTCTTCAACCCGGCACCGGTGCAGAAGCTCGTCGAGCTGATCCCCGCCCTCACCACCGCCGAGGAGACCCTCAAGCGCGCCGAGGCGCTGGTCCAGAACGTGCTCGGCAAGCACGCCATCCGCGCCCAGGACCGCTCGGGCTTCGTGGTGAACGCCCTGCTCATCCCCTACCTCCTCTCCGCGATCCGGATGTTCGAGTCGGGCATGGCCAGCCGCGAGGACATCGACAACGGCATGGAGATGGGCTGCGCCCACCCGATGGGCCCGCTCAAGCTCTCCGACCTGATCGGCCTGGACACCGTCGCGTCCGTCGCCGCCTCCATGTACGACGAGTACAAGGAGCCCCTCTACGCCGCTCCCCCGCTGCTCCAGCGGATGGTCGACGCGGGCCGTCTGGGGCGCAAGAGCGGGTCGGGCTTCTACTCGTACTGAGCGGCCGGCTCCCCGGCCCGGCGCCGGTTCGCGGGCGGGAGGTGCGTGGTCCGGCCGCCCGGACGGCGAGAGGGGGGCCTCCGTCCGGGCGGGGACACCAGGGCCGTCCGCCCGCCGCTCGGGGGATGGTTCGGCGGGCGGACCCGGCCGGCGGGCGCCCGACCGCCGGCAACGACCCCGTAGTGACGAGTGAACTCCCTTCCGGGCCTTGATAACAGTGTGTGAATGCGCCAACTCCGGGCGCCCGCTTCGCACCCCGTGCGAAACGCTCACCGAGCGTCACTTCGCACGGGGTGTGAAACGCTGACCCGTATCTCCCCGCCTCACACGCTCCCGCCTTTCCTCCCAGCGCAGTTGACTGGTTCAGGTGTCCACCCGACCGTCACCAGGAGAAGGAAAGAGGAGCGGAACGTGACCGCCCACCGGGACCCCGATCCGATCACCGCCGATGTCGCGGAGCTGCGGCGCCTACTCGACGTACGCGCCGCCACCGTCGACGGCCAGCTCAGGCTGCAGGCCCAGCGCTGCGAGCAGAACACCCGCGAAGCGGACGAACTCCAGGCCCGCGTCACGCGGTTGGAGAGCCGCCGCTGGCCGCTGGCCTCACTGGCCGCGCTCACCGGGCTCGCGACCGTGGCGGTCGCCGTCTGGCAGGCCACCGGGCGCTGAGGCGGCCGGCCTCAGCCGAGCCGGATGTGGTGGAGCATCAGCAGCGCCGCGGCCATGTTCGCGGCCGGCACCTCCCCCCTCGCCACCATGTCGGGCACCAGCTTGAGATCGACCCACTCCCGCCGGTCCGACTCGAAGTCGTCCTGCGGGGCGCCGAGATACTCGGCCTCGTCGGACCAGTAGATGTGGTGCCGCGCGTCGGTGAGGCCGTTGGACGGCTCCACCGAGAGGAGGTGCTGGAGGGGTCCGGGTCGCCACCCGGTCTCCTCCTCCATCTCCCGCGCGGCCGCGCCGACCGGGTCCTCCCCGTCCTCCACCACACCGGCGGCCAGCTCCCAGCCCCAGCTGTCGGTGATGAACCGGTGCCGCCACAGCAGCAGCACCTCATTGGCCTCGTTGACCGCGGTGGCCACCGCGACCGGCCGCATCCGGATCAGGAAGTGATCCAGATGACGGCCGTCGGGGAGCTCCACATCGGCCAGGTTGACCCGGAACCAGGGATTCGCGTAGACCGGCTTTTCGCTGAGGTTGTTCCAACGCACGTAACTGCCACCTTCCGCTTGAGGGCCGGCAAGGTGACACGAGCCCGGTCACAGCGGAACGCGCAGCACCTCGTCGATGAGATCGGCAGCCTCGTCCGTCGCGGAGCTCCCGGTCTCCGCCAGATGCTCGCGCACGGCCCGCAGCCGGTCCCGCAGGCGCTGCGACTCCATGCCCCGAGCCTGCTCCGTCATCTCCGCGGCGTTGGCCACGGCCCGGTCCGCGTCCCCTTGGCGCAGCTCGATATGAGTGAGCATGGCCAGCCGGTGAACCCGGCCGCGGTCGTGTGCGGGGGTGTCCACGGCGGCGTCCGCCTGCTCCCGGGCGGACCGCAGGTCCCCCAGGCTGAGCAGCGCCTCCGCGACCTGTACGTTCACCAGGCCCGGCTGCACATAGCCCGTCTCGGCGGGCTCCATCCCGGGGCGGATCCGGTCCGCCGCCGTCTCGGCCCGCCGGATGCAGTCCAGTGCGCCGGCACCGTCGCCCAGCCGTGCGTACGCCTTGGCCTGCATCGCATGGAGGTCGGCCGAGAGCGCCGGGGTGAGCTGTCCGCCCGCGGCGCGCAGTGCCGCCTCCGCGAAGGCGACCGCCTGGCGGTATTCCCGTACGAAGAGGGACTGGTTGACCAACAGCGCGATGATGTACGCGCCGAGCCCGCGGTCCCCGCTGGCCTTCGCCAGCCGCAGCGCCTGATGGAAGTAGCGCTGGGCCAGTCCGAGAGCATCCGAGTCGTACGCGCAGATGCCCGCGACGGCCACCAACCCACCGGTGGCCCGGTGCAGTTGACGCCCCGTCGCATCGCTGTAGCTGCCCCGCAGCAGCGGCGCCGCCTCGGTGTTGAGGAATCCGACGATGCGTGCTCTGGTAGCGATACCACCCGCCTTCCGGTACATCTGCTCGTAGTGGGTCCGCGCGGCCCGCAGCATCTCGATGTCGGCCATCCCGACCCGGGTCAGCCCGTCGCGCGAGACGTCGAAGTCCTCCGGCGGGTTCTCCCACTCCCACACCGGGATGATCGCCGAGGTGCCGGTGAGCGCGGGCGCCGCGACCACGTGCGGCCGCTGCTGCTCGTCGGACCGCCACAGCGCGGTGGCCCGCTCCACGAACCCCGACAGCGGGGTGTCCGCACTCCGGCGCGCCCCCGGTCCGCTGAGCCCGATGTCGTCCAGGCTCACCGGCCGGCGCAGCCGCTCGCCGAGGACCTCGCAGATCAGGTCCGGCACCTGGCCGCGCGGGCGCTGCCCCTTGAGCCAGCGCGCCACGGCGGTGTGCTCGTAGCGCAGCGCGAGCCCGCGCCGCCGCCCGAGTTCGTTGATCCGTGCCGCGAGCCCGGCGTGCGAGATGCCGGCCTCGTCCACGATCGCGTCGAGCAGCGTGTTGGGCTCCATGCCTCGCCCCCAGGGACGTAGCGACTCCGTAAGTCCAGCGTAATCAGGGGGAGTTCACACGGGGTGTGCAGCGGCCGCGAGCGGGGCGCGGATGGCCGGAAACGGACGGGCCCCCGTCCACGAGACGTGGACGGGGGCCCGCTCCTGGCTCTGAAGCCGGGGTCAGCCGCGCAGGGCCGCACCCACCCGCTCGACCGCGACGGCGACGGCCGCGTCCCGGGCCGCCGTGGCCTCGTCGGCCGTCAGCGTCCGGTCGGACGCCCGGAACCGCAGCGCGTAGGCCAGCGACTTCTTGCCCTCGCCCACCTGCTCACCGGTGAAGACGTCGAACAGCCGCACCGACTCCAGCAGTTCGCCGGCGCCGGCCCGGAGCGCGGCCTCGACGTCCGCCGCCGCCACCGACGCGTCGACGATCAGCGCGACGTCCTGCGTGGCGACCGGGAACGTGGAGATCCGCGGCGCCTGACGCGCACCGGCCGCGGCCTTCTCCAGACCGTCCAGGTCGATCTCCATCGCGCTGGTGCGCTCCGGCAGACCGAGGGCCTTGACGACCCGCGGGTGCAGCTCCCCGGCGTGGCCGAGGAGCAGCTCCGCACCGTCGGCCACCGCGAGCAGCGCCGCGCACCGGCCGGGGTGCCAGGGGGCACGCTGGTCCTGACGGACGATCAGCTCGACGCCCGCCTCACGGGCGACGGCCCGACCCGCCTCGACGGCGTCCGCCCAGCCGGACGGGCAACCCGAGCCCCACCAGCCGGCCTGCTCGCGCGCACCGGCCAGCACCACCGCGGCGCCGCGCGGCTGCTGCGGCAGCGAGGCGTCCAGCGAGGCGATCTCGTCGTCGGTCGGCCGGCGGTCGACCACCAGACGACGGGCCGGCTGCTCCTGACCGGTCGCCCGGAAGACCGGACCGGTCTCGAAGAGCGCCAGATCGTGGTTGCCCCGCCCGAAGTTGCGGCGCAGCGCGGCCAGCAGCCCGGGGATCAGGGTGGTGCGCAGGTCCGGCTCCTCGTCGGAGAGCGGGTTCACCAGGGTGACCGCGTCCCGCCGGGGGTCGTCCGCCTCGATGCCGAGCTGGTCGAGCACGGCCGAGCCGGTGAACGGGTAGTTCAGCGTCTCGACGTACCCGGCGCCGGCCAGCGCCCGGCCGACCCGGCGGTGCAGCCGCTGACGCTCGGTCAGCCCGCGGCCGGCCGGCGGCAGCGGCAGCGTGGAGGGCAGGTTCTCGTAGCCCTCCAGCCGGATGACCTCCTCGGCCAGGTCGTTGGGGTCGCCGAGGTCGGGGCGCCAGGACGGCACCGTGACGACCAGCTCGTCCTGCCCGTAGACATCGCAGCCCACCTGGTGGAGCCGGCGGACGACGGTCTCCCGGCCGTAGGTGACGCCGGCGACCTTGTCCGGGTGGTCGGCCGGGATGGTGATCGTCCGCGGACCGCGCGGCGAGACGATCTCGGTGACGCCCTCCTCGGCGGTGCCGCCGGCGAGCAGCACCAGCAGGTCCACGGTGCGCTGCGCCGCCGCGGACGCCGCCTCCGGGTCCACCCCGCGCTCGAAGCGCTTGGCGGCCTCCGAGGACAGCCGGTGCCGGCGGGCGGTGCGGGCGATGGAGATCGCGTCGAAGTGCGCGGCCTCGATCACCACATCGGTGGTGCCGTGCAACCGCCCGGTCTCCGGGTCGACGGCCGGCGCCGCGATCTCGGTGTTGGCGCCGCCCATCACACCGGCCAGCCCGATGGGGCCGCGGTTGTCGGTGATGACCAGGTCCTCGCCGTCCAGCACCCGCTTGGTGCCGTCCAGCGTCTCCAGCTCCTCGCCGGGGGTGGCGCGGCGGACGCCGATCGGGCCCTGGACGCTCGCCCGGTCGTAGGCGTGCAGCGGCTGGCCCAGCTCCAGCATCACGTAGTTGGTGATGTCCACGGCGAGCGAGACCGGCCGCATCCCGGCCTTCTGCAGGCGGCGCTGCATCCAGATCGGGGTGCGGGCCTCCGGCTCCAGACCGGTGACGGTGCGCGTGGTGAAGCGGTCGCAGCCGATCGGGTCGGCGACCTGGACCGGATAGCCGCCGGTGTTCGGCGGCGGCACGTCCAGCAGCGCCGGGTCGCGCAGCGGCAGCCCGAAGGCGATGGCCGCCTCGCGGGCCACGCCGCGCAGCGACAGGCAGTAGCCGCGGTCCGGGGTGACGGCGATGTCCAGCACCTCGTCGCGGAGCTCCAGCAGCTCGATCGCGTCGGTGCCCACCTCGGTCGTCGGCGGCAGCACGATGATGCCGCCCGAGCCGTCGTCGCCCATGCCCAGCTCGTCGCCGGAGCAGATCATGCCGTGCGACTTCTTGCCGTAGGTCTTACGGGCGGCGATCTTGAAGTCACCGGGCAGCACGGCGCCGGGGAGGACGACCACGACCTTGTCGCCGACGGCGAAGTTCCGCGCACCGCAGACGATCTCCTGCGGCTCGCCGGTGCCGTTGGCCTGGCCGACGTCCACCGTGCAGAAGCGGATCGGCTTCTTGAAGCCCTCCAGCTCCTCGATGGTCAGCACCTGGCCGACGACCAGCGGGCCGCTCAGACCCTCGCCGAGCTGCTCGACGGTCTCGACCTCCAGGCCGACGCCGATGAGCTTCTCCTGTACGTCGCGGCCGGTCGTCGTCGCCGGCAGGTCGACGTATTCCCGCAGCCAAGAAAGCGGGACCCGCATCAGATCTCCATCCCGAACGGCCGGGTGAACCGGACGTCGCCCTCGAACATGTCGCGCATGTCTTCCACGTTGTGCCGGAACATCAGCATCCGGTCGATTCCGAACCCGAAGGCGAAGCCGCTGTACTTCTCAGGGTCCACACCGCAGGCGACCAGCACCTTGGGGTTGACCATGCCGCAGCCGCCGAGCTCGATCCAGCCCTCGCTGGAGCAGGTCCGGCACGGCCGGTCGGGGTTGCCCACGGAGGCGCCCCGGCAGACGTAGCAGACCATGTCCATCTCGGCGGACGGCTCGGTGAACGGGAAGTAGTTGGGCCGCAGCCGGGTCTTCATGTCCGGACCGAACAGCGCCTGGACCATGTGGTCCAGGGTGCCCTTGAGGTCCGCCATGGTCAGGCCCTCGTCGACGGCGAGCAGCTCGATCTGGTGGAAGACCGGCGAGTGCGTGGCGTCCAGCTCGTCGGTGCGGTAGACCCGCCCCGGGCAGACGACGTAGACCGGCGGCTCGCGGTCGACCAGCGTGCGGGCCTGCACCGGCGAGGTGTGGGTGCGCAGCACCACGCCCGACTCATCGCCCTCGGTGCCGTTGCCCTGCACGAAGAAGGTGTCCTGCATCTGGCGCGCGGGGTGGTCCGGCACGAAGTTCAGCGCGTCGAAGTTGAACCACTCGGCCTCGACCTCGGGGCCCTCGGCGACCTCGTAGCCCATCGCCACGAAGACGTCCGCGACCCGCTCCATGAAGGTGCTCAGCGGGTGCCGGGCGCCGGCCGGGATCCGGTCGTAGGGCAGCGTGACGTCCACTGCCTCCTCGACCAGGACGCGCGCGTCGCGCTCCGCCTCCAGCTCTTCCTGGCGAGCCTTGAGCGCCTGGTTGACGCGGCCGCGGGCCTGGCCGACGCGCTTGCCGGCGTCCGCCTTGGCGTGCGGCGGAAGGGCGCCGATCTCGCGGTTGGCCAGGGCTAGCGGCGAGGTGCCACCGGCATGCGCGATCTTCGCCTGGGCGAGCGCGTCAAGGTCACCCGCGGCGGCGATGGCGGCCAGCGCCTCGTCGACCCGTCGGGCGATCTCTTCCGGTTTCAGGGCTTCGACCTCGACAGGGTCGTACGACTTATTGGGTGCGGACATCTCTTCCCGTGCTTCCGGTGGTGTGGCTTGGCGCGGCTCGCTTCGCCTCGGCTCTGCGCCCGCGTGTCCGCGATGCCTGTGCGCCAAAGGTGCCAAAGGTCAAGTCTAAGGGGCCCGTCCCCCCGGGCCCGTCGTCGGCCCTCGCGGGCCGCTCGCGGGGCGCCCGCCGCGGGAGGCTCAGGCCAGGAAGGCCGGCGCCGCGACGGGCAGGCTAAATCGGAACTGGGCGCCGCCGGCCGGGGCCCGGCCGACCGTGATCGCACCGCCGTGCGCCTCGACGATGCCCTTGACGATATAGAGGCCGAGCCCGGTGCCACCGCGCTTGCTGCCCCGCCAGAAGCGGGTGAAGACGCGGCTCATCGACTCCTCGGGGATGCCGGGGCCCTCGTCGCTCACGGTGACGCTCGTCCCCTCTCCCCCGCCGGCGTCCTTCGCCGGTCCCACCTCGATGGTGACCGTTCCCTCGCCGTGGCGCACCGCGTTTTCCAGGAGGTTGCCCAGCACCTGGTCCACCTTGTCCGGATCCGCCCACAGGTCCGGCAGCGGCTCCCGCATCCGGATCAGGAAGCGGTCCGGCCGCTGGCCCGCGGTGGTCTGCGCCTGTACGTGCCGGCGCACCGCGGCGATCATGTCCACCCGCTGCCGGCGCACCTCCAGCCGCCCGGAGTCGATCCGGGAGATGTCCAGCAGCTCGGCGATGAGCCGGGTGACGCGGTTGGCGTCGGCGTCCACCGTCTCCAGCATCAGCCGCTTCTGGTCGTCGGTGAACCGCTCCCACTTCTGCAGGAGCGTGGCGGTGAAGCCCTTGACGGAGGTGAGCGGCGAGCGCAGCTCGTGGGCGACGGTGGCGATCAGCTCGGCATGGCTCAGCTCGGTGCGCCGCCGGGCCTCGGTGCCGCGCAGCGCGATCACCAGCCGGCGCACCGGCCCGGTGGGGACGCTGCGGACGTAGCGGGCCGAGACCAGCACCTCGCGGCCGCCCAGCAGCAGGTTCCGCTCCGGCTGGCCACGGCGGATCGCGAGCCCGCCGTACGGGTCGGTCAGCTGCCACCAGCGGCGGCCCTCGATGTCCTGGAGGGGCAGCGTGTCCCCGAACGGGCGGCCGAGCGCGTCCGACGGGTCGATCCCGGTGATCCGTGCGGCGGCGGCGTTGAAGCAGATCACCCGGCCGTGCTCGTCGGCGACGACCAGACCGTCGGGGAGGTCGTCGGGAGCCAGCCCGAGGAGGTCGCTGCCCGCCCCGGAAGCCGGTGGCCCGCCGTGGGCAGCGGCGGCCGCACTGGCCGAAGTCCTCGCCGTCATCGCCGTGTTACCCCCTTCCGGGCCGGAGCTGGTCACACTACTAGCTCGGCCCGGCCCCACCGTCGGGATCGCGTCTACGCCCCTCCGGCGGGTGACGTCGCACGAGCACCGCCGGCCGCGCGCTGGGCACGCGCTGAGGCATAGAGACAGACCGCCGCCGCGGTCGCGAGGTTGAGGCTCTCCGCCTTCCCGTGGATCGGCACCCGCACCACGGCGTCGGCCAGCGCCCGGGTCTCCTCGGGCAGCCCCCACGCCTCGTTGCCGAAGACCCAGGCGGTCGGCCCGCCCATCGCACCGGCGTCCAACTCCGCGTCCAGATCACGGTCGCCGGCCCCGTCGGCGGCCAGGATCCGCACCCCGACGCCCTGCAACCCGGACACCACCTGCTCGACCGGTACGCCCACCGCCACCGGCAGGTGGAACAGCGAACCCACCGACGCCCGCACCGACTTGGGGTTGTAGAGGTCCACCGAGGCGTCGGTCAGCACCACCGCGTCGGCACCCGCGGCGTCCGCGCAGCGCAGCACCGTGCCGGCGTTCCCGGGGTCGCGCACGTTGGCCAGCACCGCGACCAGCCGCGGCCGGGCGGCGAGGATCTCCTCGAACGGCGAGTCCAGGAACCGGCAGACACCCACCAGCCCCTGCGGGGTGACGGTCTGGGAGACGTCCGCGACGGTCCGGTCGTCGGCGAAGTGCACCGGCACCCCGGCCGCGCGGGCCGACTCGATGATCTCGGCGTGCCGCTCGGCGGCCTCGACGGTGGCGAACAGCTCGATGAGGGTGGACGCGCCGTCGGTGCGGTGCGCGACGGCCTCGCGGACGGCCTGCGGGCCCTCGGCGATGAACCGGCGTTCCTTGCCCCGGAAATGGCGCCGGGCCAGCCGCCGGGCGGCGGCGACGCGCGGGGAACGCGGGGAGATCAGCTCGGGGGTGCCCATGGGCGGCGGCTCGCTTCTTTCGTTCGGTGCGGGGCCCGGTGCGGACGAAGGGTCTCCTGCTCGTACGGCGTCGAGGCTCGGGAGAGGTCCGGAAACGCGGCGGACCCGCAGGCCGGGGCCCGCGGGTCCGCACATCGCGACGTCGCTTCGGACGTCACAGCGCTGTCAGGCCGGGATTCAGGCAGCAGCCTTCGGGGCGTTGACGTCGCTCGGCAGCGCCTTCTGCGCAACCTCGACCAGCGCGGCGAACGCGTTGCCGTCGTTCACGGCCAGGTCGGCGAGGATCTTGCGGTCCACCTCGATGTTGGCGGCCTTCAGACCCTGGATGAAGCGGTTGTAGGTCATGCCGTTGGCGCGGGCAGCGGCGTTGATGCGCTGGATCCACAGCTGACGGAAGTCGCCCTTGCGCTTCTTGCGGTCGTTGTAGTTGTAGACGAAGGAGTGGGTGACCTGCTCCTTGGCCTTGCGGTACAGGCGGGAGCGCTGACCGCGGTAGCCGCTGGCCTGCTCCAGGATCGCCCGGCGCTTCTTGTGAGCGTTGACTGCCCGCTTGACGCGTGCCACTTGTTAACTCCTTGTAGCGGGGCCGTGGTTGTTCGTCACACGACCCGAATCGACTGATGTCCCGGTCAGTTCGGTGCGCCCCGCCCGTGTGGCGGAGCGCCCCGGCTCACTTGCCGAGAAGCTTCTTGATCTTCGCGGCGTCGCCCGGGGCCATCTCGGCGTTGCCGGTGAGGCGACGCGTCACGCGGGACGACTTGTGCTCGAGCAGGTGGCGCTTGCCGGCGCGCTCACGCAGCACCTTGCCGGAGCCGGTGACCTTGAAGCGCTTGCTGGCACCGCTGTGCGTCTTGTTCTTCGGCATGCGCCGTTCTCTCCTCGTCAGTGGCGCTCCCACCGGCACAGGCCGGTTTACGGGAGCGTCATATGTGTCGGTTGTTCCGGGGCGGGTGCCCCGGCCTGAATCCGGGGCAGCTCACCCTCGAGGTCACGCCTCGGCGCGCTCCTCAGCGGGTGCCTCAGCGGGTGCCTCGGCGGGCTCCGCGGGAGCCCCGCCCTGGCGCTCCGCCTTACGGGCGGCCTGCGCCTCGCGGGCCTCGGCCATCGCCTCGGTCTTCTTCTTGTGCGGACCGAGGACCATGATCATGTTCCGGCCGTCCTGCTTCGGGTTCGACTCGATGAAGCCGAGGTCCTGGACGTCCTCCGCGAGCCGCTGGAGCAGTCGGAAGCCCAGCTCGGGCCGGGACTGCTCGCGACCACGGAACATGATCGTGATCTTGACCTTGTCACCCTGCTTGAGGAACCGGACGACGTGACCCTTCTTGGTGTCATAGTCGTGCGGGTCGATCTTCGGCCGGAGCTTCATCTCCTTGATGACCGTGTGCGCCTGGTTCTTGCGCGCCTCACGGGCCTTCATGGCCGACTCGTACTTGAACTTTCCGTAGTCCATGAGCTTGCAGACCGGCGGACGGGCGTTCGCCGCCACCTCGACCAGGTCGAGGTCGTACTCCTGCGCAAGCTCCAGGGCCTTGGCAAGCGGCACAATGCCGACCTGCTCGCCACTGGGACCGACGAGTCGCACCTCGGGGACGCGAATCCGGTCGTTGATGCGGGGCTCGGCGCTGATGGATCCTCCTCGGTAGCACCACGCGACGGCCTGGCGGACTGCCGCGTAACGTCTGTTCGGTGTGACCAACCGCGCCGGCACACAAAAGGCGCCCCGGACGGAACACAGGCGGGGCTCCATAAGATCAGGAGCACCGTCGCGAAATCTCCGCGGGGCGCAGCCAGACCATTGACCCGCCAACCTGAGATCGGTCGGGTGGGAGAACGGAGCCTCCACTTGTGGGCCGGTCACCTACGTGTCCGGCCGGTCGGAACACCAGAATACACGAGTCAAGAGGGCGGCCCCACTCCCTGCACCCGGTCCCACAGCGGCCCGGCGGCCCCCGCAGGACCCGAAACGCTCCCCCGCGCGAGGCCGCCGGACGGGGCCCCGGGGCGGGTCGTCGAAGCCGGTCGTCGAACTCTCGTCGTCTGCCCGGAGGATGGGCCGGACGACGACCGGCGGACGGGAGTCCGGCGGCAGGGCCTAGGCTGGAGGCGACCCCTCCAGCAGGAAGTGAAACCCCAGCACATGAGCGAGCAGACCACCCAGCAGCCGGCCGCCCCGGAGACCGCCGGCCAGGCACGGCCCGACTTCGACTCGATGACCCGGGACATCGCGGAGGTGCCGGCGGTCGAGGTGATCACCACGGTCGCGGTGCACCTGATGAGCTCGGCGGCGGTCAACCTCGGTCTCGCCGAGGACGGCGCGGACCACAAGGACCTGGACGAGGCGCGCAAGCTCATCCAGGCGCTGGCCGGGCTGGTCACCGCCAGCGCCACCGAGATCGGCTCCTACCACGCGGCGCCGCTGCGGGACGGCCTGAAGTCGCTCCAGCTGGCCTTCCGCGAGGCGTCGGTGGTACCGGACGAGCCGGGCCAGGGCCCCGGGGAGAAGTACACCGGGCCGGTCTACGGCTAGCCGGCACCCCGCGCGGGACACCGCGACATCGACGGGCCCCGGCCGGATGCGATCCGGCCGGGGCCCGTCGATGTCGCGGGGCCGCGTCCCCGCTCCGGACTCAGACGCGGTCGCCGGGGGCAGGCTCGTCCGGCGCCGCGGCCCCGCCGGCGGCCCGGCCGTGGGTCCCGACGTGCTCCTCCTGCGGGTGGGTGACCTGGTGCACCACGGCCGCCAGTGCGCCGCCGATCAGGGGCGCGAGGATGAACAGCCACACCTGGGTGATGGCCGCGCCGCCCGCGAAGATCGCCGGTCCCAGGGCCCGCGCCGGGTTCACCGAGGTGCCGTCCAGCGGGATGCCGAGGAGGTGGACGGTGCCCAGGGCGATACCGACCGCCAGGCCGGCGAAGCCCGTCAGCGCCGTGTTGTGGGTGACCCCCAGGAACACGAAGACGAAGAAGAAGGTCATGACGATCTCGGCGACGAACGCGCCGCCGAGGTTGATGTGCACCGCCGACCGGTCGCCCCAGCCGTTCGTGCCGAACGCCCCGTGCGTCTGCAACCCCGGCACCTGCTTGGCGACCAGGAAGAGCAGGGCGGCGCCGACGATGCCGCCGAGGATCTGGGCGACCCAGTACTCGACGGCGGTGCGTACGGTGATGCGCTTGGCCAGGAGGGAGCCGAGCGTCACCGCGGGGTTGATGTGGCAGCCCGAGATCGGGCCGAGGGCGTAGGCAAGTGCCAGCATGACGAATCCGAAGGCCAGGGCGATGCCGAAGGTGCCGATGTATTCGCCGGCCAGCACTGCCGCGCCGACGGCGAAGAACACCAGGAGCAACGTGCCGAGGAATTCGGATACAACCGGGCGGGTCTCCGTGGTCTCCATGGGCTCTCCTCGCGTGGATCTTGAGCTCTCCTCGCATTGTGCGGCCCGAAGGACGAAGCCGCCCGTTGGAAGCGGGCGGCCCACGGCCCCGTGAACGTGGTCGCCGGCGCACCCCGGCGACCCGGATCCCGGCGGATCAGCGCTGGTAGAGAGGCTCCCCGGGGGCGGCGGCACCGGGCGGGAGGAGCGCCAGGTCCAGACCGCGGACCAGACGGGCCCGGAGGGTCTCGTCACCGGCGAGCGCCTGGGCGAGCCGCTGGGCGGCCTCGGCCGGGACGGCGCCCGGTTCGAGGCCGAGGGCGAGGGTCCCGTCGGTCTCCGCGGAGGGCATCAGGTGCGCGACGCGGACCGCCGGCTCGGCGGCGAGGAGGGCGCGCAGCGCCTCGGCGACGGCCGGGTCGGCGAGCGGGTCGGCGGTGGTCCGGCCCTCGGCGAGGGCGCGCAGTGCGGCGCCGGTCAGCTGGTAGGTGACCGGGCCGGCCATGTCGATCACGACGGTGTCGGCCTGCTCGTGGGAGGCGGCCAGCAGCGCCTGCCGGAGCGGCACCGCGACCGGGCGGGCGTCCGGCCGCCAGCGCTGGAGGGTCTCCATGGACGTGAAGGCCGGCAGCGCACGGCGGCCGTCCGGGGCGGTGAGGGTGGGCACCGCCATATCGCTGGTCTTCTCCCGGCGGAGGCCGTCCGGACCGGTCTCGACCTCGCCGAGCACCGCCACGACCGGTACGAGGAGGCGGGCGTCCACAAGGGCGGAGAGCAGCTGGGGTTCGGTGCCGGGGTCCGTCGCATACGCCGCGAGCGCCGCGGCGAGAGCGGGATCAGCGGAACCGTCGTCGTCGGAGAAGCCCGGATCGGGGATGTTCTTCTGCACGTCGCGAGCGTATCTGCGCGCACGGGGCCCATTAGGCCCACCCCCACCCACCGAAATCCCACCCACAACGGGAGGGGACGGGTCTGTGGGGCTGGGGGTGTGTCCGGACGTAAAGCGCAGCAGTCCGGACACACCCCCAGCCCCACAGACCCCGCCCCCCCGCCCACAACCCCCCCCCCGCGGGGCAACCCCACGCGCCGCCGGCGCGCAA
>NZ_JBIVOW010000032.1:0-74194 GCF_044754325.1 Streptomyces sp. NPDC093097
CCCGCAGTACCGGCCCGAGACCCTCGACGGCTTCATAGCCGGCACCGGCCTGACCCTCGACACCCCAACGTCACCCTGACAAGCCGAAGTCAGTAACGCGATTGAAGCAGCGGTTGGCCTTATCTCAGCCGCTACTGCCGGCAGAACCGTCGTAGTCACTGGTCCCAGCGTCAAGGAGCGGCATACCGCGCTGCCCGGCTACCTGTGAGAGCCAGCGCAGGCCGTGGTAGCCCGTCAGCACGATGAGCGTCCCGAGTGCGATGCCGCCGAGTTCGAAGTTCTTCGTGAACTTCAGGGAGACGCCGCCGATTGCCATGATGATGCCGGCAGCGGCAGGGATGAGGTTCAGCGGCACGGTGAAGTCGACCTTGTTGCGAATCCAGATCTGCGCGCCCAGCAGGCCGATCATGCCGTAGAGGATGACGGTGATGCCGCCCAGCACCCCGCCGGGGATCGCGGCCACCATCGCGCCGAACTTCGGGCACAGGCCGAACAGCACTGCGAAGCCGGCTGCGGCGGAGTACGCAGCGGTGGAGTAGACCCGGGTCGCCGCCATCACACCGATGTTCTCGGCATACGTCGTGGTGGCGGGGCCGCCCACAGCGGTGGACAGAACTGTCGCCGTGCCGTCGGCGACGATGGCCATGCCCATCTTGTCTTCGAGCGGGTCGCCGGTCATCTCACCGACCGCCTTGACGTGCCCGGCGTTCTCGGCCACCAGCGCCACCAGGACGGGCAGCGCCACCAACACCGCCGAGGCCGAGAAGTTCGGCGCGTGGAACGTGGGCAGCCCGATCCAGTCAGCCTTTTGAACGCCGGAGAAATCGATGCGCCAGTGGTCGGTGATCTTCCCCGCGCCGTTGGGTGAATGAATCATCCCCGTGGTGCGGTCGAGCACCCAGGACAGGACGTACCCGAAAACCAGGCCCAGGAAGATCGCGATCCGCGACCAGAAACCTCGGAGCACAACGAGGGCGAGGCCGGTGAACAACATGGTCGCAAGCGCCGTCCACTGATCCTGCGGCCAGTAGGTCGACGCCGTCACAGGGGCGAGGTTGAAGCCGATGAGCATGACGACTGCGCCCGTCACCACGGGCGGGAGAACTGCGTGGATCACACGCGCTCCCAGAATGTGGATGACGATGCCGCACCCCGCCAAGGCAGCACCCACCACGAGCATCGCGCCCGTCAGGGTGCCGGCGTCGCCTCCCTGCCCCGCGATCACGGCCGATACGCCGACGAAGGAGAGCGAGGACCCCAAATAGCTCGGGATGCGTCCGCGGGTCATCACCAGGAAAAGCACCGTGGCAACGCCAGATGCCATGAGGGCGAGACTGGGGTCCAACCCCATAAGAACCGGAGCGACAAAACACGCGCCGATCATCGAGACGACGTGCTGGGCACCGAGCGCGATCGTGCGGCCCCACGTCAAGCGTTCTCCAGGCTTGACGACCTCACCTGGCTTGAGGTTCCGCCCATCTCCGTGAACCTTCCACCCCAAGCCGACCATGAACACTCTCCACTTCTGCAACGCCCTGCACGTCAACAGAGCCGAGGTGATTCATAGTCGAACTACTGCTTCAGGACAAACTTGACCCGAAGTAGTTGCCGATCCGCGGCATTAATCCACTTCTGTCTCCATATCTATCCTGCGCTGCCTACAAGATCGCTAACGTCCCCATATGGATCTTGGCGATTGCCGCACGGTTGGCGATCGGCCTCGGACGCCCCGCTCCATGCCGGAGCCGGACGCGGCTACGAAGTTCTTGGCCAACACGCTCGCGAACATAGCCGCTTGGCGGGCGGCAGATACCGCGCAGCAGCCGCAGACAGGTGCCGCTCAAGAGCTGGCCGCGCGGTTCACCCCGCGAGAGTTCGAGCACGTGGTTCGGCTGCTCACTGTCGTTCGTCGGCGTCGCGGCCGTCATCCGGGCGCAGGGCGGCACCAGCGCCACGGTCACCGGCGCGGTGCTGGTGGTCGGCGTGGCGCTGTTCCTGATCGGACTGGCGGTGCAGCGGTTCGGGGCGCGGATCATCCACGCCGCGATGCCGCCGGTGGTGACCGGCGCCGTGGTGATGCTGATCGGCTTCAACCTGGCACCGGTGACGGCTGGCACGTACTGGCCGCAGGACCAGTGGGTGGCGCTGCTCACCATGCTGTTCACCGGGCTCGCGGTGGTCTGCCTGCGCGGTTTCTGGTCGCGGATCGCGATCTTCCTGGGCCTGGTCTTCGGCTACGGCATCTCCTGGGTCTTCGACCGGGCCTTCGGGATGATCCACTCCGTCAACGGCGCGGGGAAGGTCACCGACCACTGGCGGCTCGACTTCTCCGCGGTCGGCAAGGCCGACTGGATCGGCTTGCCGTCCTTCCACGGCCCCAGCTTCCAGTGGTCGGCGATCCTGGTGGCGCTGCCCGTCGTGATCGCCCAGATCTGGGTGCACAACAAGGTGGACCTGCGCAATCCGCTCAACCTCGTCCCGGTCGCCGCGGGCATCATCATCGGCATCGGCGGCGTCAGCCTGCACCTGACCCCCACCTTCGAACTGAGCGGCATCGCGCTGGGCACCATCGTGGTGCTCACCGGCTACCACGTCCTGCGGGCCCTGACCCCCGCGCACCTCAAGCAGCAGCAGCCGCTGCTGGACGAGGGCACCTCGGCCTACGACCGGCCGGACGGCCCGGAGGCCCCGGGCGACCGGGCGTAACGCCGGCGCGGTGATGGTCCGGGCCCGACCGCTCGACAGGCCCCGCCCGGACCGTCACCCGGCGCGCCCCGCAGCAGGCCGCGGGTTTGCCCTGATCCGCTCAACACACCCCCGCCATCGGCGTATTTCGGGGCATAGCGATGCCACGCTGAGCGGATGACGACCCTTCAGCAGCACGGCGGCAGCGGCCCGCAGCGCACCGCCGCAGAACCCGCCCCCCACGTCGCCGACGGCGCCGGACCCGCGCCGGCCACCGGGGTGGCACACGTACTGGAGCGGATGCGGGCGCTGGACCGGGCGCTGCCCGCCGACGACGGGGTGGCCGTCTTCAACCGGGTCTATCTGACCGTCACCGAGGCCGTCGCCCGGCAGGTGGGGGACGGCGCGTTCGAGGACGCCGAGGCCGCCGGGGAACTGGACGTCCAGTTCGCCCGCCGCTACTTCACCGCCGTCGACGCCGACGCCACCGGGCTGCGGCCGCCGGCCTGCTGGCGGCCGCTCTTCCACCTGCGGGGCCACCCCGGCATCCGCCCGCTCCAGTTCGCCCTGGCCGGCATCAACGCGCACATCGGCCACGACCTCGCACTGGCCGTCGTGGACACCTGCCGGGCGCTGGACTGCGAACCGCCCGCCCTGGAAGGCGACTTCGACCGCATCGGCACGATCCTGACCGGTCTGGAGGAGGGCATCCGGGAGACCCTGATGCCCGGCCCCGACCTCCTGGACATCGCCGATCCGCTCACCCACCTCATCGACTCCTGGAGCCTTGCGATGGCCCGCGACGGTGCCTGGGCCGCGGCCCGGATGATGTGGGGTGTCCGCCGACTCCCGGACGTGGCCGAGGAGTTCGCCGACCGCCTGGACGCGAGCGTGGGGCTGATCGGCCGCTGCCTGCTGACTCCCCTGGGGTAGCTCCGACGGCCGACGCGGGGGCTGTCCTGCGGGCGGCATCACGACGCGCGGCGCGCCGCGATCCCGTGCTGTCGCCCGGCACCCCGTCGTAGGGTGCCGCCCATGACGTTACGACTGGGACTGGGCCTGCCCCAGATGCCGCAGTACGACCCGCGGCGCGACGTACGGGCCGCGGCCCGCGCCGCGGAGGAGATCGGTTACGACAGCGTCTGGGTCTTCGAGCGGACGCTGTTCCCGCGCGAACCGCTCGACGGGCTCTACGGCGTACCGGGCCTGCCCTGGCCCGACTTCTACCGCCACTGCGCCGACCCGCTGGTCACCCTCACGCTGGCCGCCGCCGTCACCGACCGGGTCCGGCTGGGCAGCAGCGTGCTGGTCTCCGGTCTGCACGCGCCGTTCCCGCTCGCCCGGACGCTGGCGACGCTCGACGCGGCCAGCGGCGGGCGGGTGCTGGCGGGCCTGGGCACCGGCTGGTCGCAGGACGAGTACCGGGCCGCCGGGGTCACTCCGCACGCCGACCGCGGCGACCAGATGGACGAGCTGCTGGATGTCTGCGCGGCCGTCTGGGGCCCCGACCCGGTCGCCTACGAGGGCCGCTGGACGCGGATCGCACCGGCCTCGATCGGGCCCAAGCCCGCGCGCCCGATCCCGGTCTACCTGGCCGCGCAGGGCCGAAGGGCGCTGGAGCGGTTGGCCCGGCGCGCCGACGGCTGGCTGCCGGTCCAGCTGACGGGCGGGCAACTCACCGGGCAGCTGGCGCGGTTGGCCGCCGCGACCGAGCGGCACGGCCGCGACGCCGCGGAGCTGGACGTGGTGCTGCGGGTCGGGGTCGGGCTGACCGACGCACCGCTGCCCGCGGCCGACCGCCGCCCGTACACCGGCAGTCACGACCAGGTGCTGGCGGACCTCGCCGGGGCCGCCGAGGCCGGGGCCCATGAGGTCCTGCTGGACTTCCAGCAGCACTGCCGGGACGGCGCGGAGCTCACCGACCGGGCCGCCGACCTGCACGCCCGGATCCGGACGGCCGGGCTGTAGCACCGGCCTCGCGCACCCGGCGGCGGTCTCGCGCTCGGGCACCGCCCCCGACTCGGAACCGGACCCGGACGACCGTGCGGACGCGAACGACGACGGGCCCCGGAATTCACATCAACCGGGGCCCGCCGTACGTCAGTTGCGACGCCGGTCAGCTGCGACGTCCGCCAGCCGGCGCTCAGTCCTCCGGGAGCTCCACCGGCGCGATCGCGTCGTAGACGTCGCCGGGGCCCGGGTTGGCCGCGTCGGTGCCGCCGCCGAGGTGGTGCATCACGCCCCACACCGCGTTGAGCGCGGTCTGGATGGCACCCTCGGCCCAGCCCGCCGTCCAGGAGATGTCGTCGCCGGCGAGGAAGATGCCGCGCTTGTCCTCGGGGAGCAGCTCCTGCATGAAGTGGGTGAACAGGCGCCGCTGGTAGCGGTAGTGGCCCGGCAGGTTGGCCTTGAACGCGCCCATGAAGTACGGCTCGTTCTCCCAGGACACGGTCACCGGGTTGCCGATGATGTGCTTCCGGATGTCGACCTTCGGATAGATCTCGCCGAGCGACTTGAGCATGACCTCCAGGCGCTCGTTGGCCGACAGCGGCAGCCACTTCAGGCTGTCGTCGCACCAGGTGTAGGACAGGCAGATGACGGCCGGCTGGTCCGGGCCGTTGTCGAGGAGGTACGTGCCACGCGTCATCCGGTCGGTGAGCGTCATCGACATCACGTCGCGCCCGGTCTCCTCGTCCTTGTCCAGCCAGAACGGCCGGTCCACGGGCACGAAGAGCTTGCTGGACTCCATGTAGTGGGTGCGCTCGATCGCCGTCCAGTGGTCGATCGGGAACAGGTCGTCGTCGCAGTCGATCTTCGACAGCAGCATCCACGACTGGGCGGTGAAGACCACGGCCTTGTAGGAGCGGATGTCGCCGGAGGCGTCGGTGACGGTGATGCGGTTGCCGTCGGTGCGGTGCAGCCGGGTCACGGCCGGGCGCGGCGCGCCGCCGTGCAGCGAGGACAGCGAGGTGCCCGGCGCCCAGTGCACGGTCTTGGCCGGCTCGCGCTCCCACAGGCGCAGCGGCAGCTGCTGGGAGCCGCCGACGATGCCGCGGTGGTGGTCGTCGGCCTCGGTGTAGACGACCCGCAGGATCTCCAGGATGGAGTTGGGGAAGTCGGTGTCCCAGCCGCCGGTGCCGAAGCCGACCTGGCCGAAGATCTCGCGGTGCCGGAAGGAGGTGAACGCCTCGGAGTCGCAGAGGAAGCCGTAGAAGGTCTGGTTGTCCAGCTTCTCGACGAGCTTCGCCCAGATCTCGCGGATGCGCGGCACATCGCGCTCGCGCATCGCCTGGTTCATGTCGGAGAAGTCCGCGCCCTCCTCCAGGCAGGCGTTCCACGCCTCGGCGACCTGGCGGTAGACCGCGGGCAGGTCGTCGACGGTCTCGGCGTAGTGCGACTCGCCCTTGAGGTCGACGACGGTCGAGGGGGTGGACTCGGCGAGCGGGTTGGGAAACGGCGAGGTCGTCAGGCCCACCAGGTCGATGTAGTACTGGAGCGCCGTCGAGGACGGCGGGAAGCGCATCGCGCCCAGCTCGCAGTTGAGCTGCTCGTCGCAGCCGTCGAAGCCGACGGTGCGCAGCCGGCCGCCGATCTGGTCCGCCTCGTAGACGACGGGCTTGAGGCCCATCTTCATCAGCTCGTACGCGGTGACGATGCCGGAGAGGCCGCCGCCGACGATGGCCACCTCGGTGCCGTGCTCGGTCGCCGGGATCTGGCCGAGGCCCGCCGGGTGCGCGAGGAAGTCGTCGTAGGCGTAGGGGAAGTCCGGGCCGAACATGGTGATCGGCGGCTGCGCTGCGGTGTGCGGGACGGCGGGGGGCACCGTGGACGTCATCGGGCGGACTCCTTGCGGGCGGTACGGGCAGGACGGGCGGATATCAGGGCGTTTCGGGCGCGAGCGGGCACGGCGGGGCACACGCGTACACGAGGGGGTGTCAGCTCACGGCAGCGGGCCGGAGCGCGTCAGGGCAGATCGGGGCCGTCGGCCGCGGGGCCGGTCACGTCAGGCCGGTGTAGAGCTCCGGCCGCCGGTCGAGCAGATAGGGGTTGTCCTCCCGCGCCTGCGCAAGGAAGGCCGGGTCGACGGCGGCCTGCACCAGCTGCTCGGTGCGTCCGGCGCGGGTGCGGACGACCCCGTCCGGTCCGGCCAGGCAGCTGAGCCCGATGAACTCCAACTCCCCTTCCGCACCGACCCGGTTGATGTACGCGACGTACATCTGGTTCTCGAAGGCGCGCACCGGGATCATCTGCTCCGGCACGATCTGGAAGGGGTGCATCTGCGCGGTAGGCACCAGCAGCAGGTCGGTGCCGGCCAGCGCGTGCGCCCGGACGTTCTCCGGGAACTCCACGTCGTAGCAGACCAGCAGGCCGATCCGGATCCCGTCCAGCTCCGCCTGGACGACCTGCCGGTCCCCCGGGGTGAACCATTCCCGCTCGTAGCAGCCGAAGAGGTGGGTCTTGCGGTAGTTGGCGAGCGGGGTGCCGTCGGGGCCGATCAACTGGGCGGAGTTGTAGACCGCGCCCGGCTCCTCGGCGGCGCGCTCGGGGTAGCCGTAGAGCACCGCGATGCCGTGTTCGGCGGCGATCGCGGCGACGGCCCGGGCGCTGGCGCCGTCGGCCGGTTCGGCCAGGCGGTGCAGGTCGGCGTCGATGGCGTAGCCGGTGAGGAAGAGTTCGGGGCAGGCCAGCAGCCGGGCGCCGGTCGCGGCCGCCTCGCGGGCCGCGTCGGCGAGCACCGTGAGGTTGTACGCGACGTCACCGGGCCGTCCCGAACTCTGGAGCAGGGCGGTGTGCAGCGGCGACATGGGACCCCTCGACGGTGACGGTACGGGCGGGACGCAATGACGGTACGGGCCGCCGATGATCCGGGACAAGGCGCCAGCGTTGCGCGGCGACGGACGATTCGTTGCGCTTTCAAGGGCCACCGCGGCGATTCGTTGCACGGGACATCCGCGCTGGTGGCGCGGGACACCGGCGGGTGACGCCAGACTCCCACGACGGGGGGCCGGTCCGCGCACCCGCCACCGCAACGACGGCCGGTCCGTCCACCCACCACCGCCCCGCCACCGCTCCCCCGCGGCGGGACGGGCGGAGCACCCGCCGCCCCGCCGTTGACCTCAAGCCAGCTTGAGGTTGCAGGATCACCGCATGACCGCGAACGAGACCGCACCCACCGCCCCCGCCCCGTCGACCGCCGAGGCCACCCGACGCCCCACCGAACGACAGCTCCGACTCCTCGTCGACCGCGCCGAGATCACCGACCTGTTGGGCCGCTATCTGCGCTCACTGGACGAGGGAGTCTTCGACGACGCGTGGGGGCGCGCCTTCTACGCCGAGGACGCCATGGCGCGGATGCCGATCGGCACGGTCCGCGGCCGGGACGCGGTGGTGGCGCGCATCCGGGAGGGGATGGCGCTGTTCGACCGGACCGTGCACCTGGGCGGCACCGCCGTCATCGAGGTCGACGGCGACCGGGCCACCGCCCGCGCGCCCCAACTGAGCACCCATGTCCTGGCGGACGGGCCCCAGGCGTTGTTCGTCTCCGGCGGCCAGGCAGACACCGAACTGGTGCGGACGCCGGACGGCTGGCGGATCGCCGCCTCCGCGCTGCACATCGCCTGGACCCGGGGCACCCCGCCGCGCCTGCCGGCCGGGTGGGGCCCGGCGGAGTAGGCCTGAGGGGCCCGAAAGACACGCCCTAGCTGGGCGCGCCCGCCCCGTAGCGCCGCAGGAGCGGGGAGAGGACGAGGACGGACTTGGTGCGTTCGACGAACGGTTCCCCGGCGATCCGTTCCAGGACCCGCTCGAAGTGCCGCATGTCGGAGGCGAAGACCTGCACCAGGGCGTCCGCCTCACCGGTCACGGTGGAGGCGGACGCCACTTCCGGGTAGCGCGACAGGCCGCGGTGGATCGCCTCGGGCGAGGTGTTGCGGCGGCAGAAGATCTCGATGAACCCCTCGGTCTCCCAGCCGAGGGCGGCCGGGTCGACGCGCACCGTGAAGCCGGTGATCGCGCCGTCCGCCCGCAGCCGGTCCACCCGGCGTTTGACCGCCGGGGCGGACAGCCCGACCTCCTGGCCGATGTCCGCGTAGCTGCGGCGGGCGTCTTCGGCCAGGGCGTGGACGATGCGTTCGTCGAGATCGTTCAGTCGCACTGCGGGTGGTTCACTTTTCTGCGGTGGCCAATCGGGAGCGGCGCATGCCGTATCCGAAGTAGATCACAAGGCCGACCGCCATCCAGACACCGAAGACCACCCAGGTCACCAGGCCGAGGCTGCCCATCATGTAGATGCAGAGCAGGAAGCCGATCGCCGGGAAGAGCGGCGCGAACGGGGTGCGGAACGCCCGCGGCATGTCCGGCCGGGTCCGGCGCAGCACGATCACGGCCACGTTGACCAGCGCGAACGCGAAGAGCGTGCCGATGCTGGTGGCGTCCGCCAGCTCACCGAGCGGCACCGCGGCGGCGAGCACACCGCAGAAGAGGGAGACGATCACGGTGTTGACCCGGGGCACGCCGGTCTTGGGGTGGATCTTGGAGAACACCGTGGGCACCAGCCGGTCGCGGGACATCGCGAAGAGGATCCGGGTCTGGCCGTAGAGCACGGTCAGCACGACGCTGGCGATGGCGACGACGGCGCCGAAGGCCAGCAGGACCGACCAGTAGCCCTGACCGGTGACCGTCTTGAGGATCCCGGCGAGCGCGGCCTCCGAGCCCTTGAACTGCTGCCACGGCAGGGCGCCCACCGCGATGGCCGCGACCAGGCAGTAGAGCGTGGTGACGATCACCAGCGAGAGCATGATGGCGCGCGGCAGGTCGCGCTGCGGGTTCTTGGCCTCCTCGCCGGCCGTGGAGGCGGCGTCGAAGCCGATGTAGGAGAAGAACAGGGTGGCACCGGCGGCGCTGACGCCCGCCATGCCCATCGGCATGAAGTTGGCGTAGTTGCCGGACTTCACGCCCTGGAACGCGACGGCGCAGAACATCAGCAGCGTGACGATCTTGACGAGCACCATGATGGTGTTGGCCCGGGCGCTCTCCCTGGCACCGCCCAGCAGGAACACCATCGCCAGCAGCACGACCAGCAGCGCGGGCAGGTTGAAGAAGCCGCCCTGGCCCGGCGGTGCGGAGAGCGCGGCGGGGATGGTGAAGCCCAGCGTCCCGCCGAGGAACTCGTTGAGGTACTGGCCCCAGCCGACCGCGACCGCGGCGACCGAGACGCCGTACTCCAGGACCAGGCACCAGCCGCAGACCCAGGCGATCAGCTCGCCGAGGGTGGCGTAGGCGTAGGAGTAGGACGAGCCGGAGACCGGGATGGTGCCGGCCAGCTCGGCGTAGGAGAGCGCGGAGAACAGCGCCGTGATGCCGGCGATGACGAAGGACAGCACGACCGCGGGGCCGGCGTCCGGGACGGCCTCGCCGAGGACCACGAAGATGCCGGTGCCGAGCGTGGCACCGATGCTGATCATGGTCAGCTGCCAGACACCCATCGAGCGGCGGAGCGTACCCCCCTCGCCCTGGCCGCCCTCGGCGACCAACCGCTCGACCGGCTTGCGGCGCATCAACCGAGTGCCGAGTCCGCTACCTGCGGGCGGCGGGGAATAGCTGTCCCCCGGGGGCGGGGCGGCGCCGTTCTCCAACACTGGGGCTCCTTCGTCGCTGCCGGTCAGACTGACACATTCCGGCACATTCCGGTGACAGGACCGCAGCGGTCGGCAGGCAGGACGAACCGCCTTGCAGCAGGAGACCGCCGAGCAGGCGGTCGCCGCCACTCCACGTACAGCGCATGACCCTACGGCCCCTCGCTGACCTGCCGTAATGCAGGTTCCTTGCGCAATCGTGGTAGATCGTTGCGCTTGGCGGCGAAGTGCGGCGAATCGTTGCGCGCTCTCACAGTCAATCACGCGCCTGTCCGGAGAACGCGACCGGCCCCGCACCTGGCGGTGCGGGGCCGGTCGAGCGGCGGTGGCCGAAAGTCGTCGGTGGGCTCGCGGGTCAGTTCCAGCTGTCGTGCAGCGGCTTGCCCTCGGCGTAGCCGGCGGCGCTCTGGACGCCGACCACGGCCTTCTCCGTGAACTCCGCCAGGGAGGCGGCACCGGCGTAGGTGCAGGAGCTGCGGACGCCCGCGATGATCGAGTCGATCAGGTCCTCGACGCCGGGGCGGGCCGGGTCGATGAACATCCGCGAGGTGGAGATGCCCTCCTCGAACAGCGCCTTGCGGGCGCGGTCGTAGGCCGACTCCTCGCTGGTGCGGTTGCGCACCGCACGCGCCGAGGCCATCCCGAAGCTCTCCTTGTACGGCCGGCCCTCGGCGGTGTGCTGGAGGTCGCCGGGCGACTCCAGGGTGCCGGCGAACCACGAGCCGACCATGACGTTGGACGCGCCGGCGGCCAGCGCCATGGCCACGTCGCGGGGGTGGCGGACGCCGCCGTCGGCCCAGACGTGCTTGCCGTACTTCCTGGCCTCGGCGGCGCACTCCAGCACCGCGGAGAACTGCGGCCGGCCCACACCGGTCATCATGCGGGTGGTGCACATGGCGCCGGGGCCGACACCGACCTTGATGATGTCCGCGCCGGCCTCGATGAGGTCGCGCACACCGGAGGCGGCGACGATGTTGCCCGCGACGATCGGGACCTGCGGGTCCAGCGCCCGGACCGCCTTGATCGCGCTGATCATCGACTCCTGGTGGCCGTGCGCGGTGTCCACCACGAGGGTGTCCACGCCGGCGTCCAGCAGCGCCTTGGCCTTGCCGGCCACATCGCCGTTGATGCCCACGGCGGCCGCGATCCGCAGCCTGCCGTCGGCGTCGGTGGCGGGGGTGTAGAGGGTGGCGCGCAGCGCGCCCTTGCGGGTGAGGACGCCGACCAGCCGGCCGTCCGCGTCGACCGCGGGGGCCAGCTTGCGGTTGGCGGCGTCGAGGCGGTTGAACGCCTCGCGCGGGTCGATGTCCGCGTCCAGCACCAGTAGGTCCTTGGACATGACCTCGGAGACCTGGGTGAAGCGGTCCACCCCGGCCATGTCGTGCTCGGTGACGACGCCGACCGGCCGGCCGCCCTCGACCACGATGCCCGCGCCGTGCGCCCGCTTGGGCAGCAGCGACAGCGCGTCCGCCACGGTGGAGACCGGGGACAGCACGATCGGGGTGTCCAGCACCAGGTGGCGCTGCTTGACCCAGGTGACGACGTCGGTGACGACGTCGATCGGGATGTCCTGGGGGATGACGACCAGACCACCGCGGCGGGCGACGGTCTCGGCCATGCGGCGACCGGCGATCGCGGTCATGTTGGCGACCACCAGGGGGATGGTCGTGCCGGAGCCGTCCCGCGAGGCGAGGTCCACGGCCTGGCGGGAGCCCACCGCCGAGCGGCTGGGCACCATGAACACGTCGTCGTAGGTCAGGTCGTAGGGCACCGAAGAACTCTCTTCGAGGGCGCCGTTCTTCGGGTTCAGGAATCGCATACCGCCAGGATACGGGCCCTGACCTGGTCTCATGCGATAGTCCTACGACCTCTCGGGGGCTGTGTGGGATCCGCCAATCCGGGGGTCCGGCCACTGGGACGCCGCCTCACGCAACGCGCCCGTGACGTCGCGGAACGGCGCCCCGCGCGGCCCCGTGAACCGGGCGGTCAGACGCCCTGCCGGCCGCGCCCGCCGGCCATGATCACCGCGAGCCCGGTGGCGGTGTCCCGCCAGTACCCGACGGCGTCCGCCAGCACCTGCTCAAACACCCCCCACTCCTCGGGAGCGGCGGACGCATACGTCTGCCAGCCGGTGACGACCAGCAGCCGGCCGCGCGACGGGGGGCACCAGGACAGATCGGTCAGGCAGTCCGCCAGCGCGTCCCAGTTGGCGCCGAAGTAGGCGGGGAAGTCCAGCGCCGCGGCGCACCGGGCCATGAAGGCGGCCTTGTCGCCCACGTCGGCGAGGTCGAGCGCGGCGGCGTTCCAGCCCGCGTCCCCGGCCGCGGCCAGGGCGTCCGCCACCGGGCGGTCGGCCGGCCACGGGAGCACCCCCGCCGGCGTCCGCCCGTCGAGCACCGCGGCCAGCGCCGGGGGCACCTCGGGGCTCACCGGAGCACCGCCTTGAAGGACTTGTAGTGGTCGTCGGTGTAGAAGAACTCGTGGTGCTTGCCGGCGATCAGGCGGCGGGCGCCGCGGTTGCGGGAACCGGGGGTGTCGACCGTGTACTCGTGGTAGTAGCCGCGCGGCTCGTTCGGCAGCCGCTTCTCGTAGTTGCCGAAGACGGTGCCGTCCTTCGGGTACGGGAACGGCCCGCCGGCGTCGATCAGCTTGAGGGTGTGCTGCGCCTCGGTGGGCAGCCCCTTCGCCGGGACGGTCGGGTAGCCCTTGGCCCAGGGCGGTGCGGTGCCGCCGCCGGGCGAGCGGTTGTCGGCCGTGGCGGTCGCGACCGGATGGTGCGCGCCGGCCGAACTCCCCTTGCCGGCACCGCCGGTGGAGCAGCCGGTCAGAACGAGGAGCAGGGCGGCGAGCAGCGCGCCGAGGACGGCGGCGGCCCGGCGCGGGGCGGTGTGGATCAGCATGCGCCGATGCTGTCACAGCCGCGCGCGGGCTGCTCGCCGGTGGGGACGCCGCCCCGGCTCAGTGCCCGTCGGGGTCCGCGCGGTCCAGCGCCGGCCGGGGGCCGGGGCCGGTCTCCAGCAGCAGGTGGTCGGCGGCGGCGGTGTCCGTCACCAGGCTCGTCACGAGCCCGGAGCGGAGCACCGCGCCGATGGCCGCGGCCTTGCGCCGGCCGCCGGCGATCGCCACCACCTCGGGGATCCGGCGCAGCCGGTCCGCCTCCACCGTGATGCACCGCTCGCCCAGGTCGCGGCCGATGCGCCGCCCCTCGGCGTCGAAGAGGTGCGCGGACATCTCGGCGGCCGCGCCCAGCGAGGCGTAGTGCTCCCGCTCCTCCTCGGACAGCATGTCGTAGACGGTCGAGACGCCCGGCTCCCAGGAGCCGATGGAGACGCAGGCGACGGTGACCTTGTCGAAGTACTCGAAGGCGCGGGAGATGCCGGTCTGGCCGCGCAGCGCGGCGGCGGTCGCCGAGTCCGGCAGCAGCATCGGCGCGTAGATCGGGTGCGCCTCGCCCCCGGAGACGTCGGCCGCGCGGCGGACCGCCTCGACCGAACCGCGGTCGGCGGTCCCGGCGTCGTAGACCCCGGTCAGCTGGACGACCGTGCACGGCGGCAGCTGGTGCAGCGCGGCCGCCATGTGGATCGTCGAACGGCCCCAGGCGAGGCCCAACACATCGCCCTCGGCGACGAGTTCGCCGAGCAGGTCGGCGGCCACCTCGCCGAGGTTCTCGGGGTCGGCGGCGTCCTCCGTGGCGTCGGCGGGCGACTCCACGACGACGGCGTGCCGCAGGCCGTAACGGGCGCGCAGGGCGTCGGAACGCTCCGCGTCCAGTTCGGAGGGCACCCGGATCTCGATCCGCACGAGATCGCGCTCCAGGGCCGTCTCCAGCACGCGGGCGACCTTGAATCGGCTGACGCCGAACTCCTCCGCGATCTGGATCTTGGACTTGCCCTCAAGGTAGAAGCGGCGGGCCATGGCCGCGGCCTGCACCAGCTCGGCAGGGCCCATTCCGGACTGTGGGCGGCTGGCTACCACGAAAATCTCCCCTTTTGCGCATCTGATCGAGTCTTTGCTCATCCTTTCAGAAACCCGAGGTGTACGGGGTCCAGGACGGGCACGACGGGCATGAACGCTCGGTAGCCGTCAGGTCAACCGACGGCGGTGCGCGCCGGACGGGCCGGGACCGGCCGCCATGGCGGGCCGTACGGCACGGTCAGTGGGCGCAGCCCCAGCTCGCGGCCGTCGCCGCCTCGGCCTTCTCCCGCAGGTCGCGGACGGCCTTGGCCGGATCGTCCGCCCCGTACACCGCGGAGCCCGCGACGAACACGTCGGCGCCGGCCTCCGCGCAGCGCTCGATGGTCTCCGCCGAGACCCCGCCGTCCACCTGGAGCCACATCTGCAGGCCGTGCCGCGAGATCAGCTCACGGGTGCGGCGGATCTTCGGCAGCATGATGTCCAGGAACGCCTGGCCGCCGAAGCCCGGCTCGACGGTCATGATCAGCACCATGTCCAGCTCGGGCAGCAGGTCCTCGAACGGCTCGATCGGGGTCGCCGGCTTCAGCGCCATCGACGCCCGCGCGCCCTTGGCCCGGATCTCCCGCGCCAGCCGCACCGGCGCCCCGGCCGCCTCCGCGTGGAAGGTGACCGAACCGGCCCCGGCCTCCACGTACTGCGGCGCCCAGCGGTCCGGGTCCTCGATCATCAGGTGCAGATCGAGGGGGGTCTCCGTCGCCTTGCTCAGCGCCTCGACGATCGGCACACCGAGCGTGAGGTTGGGCACGAAGTGGTTGTCCATCACGTCGACATGGAGCCAGTCGGCGCCCTCGACGGCCTTCGCCTCCTCGGCGAGGCGGGCGAAGTCGGCGGACAGGATGCTGGGGTTGATCAAGGCCATGCCCCCAGTATGCGGGTCCGCTCACGCCCGGACCGCGCCGGGCCGCCAGGTCCTGCCGGCACGCTCCCGTCGTCTGCCCGCGGAGCAGGCCGGACGGCGGGTGAGGGCGACGACGGGACCTGGAACCCCGCCACCCCGTACACGGGCCGGCACCAGGCCGCCCCGGCCGGACACGCGGCCCGGCCGGGGCGGACGAGGTGGTGCGGTGGTCAGCCCTTCAGGACGGCCAGCGCCTGGTTCAGCGTCTTCGACGGACGCATCACCGCGGACGCCTTGGCCGCGTCGGGGCGGAAGTAGCCACCGATGTCGGCCGGGGAGCCCTGCACGGCGATCAGCTCGTCGACGATGGTCTGCTCCTGCTCGGCCAGCGTCGCGGCCAGCGGCCCGAACGCCTCGGCCAGCTGCGCGTCGTCGGTCTGCTTGGCCAGCTCCTGGGCCCAGTAGAGCGCCAGGTAGAAGTGGCTGCCGCGGTTGTCGATGCCGCCCAGCTTCCGGCTCGGCGACTTGTTCTCGTTGAGGAACGAGCCGGTCGCGCGGTCCAGGGTGTCGGCGAGGACCTTGGCACGGGCGTTGCCGGTGGTGGTCGCCAGGTGCTCGAAGCTGACCGCGAGCGCGAGGAACTCACCCAGGCTGTCCCAGCGCAGGTAGTTCTGCTTGACCAGCTGCTGGACGTGCTTGGGGGCGGAGCCGCCGGCGCCGGTCTCGAAGAGGCCACCGCCGTTCATCAGCGGCACGACCGACAGCATCTTGGCGCTGGTGCCCAGCTCCAGGATCGGGAACAGGTCGGTCAGGTAGTCGCGCAGCACGTTGCCGGTGACCGAGATGGTGTCCTCGCCGCGGCGGATCCGCTCGATCGAGAGCTTGGTGGCCTCGACCGGGGAGAGGACCCTGATGTCCAGGCCCTCGGTGTCGTGCTCCGGCAGGTACTGCTCGACCTTGGCGATCAGCTGCGCGTCGTGGGCGCGCTCCTTGTCCAGCCAGAACACGGCCGGGTTGCCGGTGGCGCGGGCGCGGGTGACGGCCAGCTTGACCCAGTCGCGGATCGGGGCGTCCTTGGTCTGGCAGGCGCGGAAGATGTCACCGGCGGCGACGGCCTGCTCCAGGACGACGGTGCCGTCCTGGTCGACCAGGCGGACGGTGCCCGCGGCCGCGATCTCGAAGGTCTTGTCGTGGGAGCCGTACTCCTCGGCCTTCTGGGCCATCAGGCCGACGTTCGGCACCGAGCCCATGGTGGACGGGTCGTAGGCGCCGTGCGCGCGGCAGTCCTCGACGACGGCCTGGTAGACACCGGAGTAGGAGGAGTCCGGCAGCACCGCGAGGGTGTCGGCCTCCTGGCCGTCCGGGCCCCACATGTGGCCGGAGGTGCGGATCATGGCCGGCATCGACGCGTCGACGATCACGTCCGACGGAACGTGCAGGTTGGTGATGCCGTTGTCGGAGTCGACCATGGCCAGCGCCGGGCCCTCGGCGATCTCCGCGTCGAAGGACGCCTTGATCGCGTCGCCCTCGGGGAGGGCGGCCAGGCCCTTGAGGACGGTGCCCAGACCGTCGTTCGCGGACAGGCCGGCGGCGGCCAGCGTCTCGCCGTACTGCGCGAAGGTCTTCGGGAAGAAGGCGCGCACGACGTGGCCGAAGATGATCGGGTCGGAGACCTTCATCATCGTGGCCTTCAGGTGCACGGAGAACAGCACGCCCTCGGCCTTGGCGCGGGCGACCTGCGCGGCGAGGAACTCGTTCAGCGCGGCGGCGCGCATCACGGAGGCGTCGACGACCTCGTCCTTGAGCACCGGCACGGACTCGCGCAGCACGGTGGCGGCGCCGTCCTCACCGACCAGCTCGATGCGCAGCGCGCCGTCCTTGGCGATCACCGCGGACTTCTCGGTGGAACGGAAGTCGTCCGCGCCCATGGTCGCGACGTCGGTCTTGGACTCGGCGGTCCAGGCACCCATGCGGTGCGGGTGCGCCTTGGCGTAGTTCTTGACCGAGGCGGGCGCCCGGCGGTCCGAGTTGCCCTCGCGCAGCACGGGGTTGACGGCGCTGCCCTTGACCTTGTCGTAGCGGGCGCGGATGTCGCGCTCCTCGTCGGTCTTCGGGTCGTCCGGGTAGGCCGGGAGCGCGTAGCCCTGCTCCTGGAGCTCGGCGATGGCCGCCTTGAGCTGCGGGATGGAGGCCGAGATGTTCGGCAGCTTGATGATGTTGGCGGCGGGCGTCTTGGCCAGCTCACCGAGCTCGGCGAGGGCGTCGGGGATCCGCTGCTCCTCCTTGAGGTACTCGGGGAACACCGCGATGATCCGGCCGGACAGCGAGATGTCGCGGGTCTCCAGCGTCACCCCGGCCGTCGCCGCGTACGCCTCCACCACCGGCAGGAACGAATACGTCGCCAGGGCCGGGGCCTCATCAGTGTGGGTGTAAATGATGGTCGAGTCAGTCACCGGGTCCGCTCCATCCACGTCTTCAAAATTGCTCGACATCAAGATATCAACATTGCTCGACATCAAGATATCTCCTCGCCCGGTCCGCCTCCGCGGGGGTCCGCTCCCCCGCCCGACCGGAACCGGCCACCGCCGACGGCGAACCCGTCAGGCGGTCCGCCGCAGCAGCGCCAGATACATCGCGTCGGTCCCGTGCAGATGCGGCCACAGCTGCACGTCCGGGCCGTCGCCGAGCGCCGGGACGCCGGGCATCAGCGGCCGGGCGTCGATCCACTCGGCCTCGGCCGCCGGACCGCCCCGCCCCTTGAGGACGTCCTCCACCACCGCCCGGGTCTCCGCCGGATGCGGCGAGCAGGTCGCATAGCCCACCACGCCGCCGACCCGCACCGCCGCCAGCGCCTGCCGCAGCAACTCCCGTTGCAGCGGCGCGAATCCGGCGAGGTCCTCGGGGCGGCGGCGCCAGCGCGCCTCCGGCCGCCGGCGCAACGCGCCCAGGCCGGTGCACGGCACGTCCACCAGCACCCGGTCGAAGGCCCCCGGCCGCCACGCCGGGCGGGTGCCGTCCGCGGCGATCACCGCGTACGGACCGGGGTTGCCCTCCAGCGCCCGGGCCACCAGCCGCGCCCGGTGCGGCTGCTTCTCCGACGCCAGCAGGGCCGCGCCCCGCTGCGCCGCCAGCGCGCCCAGCAGCGCCGCCTTGCCGCCCGGTCCCGCGCAGCCGTCCAGCCAGGTCCGGTCCGGGCCGTCCAACGGCGCGTCGGCCAGTGCCATGGCGACCAGCTGACTGCCCTCGTCCTGCACTCCGGCGCGGCCCTCGCGCACCGCGTCCAGCGCGCCCGGCTCCCCGCCCTCGGCGAGCCGGACCGCATACGGCGACCACCGGCCCGGCACCGCGCCGTCCTCGTCCGTGGCCGCCAGCAGCTCCTCCGCGGTGGCCCGGCCGGGCCGCGCCACCAGCGTCACCTCGGGACGCTCGTTGTCCGCCGCCAGCAGGTCCTCGATGCCCGCCCGGCCGCCGCCGAGGGCGTCCCACAGGGCGGAGACGATCCAGCGCGGATGCGCGTGCACGATCCCCAGGTGCTCCTCGGGGTCCTCGTCGTACTCCGGAGCCACCCGCTCCAGCCAGCCGTCCAGATCGTCCGCCGCGACCTTGCGCAGCACCGCGTTGACGAACTTCGCCCGGCCGTCGCCCAGCACCACCCGGGCCAGCTCCACCGTGGCGCTGACCGCCGCGTGCGTCGGGATCCGCGTACCGAGCAACTGGTGCGCGCCCAGCGTCAGTACGTCCAGCACCGGCGGGTCCACCTCGCGCAGCGGCCGGTCCACGCAACGGGACAGGATCGCGTCATAGGTGCCCTGGCGGCGCAGTGAGCCGTAGACCAGCTCGGTGGCCAGCGCCGCGTCCCGGGCGTCGAAGTCCCCGCCCTCGCGCGCCTTGCGCAGCAGCGGCGGCAGGACGAGGTTGGCGTACGCGTCCCGCTCGTCCACCGCCCGCAGCGCCTCGAACGCGAGGACCCGGACCGGGTCCTTCTTCGGACGGCGGTAGGGCTTGCGGGTGCCATGGCGGCGGGGCGGCTGCTCACTCACGAAAAAGGTGCTCCGGTGTTACGGGTTCGGGTTCCGCCCCAGCCTACGCGGGCCCCTGGCCGCCGGCGCGCGCGGACGGCCCCCGGGACCGCACCGCGCGGCCGGTCAGCCGCCCAGCCGCTCCCCGGCCGCGATCCGCACCCCGCGCGCCCAGTCCGCGCCCTTCATCGGCTTCTTGCCCTGCGGCTGCACCCACACCAGCTCGACGGGGTGGCTGCCGGTGCCCACGTGCACCGCCTTCTTCGTGACGGCCAGCTCGCCCGAGGCCAGTACGGCCCCGTCGTACCCGGGGGCGAGGGCGCCCGACATCACCTTCAGCCGCTCCCCGCGGAAGACCGTCCAGGCGCCGGGCGCCGGCGCACACCCCCGGACCACCCGGTCCACCCGGAGCGCCGGCGCGCTCCAGTCGATCCGGGCGTCCTCCACCTCGATCTTCGGGGCGAGAGTGATCCCCTCCGCCGGCTGCGGCACCGCCTTGAGCGTGCCGTCCTCGATGCCGTCCATCGTGGCCACCAGCAGCCCGGAGCCGGCGAACGCGAGCCGGGTCAGCAGATCGCCGCTGGTGTCCGTCGGCCGGACCTCCTCGGTGATCACCCCGTACACCGGACCGGAGTCCAGCCCCTGCTCGATCTGGAAGGTGGCGGCACCGGTGATCTCGTCACCGGCCAGCACCGCGTGCTGCACCGGTGCCGCCCCCCGCCACGCGGGCAGCAGCGAGAAGTGCAGATTGACCCACCCGTTGGCCGGGATCTCCAGCGCGGCCTTGGGCAGCAGCGCCCCGTACGCCACCACCGGGCAGCAGTCCGGGCCGATCTCCCTCAGCCGGGCGAGGAAGTCCTCGTCGCGCGGCTTGACGGGCTTGAGCACCTCGATGCCGGCCTCCTCCGCGCGCTCCGCGACCGGGCTGGCGACCAGCCGGCGGCCCCGCCCGGCCGGCGCATCGGGCCGGGTCACGACGGCCACCACCTCATGCCGATCCGACGCGATCAGGGCATCGAGGGCGGGTACGGCGACCTCGGGGGTACCGGCGAAGACAAGCCTCATGGGTGGCGTACTACCTCTCACACGCAGCGGAACGACGCATCAGTCTATGAGCCCTGGCCCAGGCCATGGGCCGGAACGCCAGGGGGCGTGCGAAGTTATCCGCGCCCCACGCATACGCTCGCACGCCCCCATACCGTGACCAGAGCCGCTCCTGGCGCGTTGGTCAAGCAGCATTGACCGAATTCCGGGCCGCTTTGGCGGCCCGATCGCTTTCACCTTCCTTTTCCACGCCGGTTCGAGAGGCTTGCTCATGGCCGACCACGCAACCCACGACGCCCAGGCGCGCGCCAGCCTGCATCTCCTGGTGCGGGACATCGAGCGGGTCCGCCGGCAGGTGGACGCGCTGCGCACACTCACCGCGCAGCTCGGCAACGTCTACCGGCCGCGGCGCACGGGCCCCTCCGCGGGCTTCGTCGTCTACGGACGGGCGCCCGCCCCCACCGTGCGCCTGGCCCAGGAGCTGCGCGACAGCGTCGAAACGCTCGTCACCGCTGCGGTCGACTTCGACCGCTCCCTGGGCTTCTCCTGGGACGCGGTGGGCTCCGCACTCGGCGTCACCAAACAGGCGGTGCACCGCCGTTACGGCGCCCGGCGGGCGACCGCCCAGCCGGCCGGCGACACCACCGACACCCCGGTGCGCTCCACCGACGCCTCCGCCGCCCGCGCCGTCAGCATGGCCGGCGGCCTGACCGGGGCCCCCTCCGTCCCCGCCGCCCGCTCCATGCCCACCCAGTCCTCCCCCCGCGACGAGGCCCGCCCCGGCGCCTTCCCCGGCCCCCGCAACGGCTGACCGCCCCTCACGGACGCCGGCCCCCGACGGACACCACGCCCCGACGCCCGGGACCACCCGTCGCACCACGGTCCCGGGGCGACGTGCGGGCGCACCCAGCCGGCGACGGCTCGACCGCGGAGCCGAGGCCGGCGCACACGACCCGACCGTCCGGAACGCCTGCCGGCCACGAGGCCCGAGGCGGACGACGCGGACGAGGACGGACCGACGGACGGCCCCCAGAGGCCCACGCAGCACACACCTCCGCTCCCCTCGGCCCCGTCCGACGGACTCCGGTGCATCTCAGCCCAGGTCCGGCGGATCGATCCGCACCCGGACCGGCTCGCCCTCCCTTTTGACCAACCGGGCCGCACGGGCGGCCTTCAGCGCCGCCGCCAGTGCCGCACCCTGACCGGGCCGGACCCGTACGAGCGCGCGCTCCCACACCTCGCCCGGCGGCGGGTCGCCCGGCCGGCGCGGCCGCCCGGCGTCCGGCGCCGGCAGCGGCACCGGGCCCAACACCTCGGCCCCCTCGGGGAGTTCGGCAGCACGCAGCAGACCGGCCACGTCCTCGGGCCGGCCCGTCACCGAGGCCATCCGCGACACCGGCGGGAACCCCAGCTCCGCCCGCTCGGCCAGCTCGCGGACCGCATGGCCGACCGGATCCCACCGCACCAGCGCCTGGACCGGGCGCAGGGTCGGCTCCGCGATCACCGCGACCGTGCCGCCCGCCTCCTGGCCGCGGACCAGCGCGGCAGCGCCCAGCCAGCGGCGCAGCGCCTCCTCGCCGGCCCGCAGATCCGGCCGGCCCAGCAGCGCCCAGCCGTCCAGCAGCAGCGCGGCGGCGTAGCCCTCGCCTTCCGCGACCGGCTCCGCGCCGGGCGTGCTGACCACCAGGGCGGGGGCGGCGGGCACCGACGCCAGGACGTGGTCGCGCCCCGAGGTGCGCACCGGAACCGCCGGGAAAGCCCGGCCCAGCTCCTCGGCCGTACGCCGCGCCCCGACGATCTGCGCCCGCAACCGGGACCCGCCGCACTCCGCGCAGTGCCAGTCCGACTCCTCGCGGCCGCACCAGGCACAGGACAGCTCGCCGGCCTCGCGCGCCTCCAACGGGCCGGCGCACGCCCGGCAGCGGGCCGGTTCCCGGCACCGCTCGCAGGCCAGCCGGGGTGCATAACCGCGCCGCGGCACCTGCACCAGCACCGGGCCACGGGTGAGCCCGTCGCGCACGATCCGCCACGCCATCGTCGGCAGCCGGGCGGCGCGCGCCGCGGCGTCCCGCGCCTCGTCGCCGTCGCCGACCGTGCGGACCAGGGGGGCGGTGGCCCGTATCCGCTCGCGGTCGGCGGTCAGCGGCCGCGCCCAGCCGGTCTCCACCAGCTGTGCCGCCTCGACCGTGCAGCTCAGCCCGCCGAGCAGGAACCCGGCCCGCTCGCTGACCGCGCGCTGGATGAGCACCTCCCGGGCGTGCGGTTGCGGGGCGTGCGGATCGCTGTGGCTGCCGTCCCCGTCGTCCCACAGGGCGACCAGCCCCAGCCCGGCGACCGGCGCGAACATCGCCGCGCGCGTCCCGATCACCGCCCGCACCGAGCCCCGGCTGACCGCCAGCCAGCGCCGGTACCGCTCCTCGGGCCCGCACTCGGCCGTCAGCAGCACATGCCGACCGGCCCCGATCAGCTCACCGAGCGCGGCGTCCACCCGCGCCGCGGCCCGCCCGTCGGGCACCACCACCAGCGCCCCGCGCCCCCCGGCGAGCGCCGCGGCCGCCGCCCGCGCCAGCTCCTGCGGCCAGCTCGGCCCGGGCAGCGCCGTCCACACCGCCCGCGGCGCGTCCCCTCGCGCCAACGCGTCCAGGAACCCCGGGCCGGCCCCGTAACGCTCCCAACTGCCGGGCGCCGGCGGGTCGTTGGGAGGCAGCGGCGCGGGCGACGACTCGGCCTCGACCCGCGCCCGACGCGGCGGCACCGCCAGCTGCACCACGTCCGCCAGCGATCCGGCGTAGCGGTCGGCGACCGCCCGGCACAGCCCCAGCAGCTCCGGGCCCAGCACCGGCTCCGGCGAGAGCACCTGGGCGAGCGGCGCCAGCACCCCCTTGAAGTCGCTCTCCGCGACCCGCTCCACGATGAAGCCGCTGACCAGCCGGCCGCCCTCGCGCCGCCCGCCCTTCTCCCCGGCCCCGAACCGCACGCGCACCCGCACCCCGGGCCGCGCCTCGGCGTCCATGGCGGCCGGCACCGCGTAGTCGAAGAACCGGTCGAGGTGCACCAGCCCCTTGTCCACCAGCACCCGCGCCACCGGCAGCTCCGGCGCCAGCGCGGCCCCCCGCCACGTGCGCGGTTTGGCCCGCTCCGCCTTCGTCTCCCGCACGGCCTCCCGGATCAGGGCCAGCTGCTCGCCCTGCTCCCCCGGATCCCGCCCGTTCTCCCTGCTCACAGCATCCAGTCTTAGCAGACGGCACTGACAGCGGGCGGCGCCGGCGAACGGCCGAGGACCCCGGACCGCTCAGCGGTCCGGGGCCCTCGGTGGGAACCCTTGCGGTGCGGAGCCTTACAGGCCCGCGGCCTTGCGGAGGGCGTCCACCCGGTCGGTGCGCTCCCAGGTGAAGTCCTCCAGCTCACGGCCGAAGTGGCCGTAGGCGGCGGTCTGGGCGTAGATCGGGCGGAGCAGGTCGAGGTCGCGGATGATCGCGGCCGGGCGGAGGTCGAAGACCTCGCCGATGGCCTGCTCGATCTTGTCGGTGTCGACCGCGTTGGTGCCGAAGGTCTCGACGAAGAGACCGACCGGCTCGGCCTTGCCGATCGCGTAGGCGACCTGGACCTCGCAGCGCGAGGCGAGGCCGGCGGCGACCACGTTCTTGGCGACCCAGCGCATGGCGTAGGCGGCGGAGCGGTCGACCTTGGACGGGTCCTTGCCGGAGAAGGCACCGCCGCCGTGGCGGGCCATGCCGCCGTAGGTGTCGATGATGATCTTGCGACCGGTCAGGCCGGCGTCGCCCATCGGGCCGCCGATCTCGAACCGCCCGGTCGGGTTGACCAGCAGGCGGTAGTTCTCGGTGTCCAGCTTGATGCCGTCCTCGACGAGCTGGGCCAGCACGTGCTCGACGACGAACTCGCGGATGTCGGGCGCCAGCAGCGAGTCCAGGTCGATGTCGCTGGCGTGCTGCGAGGAGACCACCACGGTGTCGAGGCGGACGGCCTTGTTGCCGTCGTACTCGATGGTGACCTGGGTCTTGCCGTCGGGGCGGAGGTAGGGGATGGTGCCGTTCTTGCGGACCTCCGACAGCCGGCGCGAGAGGCGGTGCGCCAGGTAGATCGGGAGCGGCATCAGCTCGGGGGTCTCGTCGCAGGCGAACCCGAACATCAGGCCCTGGTCGCCCGCGCCCTGCCGGTCCAGCTCGTCGTCGTCGCCCTCGACGCGGTACTCGTGGGCGGTGTCGACACCCTGGGCGATGTCCGCGGACTGCGCGCCGATGGACACCGAGACGCCGCAAGAGGCGCCGTCGAAGCCCTTCTTGGACGAGTCGTAACCGATCTCCAGGATCTTGTTACGGACGAGGCTGGGGATGTCGGCGTACGCCTTGGTGGTCACCTCGCCGGCCACGTGCACCAGGCCGGTGGTGATCAACGTCTCCACGGCGACCCGAGAGCTCGGGTCTTCCTTCAGGAGCGCGTCGAGAATGGTGTCGCTGATCTGGTCAGCGATCTTGTCGGGGTGGCCCTCGGTGACGGACTCCGAGGTGAACAGGCGGCGGGACACATCGCTCCCTGGGGTTGCAGCGGCTGCTGGCTGATCATTTAGCGGAACGGCCGAGAGCTGCGCTCGGCCGGATCCACTGCCAGTTTATCGGTCGTGTGTGGCGCTCGGGCACGCAGTCTCGATTTATGGAACCCCCGTGACCTGGGACACCACGGCCTCACGGTAGTGACGATCACCTCGAGAATCAGCCGGGTCAAGAGGGCACGCCGATTTTCGGGGGGTGTGTGAGGGCTCTTCCGGACCCGGTACGGGGGATTCCGCCCGGCGCTGAAAGGTCAGTCGCGCGGGGCGGCCAGACGGGGGATGACCAGGTCCCACACCGTGTCGGCGAGGGCTTCCTTGGGTCCGTAGGGGACGGGGGTCTCGGTGCCGTCCGTGGCCAGGATCACTGCCTCGTTTTCGGCCGAACCGAAGGTCTTGTGCTCACCGACCTCATTGACTACCAGGAGATCACAGCCCTTACGGGCGAGCTTGGCCCGGCCGTTGGCGAGCACGTCGTCGGTCTCCGCGGCGAAGCCGACGACCAGCTGGCCGGGGCGGGCCCGATCGGCGGAAAGCTCCGCAAGGATGTCCGGATTCCGCACCAGGGCGATGGGTTCCGGCTCCTGGCCGTCCCGCTTCTTGATCTTGCCGGTGGCGTAGGTGGCCGGCCGGAAGTCGGCGACCGCGGCGGCCATCACCACCGCGTCGGCGTCGGCCGCGGCCTTGAGGACGGCCTCGCGCAGCTGCCGGGCGGTGCCGATGTGGAGCACGTCCACGCCGGCCGGGTCGGGCAGTTCGGTGTTGCCGGCGACGAGGGTGACCCGGGCGCCGCGGGCCGCGGCGGTGCGGGCCAGGGCGTAGCCCTGCTTGCCGGAGGAGCGGTTGCCCAGGTAGCGCACCGGGTCCAGCGGCTCCCGGGTGCCGCCGGCGCTGACCACGACGTGGCGGCCGGCCAGGTCCTGCGGCAGCCCCTCGGCACCGCGGGCCAGTACCTGGCGGCACAGGTCGAAGATCTCCACCGGGTCGGGGAAGCGCCCCTTGCCGGTGTCGACGCCGGTGAGCCGGCCCACCGCGGGCTCGATGACCAGCGCGCCGCGGCGCCGCAGCGTGGCGACGTTCTCCTGGGTGGCGGGGTTCTCCCACATCTCGGTGTGCATCGCGGGCGCGAAGACCACCGGGCAGCGGGCGGTGAGCAGGGTGTTGGTCAGCAGGTCGTCGGCGAGGCCGTGGGCGGCCTTGGCGAGCATGTCGGCGGTGGCCGGGGCGACCACGACGAGGTCGGCGGCCTGGCCGATGCGGACGTGCGGGACCTCGTGGACGGACTCCCAGACCTCGGTGGTGGCCGGGTTGCCGGACAGCGCCGACCAGGTGGCCTCCCCGACGAAGTGCAGCGCCGAGGCGGTCGGCACGACCCGCACGTCGTGGCCGGATTCCGTCAGCCGCCGCAGCAGCTCGCACGCCTTGTAGGCGGCGATCCCGCCACTGACCCCCAGGACGACCCTGGGCCGCTCCCGCTTCTCCATTGCTTCCCCGCTCCCCGAGCCTCGGTCCGAACGCATGTCCCTCAACCTATGCCCTCCGGGCACGCCAAGGGCCCGGCAGGTGCCCCAGTCACATGCTGGGAGGCGCCCCTGCCGGGCCCTTGGTGAGGGATGCCGTGCCGCTTACTGGCCGGCCGGGCCCTCGATGGCCTCCGAGGTCAGCAGACCCGCGTTGATCTCGCGCAGCGCGATCGACAGGGGCTTCTCGTGGACGTGGGTGTCCACCAGCGGACCGACGTACTCCAGCAGGCCCTCGCCGAGCTGGGAGTAGTAGGCGTTGATCTGGCGCGCACGCTTGGCGGCGTAGATCACGAGGCTGTACTTCGAGTCCGTGGCCTCGAGAAGCTCATCAATGGGCGGGTTGATGATGCCCTCGGGTGCGGTGATGGAAGAGGACACTCTCTACCTTCCGAAAGGGGATGAAGCAGGTGGTGGCGCAAAGCGCCGAAAACCATGGCGTCGGGATCGGGACCGGAGTCAGTCGCCGGTGGCCCGCTCCTCAACAAGACGCAGCATCAAGGCTAGCAGCTCACGGCTGACGTCCTCGACGGAGGTGTTGACGAGTGTGACGTCGAACTCCTTCTCCGCCGCGAGCTCGATCCGGGCGGCCTCCAGGCGCCGCTCGATGACCTCCGGCGCCTCCGTGCCGCGGCCGGTGAGCCGGCGGACCAGCTCCTCCCAGCTCGGCGGGGCCAGGAAGACCAGGTGGGCGTCGGACATGGACTCGCGGACCTGGCGGGCGCCCTGCAGGTCGATCTCCAGCAGGACGGGCTCGCCGGCCTCCAGCCGGTCCATGACCGCCCTGCGCGGCGTGCCGTAGCGGTTGCCGGCGAACTCGGCCCACTCCAGCAGCTCGCCGTTGGCGATCAGCTTGTCGAACTCCTCGTCCTCGACGAAGAAGTACTGGACGCCGTGGCGCTCCCCCGGGCGCGGCTTGCGGGTGGTCGCCGAAACCGACAGCCAGATTTCAGGGTGGACCTTGCGCAGATGCGCGACGACCGTGCTCTTGCCGACCCCCGAGGGGCCGGAGAGCACGGTCAGGCGCGGCTGCGCCGGGGGTACGGGGGCGGACCCCCGGGAGACTGCTGAACTCATGCAGCGATTATTCCAGCTCCCCGGCAGTGCCGAGAAACTCAGGAACCAGTGCTCCCGAACTCACGCTCCAGCGATGCGATCTGGTTGGAGCCCAGACCGCGGACCCGGCGGCTCTCGGAGATGCCGAGCCGCTCCATGATCTGCTTCGCGCGGACCTTGCCCACGCCGGGCAGGGACTCCAGGAGCGCGGAGACCTTCATCTTGCCGATGACGTCGTTTTTCTGGCCCTGCTGGATGACCTCATGGAGGGAGGCACCGGAGTGCTTGAGCCGATTCTTGACCTCGGCGCGCTCCCGGCGAGCCGCGGCGGCCTTTTCGAGCGCGGCAGCGCGCTGTTCAGGGGTAAGGGGCGGAAGAGCCACGCCTACGTCACCTCGGATGTCGAACTGTCGGATACGGACCGGTGTGGAACCTAGTCGCCCCGCCGCAACGGGGCAACGAGCAACGCGCTTACGTGCAGTGCTCTCGTCGGAGACTAGCGGCCGATCGCGCTGGAGTCAGCGAGAACAGACGAAAAGTCCTGGTCAGACTCAGCTGACCAGGACATTTCGGTACTAACCGACCTCGTTATACGACCGCCGCGCGCACTTCGTCGGCGAACCGGGTCGCCGACGCGCGCAGTGCGCCGGCATCCGGGCCGTGCTTGAGGACGCCCCGGCTGACGCTCGGGACCACGTTGCGGACCGTCGCGCCGAAGACCGTGGGCAGGTCCGCGGGGGTGGCGCCCTGCGCACCGATGCCGGGGGCCAGCAGCGGGCCGTTGACCGCCAGGTCGAACGCGGAGAGATCGCCGAGCGTGGCGCCGACCACCGCGCCGAAGGAGCCCAGCGGCTCCGCACCGGCGTTCTCGGCGGCGAGGTGGCCGAGCACGGTGGCGGCGACGGTGCGGCCGTCCTCCCGGACCGCCCGCTGCACCTCCGCGCCCTCCGGGTTGGAGGTCAGACCGAGCACGAAGAGCCCGGCGCCGCTGCGCCGCGCCAGCTCCACGGCCGGCTTCAGCGAGCCGTAGCCGAGGTACGGGGAGACCGTCAACGCGTCCGAGAACAGCGGGGAGTCCGGGTGCAGGAACGCCTCGGCGTAGGCGCTCATGGTGGAACCGATGTCGCCGCGCTTGGCGTCCATGAGGATCAGTGCGCCGCGTTCCCGGGCCTCCTCGACGGCGGTCTCCAGGACGGCGACACCGCGCGAGCCGAACCGCTCGAAGAACGCCGACTGCGGCTTGAAGACCGCGACCTGCTCGCCGAGCGCCTCGACGACGGTCCGGGTGAACCGGGCCAGGCCCGCGACGTCGTCGTTCAGGCCCCAGTCGGCCAGCAGCGAGGCGTGCGGGTCGATGCCGACGCAGAGCGGACCGCGCTCGTCCATGGCACGGCGGAGGCGGGCGCCGAAGGGTTCGAGGCTCATCCGGTCACCTTCTTGTGGTCGGCGCCGACCGCGTCGGCGAGGGTGGCGTAGGGGCTGGTGCGCAGGCGCGCGGCCAGGCCCTTGTGGATCGCGCGGCACCAGAACGGGCCCTGGTAGACGAAGGCGCTGTAGCCCTGGACGAGGGTGGCGCCGGCGAGGATGCGCTGCCAGGCGTCCTCGGCGGTCTCGACGCCGCCGACGCCGATCAGGGTGATCCGGTCGCCGACCCGGGCGTACAGGCGGCGCAGGACCTCCAGGGAGCGCTCCTTGAGGGGGGCGCCGGAGAGGCCGCCGGTCTCGGCGGTCAGCTTCGGGTCCGAGGCCAGGCCCAGGCCGTCGCGGGCGATGGTGGTGTTGGTGGCGATGATGCCGTCCAGGCCCAGCTCCAGGGCGAGGTCGGCGACCGCGTCGACGTCCTCGTCCGCCAGGTCGGGGGCGATCTTGACCAGGAGCGGGACCCGGCGCTCGGTGACCGTGCGGTCGGCGGCCTCGCGGACCGCGGTCAGCAGCGGGCGCAGGTGGTCGACGGCCTGGAGGTTGCGCAGCCCCGGCGTGTTCGGCGAGGAGACGTTGACGACCAGGTAGTCGGCGTGCCGGGCCAGGCGCTCGGTGGAGGTGACGTAGTCGGCGACCGCCTCGCCCTCCGGGACGATCTTGGTCTTGCCGATGTTGACGCCGACGGTGGTCCGGAAGACCGGGTTCCGGGCGGCCAGGCGGGCGGCGACCGCCGCCGAGCCGTCGTTGTTGAAGCCCATGCGGTTGATCAGCGCACGGTCCGGCACCAGCCGGAACAGCCGCTTCTTGGGGTTGCCGGGCTGCGGCTGGGCGGTGACCGTGCCGATCTCGACGTGGTCGAAGCCGAGCATGGCCATCCCGTCGATGGCGACGGCGTTCTTGTCGAAGCCGGCGGCCAGGCCGAAGGGGCCGTGCATCCGGCGGCCCAGGGCCTCGGTGCGCAGCTCCTTGTACCGGGGGGCGAGGACGGCCGCGACGAAGGTGCGCAGCACCGGGACGCGCACGGCCAGACGGATCCAGCGGAAGGCCAGGTGGTGGGCCTTCTCGGGGTCCATGCGCTGGAAGACCAGCTGGAAGAACAGGCGGTACATGGGGTGGAGGGGCCTTTTCGCGAGGGGGTCGGGGTGGGCTCATGAAGAGGGGGACACCGCCGTGGTGTCCCCCTCCCGGGCCTACTCCTCGCGGGCCGCGGTCAGATGTCGGGCGTGCTCCTGGAGGGAGCACACCCCGACGTCACCGCGGGACATCGCCTCGATGCCCTGGACGGCGGCGGCCAGCGCCTGGACCGTGGTCAGGCAGGGGATGCCGCGGGCCACGGCCGCGGTGCGGATGTCGTAGCCGTCGAGCCGACCGCCGGTCCCGTAGGGGGTGTTGACGATCAGGTCGACCGCGCCGTCGTGGATCAGCTGGACGATGGTCTTCTCGCCGGCCGGACCCTCGCCCTCGGACTGCTTGCGCACCACGGTGGTCTTGATCCCGTTGCGGCGCAGCACCTCGGCGGTGCCGGAGGTGGCCAGCAGCTCGAAGCCGTGGGCGACCAGCTCACGGGCCGGGAAGATCATCGAGCGCTTGTCGCGGTTGGCGACGGAGACGAACGCCCGGCCCTTGGTGGGCAGCGCGCCGTAGGCCCCGGACTGCGACTTGGCGTAGGCCGTGCCGAAGACCGAGTCGATGCCCATGACCTCGCCGGTGGAGCGCATCTCCGGGCCGAGGACGGTGTCCACACCGCGGCCGGAGCGGTCCCGGAAGCGCGACCAGGGCAGGACCGCCTCCTTGACGGAGATCGGGGCGTCCAGCGGCAGCGTGCCGCCGTCCCCGGCCTTGGGGAGCAGGCCCTCGGCGCGCAGCTCGGCGATGGTGGCGCCCAGCGAGATCCGGGCGGCGGCCTTGGCCAGCGGGACCGCGGTGGCCTTCGAGGTGAAGGGCACGGTCCGCGAGGCGCGCGGGTTGGCCTCCAGGACGTAGAGGATGTCCCCCGCCATCGCGAACTGGATGTTGATCAGGCCGCGGACGCCGACACCCTTGGCGATGGCCTCCGTCGAGGCCCGCAGCCGCTTGATGTCGTAGCCGCCCAGGGTGATCGGGGGCAGTGCGCAGGCGGAGTCGCCGGAGTGGATACCGGCCTCCTCGATGTGCTCCATGACGCCGCCGAGGTAGAGCTCGTGGCCGTCGTAGAGCGCGTCCACGTCGATCTCTATGGCGTCGTCGAGGAACCGGTCGATGAGGACCGGGTGCTGGTCGATCAGACCCGCGTGCCGCTCCAGGTACCCGGCCAGCGAGGGCTCGTCGTAGACGATCTCCATACCGCGGCCGCCCAGGACGTAGGACGGGCGGACCATGACCGGGTAGCCGATCTCGGTGGCGATCGTCTTGGCCTCGTCGAAGGAGAAGGCGGTGCCGTACTTGGGGGCCGGCAGGCCGGCCTCGGTCAGCACCCGGCCGAACGCGCCGCGCTCCTCGGCGAGGTCGATCGCCTCGGGCGAGGTGCCGACGATCGGCACGCCGTTGTCCTTCAGCGCCTGCGCCAGGCCCAGCGGGGTCTGCCCGCCGAGCTGGACGATGACACCGGCGACCGGGCCCGCCTGGGACTCCGCGTGCACGATCTCCAGCACGTCCTCGAGCGTGAGCGGCTCGAAGTACAGGCGGTCGGAGGTGTCGTAGTCGGTGGAGACGGTCTCCGGGTTGCAGTTGACCATCACGGTCTCGTAGCCGGCGTCGCTGAGCGCGAACGAGGCGTGGACGCAGGAGTAGTCGAACTCGATGCCCTGGCCGATGCGGTTGGGGCCGGAGCCCAGGATGATCACCGCGGGCTTCTCGCGGGAGGCGACCTCGGTCTCCTCGTCGTAGGACGAGTAGAAGTACGGGGTGCTGGCGGCGAACTCGGCGGCGCAGGTGTCGACCGTCTTGTAGACCGGGCGGAGGCCGAGGGCGTGCCGGACCTCGCGGACGACCTCCTCGCGCAGACCGCGGATGGCCGCGATCTGGGCGTCGGAGAAGCCGTGGCGCTTTGCTTCCGCAAGCACCTCGGGATCGAGCTTGGCGGCGGCCGCGATCTCGTCGGCGACCTCCTTGACCAGGAAGAGCTGGTCGACGAACCACGGGTCGATCTTCGTGGCGTCGAAGACCTCCTGCGGGGTGGCACCGGCCCGGATCGCCGCCATCACGGTGTTGATCCGGCCGTCGGTGGGGACCTTGGCCCGCTCCAGCAGCTCGGCCTTCTCGCCCGGCTCGCCGGCGAAGTCGAACTGGCTGCCCTTCTTCTCCAGCGAGCGCAGCGCCTTGTTGAGCGCCTCGGTGAAGTTGCGGCCGATGGCCATCGCCTCGCCCACCGACTTCATGGTGGTGGTGAGGGTGGCGTCGGCGGCCGGGAACTTCTCGAAGGCGAACCGCGGCACCTTGACGACGACGTAGTCCAGGGTCGGCTCGAACGACGCCGGGGTCTCCCGGGTGATGTCGTTCGGGATCTCGTCCAGGGTGTAGCCGACGGCCAGCCTGGCGGCGATCTTCGCGATCGGGAAGCCGGTGGCCTTGGAGGCCAGGGCCGAGGAGCGGGAGACCCGGGGGTTCATCTCGATGACGATGACCCGGCCGTCCTCGGGGTTGACCGCGAACTGGATGTTGCAGCCGCCGGTGTCCACACCGACCTCGCGGATGACCGCGATGCCGATGTCGCGGAGGATCTGGTACTCGCGGTCGGTGAGCGTCATGGCCGGCGCGACCGTGATCGAGTCGCCGGTATGCACGCCCATCGGGTCGAAGTTCTCGATGGAGCAGACGACCACGACGTTGTCGTGCTTGTCGCGCATCAGCTCCAGCTCGTACTCCTTCCAGCCGAGGATGGACTCCTCCAGGAGCACCTCGGTGGTCGGGGAGAGCGTGAGGCCCTGGCCGGCGATCCGGCGCAGCTCCTCCTCGTCGTGGGCGAAGCCGGAGCCGGCGCCGCCCATGGTGAAGGACGGGCGGACGACGACCGGGTAGCCGCCGAGCTCCTCGACGCCCGCCAGGACGTCGTCCATGGAGTGGCAGATGTAGGAGCGCGCGGACTCGCCGTGGCCGATCTTGCGGCGGACGGCCTCCACGACCTCCTTGAACTGGTCGCGGTCCTCGCCCTTGTGGATCGCCTCGACGTTGGCGCCGATCAGCTCCACGCCGTACTTGGCGAGGGTGCCGGCCTCGTCCAGCGAGATGGCGGTGTTGAGCGCCGTCTGGCCGCCGAGGGTCGGCAGCAGGGCGTCCGGGCGCTCCTTGGCGATGATCTTCTCGACGAACTCCGGGGTGATCGGCTCGACGTAGGTGGCGTCGGCGATCTCCGGGTCGGTCATGATCGTGGCCGGGTTGGAGTTGACCAGGATGACGCGCAGGCCCTCGGACTTGAGGACCCGGCAGGCCTGGGTGCCGGAATAGTCGAACTCGGCGGCCTGACCGATGACGATCGGGCCGGAGCCGATGACCAGGACGGACTGGATATCGGTGCGCTTAGGCACGCTGGCCCTCCATCAGAGAAACGAAGCGGTCGAAGAGGTACGCGGCGTCGTGCGGGCCGGCGGCCGCCTCGGGGTGGTACTGGACGCTGAACGCCGGCTGGTCCAGGAGCTGGAGCCCCTCCACCACGTCGTCGTTGAGGCAGACGTGGGAGACCTCGGCGCGGCCGAAGGGGGTGTCGGAGACCTTGTCGAGGGGGGCGTCCACGGCGAAGCCGTGGTTGTGCGCGGTGATCTCGACCTTGCCGGTGGTGCGGTCCTGCACCGGCTGGTTGATGCCGCGGTGCCCGTACTTGAGCTTGTAGGTGCCGAAGCCCAGTGCCCGGCCCAGGATCTGGTTGCCGAAGCAGATGCCGAAGAGCGGGGTCTTGCGGGAGAGCACCTCGCGCATCACGGAGACCGGGTGGTCGGCGGTGGCCGGGTCGCCGGGGCCGTTGGAGAAGAACACGCCGTCGGGGTCGACCGCGTAGACGTCCTCGGCGGTGGCGGTGGCCGGCAGGACGTGCACCTCGATGCCGCGCTCGGCCATCCGGTGCGGGGTCATGCCCTTGATGCCGAGGTCGATCGCGGCGACGGTGAACTTCTTCTCGCCGACGGCCGGGACGACGTACGACTCCTTGGTGGCGACCTGCGCGGAGAGGTCGGCGCCCTGCATCTCGGGCTGCTGGCGGACCTCGGCGAGCATCGTGCCCTCGTCGGGCAGCGCGTTGCCGGAGAAGATGCCGACCCGCATCGCACCGCGCTCGCGCAGGTGGCGGGTGAGCGCCCGGGTGTCGACACCGCAGATGCCGACGACGCCCTGGTCGCGCAGCTCCTCGTCGAGGGAGCGCCGGGAGCGCCAGTTGGACGGGATCCGGGCGGGGTCGCGGACGACGTAGCCGGACACCCAGATCCGCGCGGACTCGGGGTCCTCGTCGTTGACGCCGGTGTTGCCGACGTGCGGGGCGGTCATGACGACGACCTGGCGGTGGTACGAGGGGTCGGTCAGGGTCTCCTGGTAGCCGGTCATGCCGGTGGAGAACACCGCTTCGCCGAAGGTCTCCCCCACGGCCCCGTAGGCACGGCCGCGGAAGGTGCGGCCGTCCTCCAGGACGAGTACGGCGGGGATCTTGCCGGTCCCCTTGGTGGAGGTCGTCATCGTGCGCCTTCCGTTTCGGTGTGCTCGGTGGTGTGCTCGCTGCGGAGCCGGTTGAGGGCCTCGACCCAGGCCGGGTGCTCGCCGGCCTGGTCGGAGCGGAAGCCGGAGTCGATCTGCCGGCCGCCGTGCTCCCAGGTGACGATCAGCAGACCGCCCTCGGGGAGGACCTTGCCGGCGATGCCCGCGTCGAGGCGGGCGCCGCGCAGGGCGGCGGCCGGGACGAAGAAGTCCGCGGCCCCCGGCCGCTCGACGGCCAGGCCCTGGTCGGTCAGGGTCAGTTCGGCGCGGCTGCGGGTGCCCAGGCCGCGGGCGACGATCCGGTCGAGCCACTGCCCGGCGGTGGTCGAGCCGTGGTAGCGACCGCTGAGGGTCAGGCGCGGCTCGCCCGCGTCGTCCGGGGCGGACGGCAGCTCGGGCAGATCGCCCTGGAGGGTCCCGCGCCACTTCCATCCCTGGCGCATCAGCCAGTAGACGAAGACGACGAAGACCAGGAGGCCGACCACCCAGGCGATGCGCCCGGACCAGTCGGTGACCGGGGCGGAGTGCGGTGCCGCGGCCAGAGGAATGAATTCGAGAGTCACGCGAGCTTCCCGTCGACGACCGTTGCGCGGCCCCGCAGGAAGGTGTGGGTGACGCGTCCCGGCAGCTCACGGCCCTGGTAGGGGGTGTTGCGGCTGCGGGAGGCGAAACCCGCGGGGTCCACCTCTCCACGGTAAGCGGAATCGACCAGCGTCAGGTTGGCGGGCTCGCCGGCCGCGATGGGGCGGCCGTGGCCGGCCAGCTGCCCGATCCGCGCCGGGGCGGCGGACATCCGGTCGGCGACGCCGGCCCAGTCCAGCAGCCCGGTCTCGACCATGGTGTGCTGGACGACCGACAGCGCGGTCTCCAGGCCCACCATGCCCATCGCGGCCGCGGCCCACTCGCAGTCCTTGTCCTCGTGCGGGTGCGGGGCGTGGTCGGTGGCGACGATGTCGATCGTGCCGTCGGCGAGGGCCTCGCGCAGCGCCCTCACGTCGCGCTCGGTGCGCAGCGGCGGGTTGACCTTGTAGACCGGGTTGTAGGAGCGCACCAGCTCGTCGGTGAGCAGCAGGTGGTGCGGGGTGACCTCGGCCGTCACATCGATGCCGCGGGACTTGGCCCACCGGACGATCTCGACGCTGCCGGCGGTCGAGAGGTGGCAGACGTGGACCCGGGAGCCCACGTGCTCGGCGAGCAGCACGTCCCGGGCGATGATCGACTCCTCGGCGACGGCCGGCCAGCCGCCCAGCCCCAGCTCGGCCGAGACGATGCCCTCGTTCATCTGGGCGCCCTCGGTCAGCCGCGGCTCCTGGGCGTGCTGGGCGACGACGCCGCCGAACGCCTTCACGTACTCCAGCGCCCGCCGCATGATCACCGCGTCGTGGACGCACTTGCCGTCGTCGGAGAAGACCGTGACACCGGCCGCCGACTCGTGCATCGCGCCCAGCTCGGCGAGCTTCTTGCCGTCCAGGCCGACGGTGACGGCGCCGATGGGCTGCACGTCGCAGTAGCCGTGCTCCTTGCCGAGCCGGTAGACCTGCTCGACGACGCCGGCGGTGTCCGCGACCGGGTAGGTGTTGGCCATGGCGAACACCGCGGTGAAGCCGCCGCTGGCCGCGGCCTGCGTGCCGGTCAGCACGGTCTCGGAGTCCTCGCGGCCCGGCTCGCGCAGGTGGGTGTGCAGGTCCACCAGGCCCGGCAGCAGGACCTTGCCCTCCGCCTCGACGATCTCGGCGCCCTCGGCGGACAGCCCCGTGCCGACGGCCTCGATGGTCTCGCCGTCGATCAGGACGTCCTGCGGCGCGCCGCCGAGCACCTTCGCACCGCGGATCAGGATCTTGCTCATGGGTCTTACTTCTCCTCGGTACGGGATTCGGAGGCGGACGCGGGGCGCTTGGCCCCGGGGGTGGTGGCGGGCCCGGTGAGGGCCGGCTCGTTGCCGCCGAGCAGCAGGTAGAGGACGGCCATGCGGACGGAGACGCCGTTGGCGACCTGTTCGACGACGGTGCAGCGGTCGGAGTCGGCGACCTCGGCGGTGATCTCCATGCCGCGGACCATCGGCCCGGGGTGCATCACGATGGCGTGCTCGGGCATCCGCGACATCCGGTGGCCGTCCAGGCCGTAGCGGCGCGAGTACTCCCGCTCGGTCGGGAAGAACGCCGCGTTCATCCGCTCCCGCTGCACCCGCAGCAGCATCACGGCGTCGGACTTCGGGAGCACCGCGTCGAGGGCGTAGGAGACCTCGCACGGCCAGGTCTCGACGCCGACCGGGACGAGCGTGGGCGGCGCGACGAGGGTGACCTCGGCGCCGAGGGTGTGCAGCAGGTCGACGTTGGAGCGGGCCACCCGGCTGTGCAGCACGTCGCCGACGAGGGTGATGCGCTTGCCGGCGAGGTCCTGGCCGAGCCCGGCGTCCGGGCCGACGAGCCGGCGCCGCATGGTGAAGGCGTCCAGCAGGGCCTGGGTGGGGTGCTGGTGGGTGCCGTCGCCGGCGTTGATGACGGGGGCGTCGATCCAGCCGGAGGTGGCCAGCCGGTACGGGGCGCCGGAGGCGCTGTGCCGGATGACGACGGCGTCGACGCCCATCGCCTCCAGAGTCTGGGCGGTGTCCTTGAGGGACTCGCCCTTGGAGACGCTGGAGCCCTTGGCGGCGAAGTTGATGACGTCCGCGGAGAGCCGCTTCTCGGCGGCCTCGAACGAGATCCGGGTCCGGGTCGAGTCCTCGAAGAAGAGGTTGCAGACGGTGCGTCCGCGCAGGGCGGGCAGTTTCTTGATCGGCCGGTCGGCGACCCGGGCCATTTCCTCGGCGGTGTCGAGGATCAGCACGGCGTCGTCCCGCGTGAGATCGGCGGCCGAGATGAGGTGGCGCTTCATCCGGTTTCTCCGGGGGTGAGGGAGGTGTACGGGAATGTCCGTCGAGCGGGCATGGCTAGCGGCCCGGGGTCACCGGGTCCGTATGCGCGTGTGCGTCAGCGCCCGCCGGCCGGGGTTTCCCGCTCGGCTTCCGCGGACGCGGCGTCGACGCCGGTGCGGGGCGTGGTGGAGCGCAGGCCGAGCAGCACGGCGTCGCGGCCGTCCTCCTCGGTGAGCTGGACCTTGACGGCCTCCCGCAGCGAGGTGGGGAGGTTCTTGCCCACGTAGTCGGCGCGGATCGGCAGCTCGCGGTGGCCGCGGTCGACCAGGACCGCCAGCTGCACGGCGCGCGGGCGCCCGATGTCGCCGAGGGCGTCCAGGGCGGCCCGGATGGTGCGCCCGGAGAAGAGGACGTCGTCGACGAGGAGGACCAGCCGGCCCTCGATGCCGTCGCCGGGGATCTCCGTGCGACCCAGCGTGCGGGCCGGGCCCAGGCGCAGGTCGTCGCGGTACATCGTGATGTCGAGCGAGCCGACCGGAATGGCGCGGCCGGTGATCTCCTCGAGCTTGGCGGCCAGCCGCTGGGCGAGGAAGACGCCGCGGGTGGGGATTCCCAGCAGCACCACGTCGTCCGCGCCCTTGGCGCGCTCGACGATTTCGTGGGCGATACGGGTGAGCATCCGCGCGATGTCCGGGCCTTCGAGCACCGGCCGCGCAGGAACGCGACTACTCGCGTCGGAACTGTGTGCGTCCATACGAAACGGACCTCCTTCTCCGCCTCACGGGACGGACTTTAAAGGACGTCGAAATTACGGGGTTCAGGCTATCAGGAGGCTGTCCAGGACCTGCACACCCCCCTGACGGGTGATGCCCTGGCCCATTCGGCTTGACGAAGTCAGATTACGCTGCGTAACCTCACAGTGAGTTACCAGCCACGCGGCGAAGCCGCATGTCGATATAGCCGTCTGGGGAGCTTTATGTCCAGCGAATACGCTAAACAGCTCGGGGCCAAGCTCCGCGCCATCCGTACCCAGCAGGGCCTCTCTCTCCATGGCGTCGAGGAGAAGTCCCAGGGCCGTTGGAAGGCCGTGGTGGTGGGGTCCTACGAGCGCGGCGACCGCGCCGTGACCGTACAGCGCCTCGCCGAGCTGGCGGACTTCTACGGCGTGCCGGTGCAGGAACTGCTGCCGGGCACGACGCCGGGCGGCGCCGCCGAGCCGCCGCCGAAGCTGGTGCTGGACCTGGAGCGCCTGGCCCACGTCCCGCAGGAGAAGGCCGGCCCGCTGCAGCGGTACGCCGCCACCATCCAGAGCCAGCGCGGCGACTACAACGGCAAGGTCCTCTCGATCCGTCAGGACGACCTGCGCACCCTCGCGGTGATCTACGACCAGTCGCCCTCGGTGCTCACCGAGCAGCTGATCAGCTGGGGCGTGCTGGACGCCGACGCCCGTCGGGCCGTGCAGCACGAGGAGATCTGACGCTCCCTCAAGCCCCGCGCTTCACACGCAGAAACGTACCGCCGCTCCGGGCCGCCCGGGGCGGCGGTCGTCGTTCACGGAGCCTCTCCGGGAGGCCCCCCGCCCGGGAACGGGACGACGCGGCGCGAGCGAGCAGGCCGCAGACAGCCGACGGGCCCGGAGCGATGAAGGTCATCGCTCCGGGCCCGTCGTCGTGCCTCGGATCGTCAGCCGGTCACCGGCCGTACGGCCGACTCAGCGCGCGTCCTCGCGGCGCAGCCCCGGCTTCAGCTCCTTGAGCCGGGCCAGCAGGCCGTTGACGAAGGACGGCGAGTCGTCCGTGGAGAACTCCTTGGCCAACTGCACGGCCTCGTCGATCGCCACCGCGTCCGGGGTGCCGTCCACCCACAGCAGCTCGTAGGCACCGAGCCGGAGGATCGAGCGGTCGGCCGCCGGCATCCGGTCCAGGTCCCAGTCGACCGAGTAGGTGGAGATCAGCTCGTCGATGCGGGCGATGCGCTGCGCGTACCCCTCGACCAGCTCCAGGGTGTACTCGTGTACCGGCGGCTGGCGCGGGTCGGTCCGGGCGTGGCGCATCCAGTCCGCGAGCACGGACTGCACATCGGCACCGCGCTGGTCGGCCTCGAAGAGGATCTGGAAGGCGCGCTTACGGGCCTTGGTGCGGGCAGCCACGGTTAGCTGTTCACCCGGCCGAGGTAGTCGCCGGTACGGGTGTCGACCTTGATCTTCTCACCGGTGGTGATGAAGAGCGGGACCTGGATCTCGTAGCCGGTCTCCAGCGTGGCGGGCTTGGTGCCACCGGTGGAGCGGTCGCCCTGAAGGCCCGGCTCGGTCTCCTTGATGACCAGCTCGACGGCGGCCGGCAGCTCGACGTAGAGGACCTGGCCCTCGTTCTGCGCGACGACGGCCTCGAAGCCCTCAAGCAGGAAGTTGGCGGCGTCACCGACGGTCTTGCGGTCGATGTGCAGCTGGTCGTAGGTGTCCATGTCCATGAAGACGAAGTAGTCGCCGTCCATGTACGAGAACTGCATGCCGCGCTTGTCGACGGTCGCCGTCTCGACCTTGGTGCCGGCGTTGAAGGTCTTGTCCACCACCTTGCCGGAGAGCACGTGCTTGAGCTTGGTACGGACGAAGGCCGGGCCCTTACCGGGCTTGACGTGCTGGAACTCGACGACGGACCAGAGCTGGCCGCCTTCGAGCTTGAGCACCATGCCGTTCTTGAGGTCGTTCGTGGAAGCCACGGTTGCGGAATCTCCTGGACTGCAGGTGGTGGATGCCGAGGAACCGCCCCTTGCGAGCCGGATGGCTCACAGGGCGAGCAGCTCCTTGGTCGTGATCGTGAGTAGCTCGGGTCCGCCGTCCGCCTCGGGGCGGACGACGAGGGTGTCGTCGATTCGGACACCCCCACGGCCCGGGATGTGGACCCCTGGCTCGACGGTGACCGGCACGCAAGCGTCCAGTTTACCCATGGCGCCGGGTGACAACTGAGGGTCCTCGTCGATTTCCAGTCCGACACCGTGCCCGGTCCATGGTCCGAGGCCCTCGCCATGGCCCGCGGTCTCCAGGATCTGCCGCGCCATCCGGTCCACCTCGTGGCACTCCACGCCCGGCGCCAGCGCCTCCCGGCCGGCCTTCTGGGCCGCGAAGACCAGGTCGTACAGCTCGATCTGCCAGTCCGCCGGCGTGGTGCCGATGACGAAGGTCCGACCGATCTCGCAGCGGTAGCCGCGGTAGTTCGCGCCCAGGTTGACGGTCAGGAAGTCGCCCTCCTCGACCCGGCGGTCGGTGGGCAGGTGCCCGGCACGGCCGGAGTTCGGGCCGGTGGCGACGGAGGTGGGGAAGGCCGGGCCGTCCGCGCCGTGATCGACCAGGCGCCGCTCCAGCTCCAGCGCCAGGTGCCGCTCGGTGCGGCCGACCAGGATCGACTCCAGGAGCTCCCCCAGCGCCTGGTCGCTGATCTCGGCGGCGATCCGCAGGCAGGCGATCTCGTCGTCGTCCTTGACCAGCCGCTGCGCCTCGACGGCACAGGCCAGGTCGGCGAGCCGGATCCGGGGCGCGGCCTGGGCCATCGCCCGGTGGCGGGTGACCGTCAGGTGGTGCTCCTCCACCGCGAGGATCTCCGCGCCCTCCCTGGCGGCCAGGTCCGCGGCGGCCACGGCGGGGTCGCCGCCGCGGGCGGGCAGGACCGAGACCCGGACGTCGTCGGCGGGGTGCCCCTCGGTGGGGTCGCCGGTCAGCGGGCGGCCGCAGAGCAGGACGTCCTCAACGGGGCCCAGCAGCAGCGCCGCGCCGGGCGGGGTGCAGCCGGCGAGGTAACGGACGTTGGCGGGGCGCGAGATCAGTGCGGCGGTGTTTCCGGCCGCGGCTCCGCGATCGCGCAGCCGCGCGCGACGGACCGCGTACAACTCGGACATATCGCCAGCGTACGACCGCTCTCCCTGGGCGGCCGGTCGAGACGGCCGCCCGGGGGACGGGGGCGGCTACCAGCTGGGCGGGCTGGCGAGGCCGCGGGCGACAACCTCGTCGAGGGCCCGCACGGTGGTGGCGACGTCGTGCTGGGAGTTGTCGATGATCGGCAGGCCGGAGCCGTACCAGCCGGCCATCCGGCCGTGGATCCGCGCCACCTCCTCGTCGGAGAGGCGGCGGTTGCCGGTGCGCCGGGCGTTCCGCTCCAGGACGACCTCCAGGCCCGGGAGCAGCACGATCGGCAGCAGACCGGGGCCGACATGGCGCTTCCAGCCGCCGAGGCCGACGACTGGGCGGTCCGGGAAGACGGCGTCGTCGAGGATGCAGGAGATGCCGTTGGCGAGGAAGTTGCGGGCGGCGAAGCCGCAGGTGCGGCGGGCGAGGCGGTACTGGGCCTCGGAGTTGTCGTTCCAGCCGGACTGCGGGTCGGCGAAGCCGGAGCGGACCCACTCGCGGACGTCGTCCAGGCTGATGTGCGCGGTCGGCACCCGGCGGCTGTCGGCCCAGTGCCGGGCGACGCTGGTCTTGCCGGCGCCGGCCGGGCCGATCAGCAGCACCGCGACGGCGGCGTGCGCGGCGTCCGGGGCGGCGTTGCCGGGCGGCGGGCTGGGCAACGGGACGGGCGCGCCGGGGGGCAGCTGGACGTGGCCGGTGACGTCCCCGCTGTGCGGGGCGGGCGGGTTCGGGGGCGGTGCGGCAGGAGGGGTCAGGGGCGGCGCGGTGGGCGGGGCCTGGTGGGGCGCGGGGGCGTGCCAGCCCTGGCCGGGGGCGCCGGGCGCCGGGGGGTTGGGGGGCGGCGGCGGGGCCGCGGGGGCGTGCGGTGCGGCGGGCGGACGGTGCCCGCCGGGGTGGGGCGTCCAGTTCGCGGTCATGCCGGCGCCGGGGGTGTGAAGCGGGCCGCGGGGCGGTGGCAGCGGAGCCCCCACTGCGTACTGCATCCGGTGGCTCTCCGTCTCGTGCGGTCGACGTGGTGCGGGACGGCGCACCGGGCGGGGCGGCCCGGTGCGCCGGGGCGGCAACTGCGGGGCGGGCACGGGCCGTTGGTGCCCCGCCGCCGGGTGGCCCTGCGGTGAACCGTACTCCCCCGGCGGCTGCCAGGAGGCTTCCCTACCCCCGGCGTCCGTCGGATGAACGGCCGAGGGCGGGGCTCTCCGGACAACGCGGTGGTCAGCCGTCCAGTTCCTCTGCGAGGGCGCGCAGCGCGAGCCGGTAGGAGCCGATACCGAAACCGGCGACGGTGCCGCTGGCGACGGCCGCGACGACCGAGGTGTGGCGGAACTCCTCGCGCGCGTAGGGGTTGGAGATGTGCACCTCGATCAGCGGGGCGGTGCGCTGCGCCGCCGCGTCCCGCATCGCGTACGAGTAGTGCGTGAACGCACCGGGGTTGATCACGACCGGCAGCGAGCCGTCGGCGGCCTCGTGCAGCCAGCGGACCAGCTCGCCCTCGTCGTTGGTCTCCCGCACCTCGACCTCGAAGCCCAGCTCCTTGCCGAGCCGGGCGCACTCGGCGACCAGTCCGGCGTAGGAGGTGGCGCCGTAGACGTCGGGCTCGCGGGAGCCCAGCCGGCCGAGGTTGGGGCCGTTGAGGACCAGCACCTTGCGGCTCATGCCGAAACCCCGCTTCGCTCGGCCCGGCCAGCGCCGGGCGCGCACCTTCCCACGATTCCCGCGCCGCGCTCGCTCATGCGGCGATCTCCGCGTGCGCGGCGAGCAGCATCGCCGGGTCCGGGCTCTCCAGGACGACCGGCTTGGCCAGGCCGTCCAGGACGATGAAGCGGAGCCGGTCGCCGCGGGACTTCTTGTCGACCTTCATGGTCTCCAGCAGCTTGGGCCACTGGTCGCCGCGGTAGGTCAGCGGCAGCCCGACGGAGGCCAGGACGGCGCGGTGCCGGTCGGCGGTGGCGTCGTCCAACCGGCCGGCGATCCGGCCGAGTTCGGCGGCGAAGACCATGCCGACGGAGACCGCGGCGCCGTGCCGCCAGTTGTAGCGCTCGTTCTTCTCGATGGCGTGCGCGAGAGTGTGGCCGTAGTTGAGGATCTCCCGCAGCCCGGACTCCTTGAGGTCCGCGGAGACCACCTCGGCCTTGACCCGGATCGCCCGCTCGATCAGCTCGGCGGTGTGCGGGCCGTCGGGGCGCTTGGCGCCCTCCGGGTCGGACTCGATCAGGTCCAGGATCACCGGGTCGGCGATGAAGCCGGCCTTGATGACCTCGGCCAGCCCGGAGACGTAGTCGTGCACCGGGAGGGTGTCGAGCGCGGCCAGATCGCAGAGCACCGCGGCCGGCGGGTGGAAGGCGCCGACGAGGTTCTTGCCCTCGGCGGTGTTGATCCCGGTCTTGCCGCCGACCGCGGCGTCCACCATGCCCAGCACGGTGGTCGGGACGGCGATCCAGCGCACCCCGCGCAGCCAGGTCGCGGCGACGAAGCCGGCCAGGTCGGTGGTGGCGCCGCCGCCCACGCCGACGATCACGTCGGTGCGGGTGAAGCCGGTCTGGCCGAGCGCCTTCCAGCAGTAGGCGGCGACCTCGGCGGTCTTGGCCTCCTCGGCGTTGGGCAGCTGGATGGCGATCGCCTCGTAGCCCTGGCCGGCCAGGTCCTCGCGCAGCGCCTCGCCGGTGGCGGCCAGCGCCTCCGGGTGCAGCACGGCGACGCGCTTGGCGGCCCTCCCGATCACACCGGGGAGTTCGCCCAGCAGCTGCCGCCCGACGAGGACCTCGTAGGGCTCGGTGCCGGCGGTACCGCCGACGTGGATCCGGGTGGCGTGCTCCGTCATGCCTGTTCCTCCCTGCCGGTCCGGCCCGCGGGGTCCGCCCCGGCCGGTCCGAGCTCCAAAGCGTGCACGATCGCGTCGGCGACCTCCTGCGGGGTGCGGTCCCCGGTGGCGATCACGGCGCGCGCGACCTCGGTGTAGAGCGGGCGGCGCCGCTCCATCAGCTCGCGCCACTGCTTGCGCGGGTTGACCGCGAGCAGCGGGCGGGGGGCGTCCAGGCCCACCCGCTTGACGGCGTCGGCGAGTTCGACGTCCAGGAAGACCACCGGCAGGCCGGTCAGCAGCTTCCGGGTGCCGTCGTCCATGATCGCGCCGCCGCCGAGGGAGAGCACCCCGGCGTGCGCGTCGAGGGCGGTGCGGACCGCCTCCCGCTCCAGCGCGCGAAAGTGCGGCTCGCCGTCCTCGATGAAGATCTCGGCGATCGGCTTGCCGGCGGTGCCGACGATGTCGGCGTCGGTGTCGCGGTAGCCGACGCCCAGCCGCCCGGCCAGCAGTTCACCCACGGTGGACTTGCCGGCGCCGGGCGGGCCGACCAACACGACGACGGGCGCGGTCACTTGATCGCCAGGTTGTCGAGGAAGCTGCGGACGTTGCGCCGGGTCTCCGGCACGCTGTCGCCGCCGAACTTCTCCACCACCGCGTCCGCCAGCACCAGCGCCACCATCGCCTCGGCGACGATGCCGGCGGCCGGGACCGCGCAGACGTCGGAGCGCTGGTGGTGCGCCTTGGCGGCCTCACCGGTGGCGACGTCGATCGTCGCCAGGGCCCGCGGCACGGTGGCGATCGGCTTCATCGCGGCCCGGACGCGCAGGAGTTCACCGGTGGTCAGGCCGCCCTCGGTGCCGCCGGAGCGGCCGGAGGAGCGCTTGATGCCCTCGTCGGTGGCGAGGATCTCGTCGTGCGCCTTGGAGCCGGGCACCCGCGCCAGGTCGAAGCCGTCGCCGACCTCGACGCCCTTGATGGCCTGGATGCCCATCAGGGCGGCGGCCAGCCGGGCGTCCAGCCGGCGGTCCCAGTGGACGTGCGAACCGAGGCCGACCGGCACGCCGTAGGCCAGCACCTCGACGACGCCGCCGAGCGTGTCGCCGTCCTTGTGGGCCTGGTCGATCTCGGCGACCATCGCCTTCGACGCGTCGGCGTCCAGGCAGCGCACCGGGTCGGCGTCCAGCTTCTCGACGTCGGCGGGGGTGGGGTAGGACCCGTAGGGCGCCTTGGCGGCGGCCAGTTCCACGACGTGCGAGACGATCTCGATGCCGGCGGTCTCCTTGAGGAAGGAGCGGGCGACCGTGCCCAGGGCGACCCGGGCCGCGGTCTCGCGGGCGGAGGCGCGCTCCAGGATCGGGCGGGCCTCGTCGAAGCCGTACTTCTGCATGCCCGCCAGGTCGGCGTGGCCGGGGCGGGGGCGGGTCAGCGGGGCGTTGCGGGCCAGTTCGGCGAGCTCGGCCTCGTCCACCGGGTCGGCGGCCATCACCTTCTCCCACTTGGGCCACTCGGTGTTGCCGACCATGATCGCAACGGGAGAGCCCAGCGACCGGCCGTGCCGCACGCCGCCGAGGAAGGTGACCTCGTCGCGCTCGAACTTCATCCGGGCACCGCGGCCATAGCCGAGCCGGCGGCGGGCCAGGGCGTCCGCCACCATCTCCGTGGTGATCGGCACGCCGGCGGGAAGGCCCTCCAGCGTCGCCACGAGTGCGGGGCCGTGCGACTCCCCCGCCGTCAGCCAGCGCAACCTGCTCAACGGTGCTCCTCAGTCCTGCTCATCTTGCGCGCATACGCGTATCTGCTCTGATCCTCCCACGCCGCGGGGGCCGCGCGGCGCCCCGTCCAGGGTGCGGACCGCCGCGGACCGGTCAGCGGGCGGCGAGCGCCGCCTCGCCGGCCCGGCGCATCGCGGCCAGCGGCGCCGGCGCCCGGCCGGTCATCTGCTCGACCTGGAGGACGGCCTGGTGGACCAGAAGGTCCAGGCCGCCGACGACGGCACCGCCGCGGTCGGCCCAGGCGGCGGCCAGGGCGGTCGGCCAGGGCTCGTAGAGCACGTCGAAGAGGGTGCCGGGCCGCGCGGGGACGGCGGCGGCGAGGCGGTCGGTGCTGCCCGCCGGGGTGGTGGCGATGACCAGCGGCGCGTCGAGGGCCGCGGCGGCGTCGTCCCAGGGGGCGGTGCGGACCGGGACGCCGAGCCGTTCGCCCCAGCCGCGCATCTCCTCGGCGCGGGCGGCGCTGCGCACATACGCGGTGACCTCGCCGGTGCAGATCCGGGAGAGCGCGGCCAGCGCCGAGGAGGCGGTGGCGCCGGCGCCCAGGACCGCGGCCCGCTCGACCCGCTCGACGCCGCGCTCGCGCAGCGCGGCGAGCATGCCGGGGATGTCGGTGTTGTCGCCGCGCCGGCGTCCGTCGGGGGTGAACACGACGGTGTTGACCGCCTCGACCGAGGCCGCGGTCGGGCTGATCTCGTCCAGCAGCGGGATCACCGCGCGCTTGAGCGGCATGGTCAGCGACAGGCCGGCCCACTCGGGGCCGAGCTTCTCCAGGAACGCGGGGAGGGCGGCCTCGTCGACCTCGTGGCGGCCGTACTCCCAGCCGGTGAGCCCGAGTTCGTCATAGGCGGCGCGGTGCAGGACCGGCGAGAGGGAGTGCGCGATGGGCGATCCGAGGACCGCCGCCTTCTTGGTGTCGGACACGGACTTGCCTTCAGTTCCCGTTCTGCTTCTTCTCTTGCTGCCGCTTGTTGAATTCCTGGACGAGCTTCTCGTGGTCCTTGAGGTTGGTGGTGAAGTCCGTCTTCTTACCGTCGATCGAGATGAAGTAGAGCCACTTCTGAGAATCGTCCGGATTGATCGTCGCCTTCAGCGCGTCCGCACCGGGGTTTCCGATCGGGCCGGGCGGCAATCCCTTGTAGAAGTACGTGTTGTACGGATCGTCGAAGTGCCGGATCTCGTGCGTACTGATATCGATCTTGCTCTGGTTCTTGAGGTAGTTGAACGTCGAGTCGAATTCCAGCTTCTGGTTGGTGTCCACATTCGTCGGCGCCAACCGGTTGTAGACGACCGCGGCCATCTTCCGGAAGTCATCGTGCGTCATGCCCTCGGCCTGGGTGAGGCTGGCGACGGTGACGAGCTGGAGCGGAGAATCCAGATGGAATTTCTTGGCGTTCGTTTCGAGATCGTACTTCTGGTATTCCTGGTCGGCCCGCGAGACCATCTCCCGGAGCACGTCGGCCGGTTTGGCGTGGTCGCCGACGCTGTACGTGGACGGGTAGAGGAAGCCCTCCAGCGGGTCCTTGATCTTCGAGGAGTCGTCGGCCCAGGAGGGCAGCCCCAGACTCTTCGCCTGGTTGTGCGCGATGTCCTTGGTGGTGCCCGACGTGAGCTTGAGCTTTTTGTCGATCATGTCGTAGACCGCGCTGGCCCGCAGGCCCTCCCGGATCGTCAGGCCGTTGCGGCTCTTGGGATCCAGCATCAGCTCGATGGCGGCCGCCGCCGACATCTGCTTGCGCAGGGTGTACGCGCCGGGCTGGAGGGTCCTCGCCTGCTTGTTCTCGGCGGCCGCCTCGGTGAACGCACCCGCGCTCTTGATCACGCCGTTGTGGGCGAGGATCGTGCCCATCTCGGAGAGCGGCACACCGCCCGGGATCTCCACCTGGACATCGCCGCTGCCCTGGCCCTCGTAGTCGGGCGACGAACCGAAGTGGCGCATGAAGAAGTCGTAGCCGAAGTAGCCGACGGTACCGACCGCACCGGCGAAGACCAGCGTCACGACCAGACAGGCGGTACCGCTGCGCCGCTTGTTCTTCTTGTTCTTCTTGTCCTTCCGGCCCCGGCGGTCGCGGCCGGACCGGCCGTCCTCGTCCTCGCCATAGCCGTCGGCGTCGTCCTCGTCGTCGGCGAAGAACGAGTTCTCCCGGCCCGGCGCGCGCCGGGGCGCGGGCTCATCGGCGTCCGGCGCCGCCCGCCAGTCGTCCCCGGCCGTCGCCGGGTCCTCGTACGAAGGCCCGGCCTGCGGGTGCTGCTGCGGGCCGGGCCCCTCCGGGTAGCCGCCCGGTCCGTGCGGCGGCACCTGCTCGTACGGCTGGTGCGGATCGGGTGCCCCGGGCATCCCGTGCTGCGGGGCGGACAACTGCGGGCCCTCCTGGTACCCGTAGCCGTCCTGACTCCCGTAGTGCTCCTGCCCGGCGTAGTGCGGGCCGGCCTGGTGGTGCGGGTCGGGGTAGCCCTGGCCCGGCTGGAGGTACGGATCGGCCGGCTGCTGCTGCCCGTACGGGTCGTACGCCGGCCGGCCGTCCTGCGGCGGTGCGCCCTCCCAGCCGCCGTGGCCCGCCGGGTACGGCTGCTGGGGGTACTGCTGTTGGGGATACCCGCCGGACTGCTGCCCGGTCCACTGCGGCTGCTGCTCCCGGCGTCCGTACGGGTCCCGGTCTCCGTAGAGCGGGTCGTCGGGATGCCACGGTTCGGAGCCGTAGCCCCGGCCATACTCGGTCATCGATCCCCTAGAGACGAGAGGCGGGGCGCGCCATCCGGGCAGCGCCTGCGGTGCTGATCCGCCTCTGCTTGCACGCGCGGCTGTTCGAACCGCCGCCACAACGCGCGGAACGTTACCGTACCGCGATCAGAGGACCACCTCGACGCTCTCCCCGGGCGGCCGCCCGGAGGTGCGTTCGGTCTCCAGCGCGCTCTGCAGGATGACCACCGCGGCGGCCTGGTCGACCACCGAGCGGCCCTTCTTGCTGCGGACACCGGAGGCCCGCAGCCCGTGGGTGGCGGTGACCGTCGACATCCGCTCGTCGACCAGCCGGACCCCGACGGGGGCGATGTTCTGCGCCAACTCCCGGGCGAACGCCCGGACTTTGGCCGCGGCCGGCCCCTCTCCCCCACTGAGGGAGCGGGGCAGGCCGACCACGACCTCAAGCGGCTCGTACTCCTCGACGATCGCCTTGAGCCGCCGGTGCGCGGCCGGGACGTCGCGTCCCGGCACGGTCTCGACGGGGGTGGCGAGGACCCCGTCGGGGTCGCACGAGGCGACCCCGATCCGGGCGTCCCCGACATCCACGGCGATGCGGCGACCGCGTCGCATCTCGCTCACGGCCGTCAGGCCGCCTCGGCCACGAGGTGCTCGACGGCACCGATGGCCTCGGGCACCGCGGCGGCGTTCTGGCCACCGCCCTGGGCGACGTCCGGCTTGCCGCCGCCGCCACCGCCGAGCGTCTTGGCGGCGGTGCGGACCAGATCACCGGCCTTGATGCCGCGCTCGCGGGCGGCCTCGTTGGTGGCGATGACGGTCAGCGGACGCCCGCCCGCCACGGTGAAGAGGGCCACGACCACGGCGCGGTCGCCCTGGATCCGGCCGCGCACGTCGAGGACCAGCTTGCGCAGGTCGTCGGCGGAGGTGCCGTCCTGGACCCGGGCGGCGACCAGCGCCACCCCGCGGACGTCCTTGGCGCCCTCGGCGAGGCCGGCCGCGGCCTGGAGCACCTTCTCCGCGCGGAACTTCTCGATCTCCTTCTCGGCGTCCTTCAGCTTGGCCAGGACACCGGAGATCTTCTCCGGCAGCTCCTCCGGACGCCCCTTGACCAGCTCGGTGAGCTGCGAGACGACGGTGTGCTCACGGGCCAGGAAGCGGTAGGCGTCGACGCCGACCAGGGCCTCGACGCGGCGCACGCCGGAGCCGATGGAGGACTCGCCGAGCAGCTTCACCAGGCCCAGCTGGGCGGTGTTGTGGACGTGCGTGCCGCCGCACAGCTCCTTGGAGAAGTCGCCGATGGTGACCACGCGGACCCGCTCGCCGTACTTCTCGCCGAACTCGGCGATGGCGCCCTGCTTCTTGGCGTCGTCCATGCTCATGACCTCGGCGTGCACGTCGAGTTCACGCGACAGCACGTCGTTGATCTTCTGCTCGACGTCGGTGAGGACCGAGCCGGGCACGGCGGTCGGCGAGCCGAAGTCGAAGCGGAAGCGGCCCGGGGAGTTCTCCGAACCGGCCTGGGCGGCCGTCGGGCCCAGCGCGTCGCGCAGCGCCTGGTGGGTGAGGTGGGTGGCGCTGTGGGCACGGGCGATGGCCCGGCGGCGCTGGACGTCGATGACGGCGTACGCGGCGGAGCCGAGCACCACCTCGCCGACCTGCACCACGCCCTTGTGGACGGTGACGCCGGGCACCGGCTGCTGGACGTCGCGCACCTCGACGACGGCGCCGTTGTCCAGCTTGATGCGGCCGCTGTCGGCGAGCTGGCCGCCGCCCTCGGCGTAGAACGGCGTGCGGTCCAGCACGACCTCGACCTCGTCGCCCTCGTGGGCGGCCGGGGCCGAGACGCCGTTGACCACGAGGCCGGCGACGGTGGACTCGCCCTCGGTGTCGGTATAGCCGGTGAAGACCGAGGAGCCGGCGGCGTCGGCGATCTCACGGTAGGCCGACATGTCGGCATGGCCGTGCTTCTTGGCCTGGGCGTCGGCCTTGGCGCGCTCCCGCTGCTCCTTCATCAGGCGGCGGAAACCGTCCTCGTCCACCGACAGGCCCTGCTCGGCGGCCATTTCGAGGGTGAGGTCGATCGGGAAGCCCCAGGTGTCGTGGAGCAGGAACGCCTTGTCGCCGGGGAGCACCTTGCCGCCGGCGGCCTTGGTCTCGGTGACGGCGCCGTCGAGGATGTTGGTGCCGGCCTTGAGGGTCTTGAGGAAGGCGGCCTCCTCGGCGAGGGCGACCGTCTCGATCCGCTTGCGGTCCTGGAGGAGCTCCGGGTACTGCTGCCCCATCGTCCGGATGACCACGTCGAGCAGCTCGCCGACGACCAGGCCGGTGGCGCCGAGCAGCCGCATGTTGCGGATGGCCCGGCGCATGATGCGGCGCAGCACGTAGCCGCGGCCCTCGTTGCCGGGGGTGACGCCGTCGCCGATGAGCATCGTCGAGGTGCGCATGTGGTCGGCGACCACGCGCAGCGAGACGTCGGAGTCGTGGGCGGCGCCGTAGCGGACGCCGGTGAGCTCACCGGCCTTGTCGATGACCACCCGGAGGGTGTCGGTCTCGTACATGTTGTGCACGCCCTGCAGGATCATGGCGAGGCGTTCCAGGCCGAGGCCGGTGTCGATGTTCTTCGACGGCAGCTCGCCGAGGATCTCGAAGTCCTCCTTGCCGAGGCCCGCACCGCGCTCGTACTGCATGAAGACCAGGTTCCAGATCTCCACGTAGCGCTCGTCGTTGACGGCCGGGCCGCCCTCGACGCCGAACTCAGGACCCCGGTCGTAGTTGATCTCCGAGCACGGGCCGCAGGGGCCCGGGACGCCCATGGACCAGTAGTTCTCCTTCTTGCCCAGGCGCTGGATGCGCTCCTTGGGCACACCGACGACCTCGTGCCAGATGCGCTCGGCCTCGTCGTCGTCCAGGTAGACGGTGACCCAGAGCTTCTCGGGCTCCAGGCCGTAGCCGCCCTCCGCCACGGGAGTCGTCAGCAGCTCCCAGGCGTACTTGATCGCGCCTTCCTTGAAGTAGTCGCCGAAGGAGAAGTTGCCGCACATCTGGAAGAACGTGCCGTGCCGGGTGGTCTTGCCGACCTCTTCGATGTCCGGCGTGCGGACGCACTTCTGGACGCTGGTGGCGGTCTTGAAGGGGGGCTTGACCTCGCCGAGGAAGTACGGCTTGAAGGGGACCATGCCCGCCGGGACCAGGAGCAGCGTCGGGTCGTCCGCGATCAGCGACGCCGACGGCACGACGGTGTGCCCGCGCTCTTCGAAGAAGCGCAGCCAGCGGCGGCGGATTTCAGCCGACTCCATCAGTGGTCCTCATTTCCGGTCGGTCCGGTCAGGCCGGGGGTTCTCGTGGTTCGGTACGACGTGCCCCGCACCGCACGGCGCGGGGCGGGCAGCTCGCGCACCTCGGCGGGCTGGGCCAGTCCGAGGGCGTCGTGCAGTTGCTCTTCACGGTCCGCCATTCCGGCCCGTACGTCCAATGCAAATTGGCGCAGCCGGTGTCCGGTCTCGACGGCCTTGTCCGCGGCCTGCGCGGCGAGGCTGTCGGGCTGCAGCTTGCGCAGCTTTTGGTGGACCTTGTTGGTGGCCCACACCCCGGCGGCGGCGCCGGTGGTGAACCAGAATGCGCGGCGGAACATCGCGGTGATCAGTCCTTGGAGCGACGGGAGCGGCGCGCGCCGCGGCGGGCGCCGGGCAGGGTGCGGCCGACGATGACGGTGCGGTCCGGCTCGGGCAGGCCCTTCTTGCCGATCGCGCGCCGTACGCCGTAGCCGAACGCGGCCACCTTGACCAGCGGGCCGCCGAAGGCGGAGGAGACGGTCGAGGAGAGCGCCGAGGCGTTGGCGGTGACCTCCTGGACGTCGGCGGCGATGGCGTCGACGCGGGCGAGTTGGGTGTGCGCGGAGCGGACGGTCTCGGACGCGTCCGCGAGCAGCGGAACGGCCTGCTCGGACACCTGGCTCACCATCTTGGTGGTCGCCTTGAGGGTCTGCGCCAACCTCACCAGTACGAGGGCGAGGAACGACACGAGGATCGCCCAGAAGACGGCCACGAGGATCCCGGCCACCTCTCCACCGGACACGCTGGCACCACACTCCGACTGGTCTGCTCTGGTCTGGCTCGTCCTGCTCGAACGGCAACCTTGACCTTATCGCGCCGCGGCTGTCCGCCCGTACCGCGCTACCGCTCCGACGCGGGGCGCCGGGAGGGGGGATCGTACGGTCCGTATCGCTTCGCGTGCGCTCCGTTTCCGCGCGGGGCACGCGCTCTTGCGAAGCGGCCGCCGCGGGCGCGACTGCCGGTTTCCGCCGGGCAGTTCACCGGGGGCCGGCCTGGTGCGCCCGCCCGGGAACCGGGGCCGCCGGCCGACGAACTCCCGGCCGCGGCCGGGGAGTTGGCCGGACCGCAGCGCCCCGCACGCAGCAGCCCGCCGCCTCCCCGTCCGCGAGCGGCGGGGAGACGGCGGGCTGAGCAGCGGTGTGCCGGCCGAGTGGATCAGCGGGCGTAGTACTCGACGACGAGCTGCTCGTCGCAGATCACCGGGATCTCCTTGCGGTTGGGGTCCCGGTCCAGGCGGAACGCCAGGGCCTGGAGGTTGACCTCCAGGTAGCGCGGGGTCTCGCCGTCGGGGGCGTAGCCACCCTCGCGGGCCACCTGGAAGGGGTGCTTGTCACGGCTGCGCTCGCGGACCATCACCACGTCGCCGGGGCGGACGCGGAAGGACGGCTTGTCGACCTTGCGGTCGTTGACCGAGATGTGGCCGTGGACCACCATCTGGCGGGCCTGGTAGATCGTCCGGGCCAGGCCCGAACGCAGGACGAGCGCGTCCAGACGGCGCTCAAGCTCGACGATCAGGGCCTCGCCCGTCTTGCCCTCGACCTTCCGAGCGCGGTCGTAGGCACGGACCATCTGGCGCTCGCTGATGTCGTACTGAGCGCGCAGACGCTGCTTCTCCAGCAGACGGACCTTGTAGTCACTGGTCTGCTTGCGGCCCCGGCCGTGCTCGCCGGGCGGGTAGGGACGGGCCTCGAAGTACTTGACGGCCTTCGGCGTCAGCGCGATGCCGAGCGCACGGGACTTCTTGACCTTGGGACGCGACTGGTTCACGTGGAACGTTCCTCCATGTAAGTTAGGTGAGGCTTACCTTAGCGCGAGGAGAACGCATGTTTCGACCTGGGATCCACCTGCCCGGCGCGGACCGCACCGGGACGGGTCAGCCGCGTCCCGTGGAAGACGCCCAGCGGCCCTCGGCGGCTGAGCGCGTACGAACTCTCGTCGAATCCCATGGTATGGCGTCACTGAGCATCCCCGGAATCGAGGATTCCGACGTGACCGGCCTCGCCGCGCCCGTCTGCCGGACCGCGACACCCGAGGGAGACGTGCTGTTGCTGGTCCCCGGCGACTCCGCGGCCGCCCGGGCGGCCGCGCACGCCCAGGACGACGATCTCGCCGCCGTGATGGAGATCACGGACGTCGCCCCGGTCTCGGTGCCCCACCGGATCCGCGGCCGCGCCTGGATCGCCGGCTGGCTCACCCCCGTGCGCAACGACCAGCGCGCCCGCGCCGCCATGCTGCTCGCCGAGCGGCACCCGGTCGGCGAACTGCTGGGCATCGGCGAGGCACTGGCCCCGGACCCGGACCCGGGCCACTACGGGCGTCCCGCCTGGATGCTGCTGCGCCTGGAGGTGGGCGAGGCCGCGGTGGACGACCTGTGGGGCGCGGAGCAGTGCGAGCCCGACGCATTCGCCGCCGCCGCACCCGACCCGCTGATCGAACACGAGGCGGAGCTGCTCCAGCACCTGCACTCGGCCCACTCCGCGCAGGTCCGCGGGCTGTGCACACTGCTCGGCGAGCGCGGCGGCGAGGTCTGCGGAGTGCGCGAGAGCGCCGTACCGGTCGGCCTGGACCGCTTCGGGCTGCGGGTCCGCTTCGTTCAGGGCGCCGCGGGCCGCACCCCGGGAGCCGGCGGCACCGACGGTGCTCAGCGGTCCTTCGACGCCCGCTTCGACTTCCCCGAGCCGGTCCGGGACATCGCCGAGCTGCGCCGGGCGATGCACACCCTCTTCGAGGCCGCGGCGAGCTGACCGGCGTCGCGGCGCCGGCCGCCCCCGTCAGTCGCCCTTCTCCCCGCGCAGCCGGGCCCGGACCCGCTCGGTGACATCGGCATAGCGCGCCTCGGCGCCGTGCCGGGTGGGGGCGTAGTAGCGCGTGCCGTGCACCGCGTCCGGGGCGTACTGCTGGGCCGCGATGCCGCCGGGCAGATCGTGCGGGTACTGGTAGCCCTTGCCGTGGCCGAGCTTCTGGGCGCCCTGGTAGTGACTGTCGCGCAGATGCGCGGGGACCGGCCCGGCCTTGCCGGCCCTGACGTCCGCCAGCGCCGCGTCTATCGCCAGATAGGCGGCATTGGACTTCGGCGCCAGCGCGAGCGCGATGGTGGCCTGGCCCAGCGTGATCCGGGCCTCCGGGAAGCCGATCAGCGCCACCGCCTGGGCCGCCGCCACCGCCGTCTGCAACGCCGACGGATCGGCCAGACCGATGTCCTCACTGGCCGAGATCATCAGCCGACGGGCGATGAACCGCGGGTCCTCCCCCGCCTCGATCATCCGCGCCAGATAGTGCAGCGCGGCGTCCACGTCGGAGCCGCGGATCGACTTGATCAGCGCGCTGGCGACGTCGTAGTGCTGGTCGCCGGCCCGGTCGTACTTCACCGCCGCACGGTCGACCGCCTCCTCCAGCGTCTGGAGGGTGATCTCCTGATCCCCCCTGGCCAGCGCGGACCCGGCGCCCGCCTCCAGGGCCGTCAGCGCCCGCCGGGCGTCGCCACCGGCGATCCGCAGCAGATGCGCCTCGGTGTCCTCGGGCAGGGTGACCGCCCCGCCGAGCCCGCGGTGATCGGTCAACGCACGATGCAGCAGGGCCCGCAGATCGTCGTCGGTGAGCGGTTCGAGGGTCAGCAGCAGGGAGCGGGAGAGCAGCGGGGAGATCACCGAGAAGTACGGGTTCTCCGTCGTGGCGGCGATCAGCGTCACCCAGCGGTTCTCCACCGCGGGCAGCAGGGAGTCCTGCTGGGCCTTGCTGAAGCGGTGGATCTCGTCGAGGAAGAGGACGGTGTCCTTGCCGTAGCCGCCCGAGGCGCGGCGGGCACCGTCGATGACCGCGCGGACCTCCTTGACCCCGGCCGTGATCGCGGAGAGCTCGACGAAGCGCTTGTTGGTCGCCTGGCTCACGACGTACGCGAGCGTCGTCTTGCCGATGCCGGGCGGCCCCCACAGGAACACCGAAGACGGCCCCGCCGGCCCCCCGTTGCCCTCCCCCACCAGCCGCCGCAACGGCGAACCGGGCTTGAGCAGATGCTGCTGCCCGACGACTTCGTCGAGGGTGCGCGGGCGCATGCGTACGGCGAGAGGCGACCCCGCGGGGTCCTTCTCCTGACGGTCTTCCGCGGCGGCGGTGAACAGGTCGGGCTCCACGCTTAAGGAGCCTAAGCCACACCACTGACAACGCCCCGGCCGCCAGGTGCGGCGGCCGGGGCGAGAAGGCTTACGGACGGATCCGGGACGGCTCCCGGAGGACTCAGACCAGGCTGCTCCAGTACGACCACCAGCGGGTCAGGATCAGCAGCCCGATCACGCCGTACCAGAGCACCGGGACCACCCAGTGGAACTCCACCAGCGCGTTCCGCAGCCCCCCGGGCGCCGGGAGGATGCCGTGCTTGAGGTTGTGCACGGTGGTGTACCAGAACATCAGGATGGTGACGCACCAGGTCAACGTGCACCACAGGCACAGCGCGTTGATGGAGTACAGCGTCTGGGACATCAGCCACATGCAGAAGACCGAGGCCAGCAGGGTGCCCACGTTGAGACCGAGCCAGTACCAGCGGCGGAAGCGGGCCCCCGCCAGCAGCGCCATCCCGACCGCGATGACGACGCCGAAGCCGACCAGACCGGCCATCGGGTTGGGGAAGCCGAAGACCTCCGCCTGCTGGCTCTGCATGACGCTGCCGCAGGAGATGATCGGGTTGAAGCTGCACGCCGGCTTGAAGTTCGGGTCCTTCAACAGCTCGAACTTGTCCAGGGTGATGATCCAGGCAGCCAGCCCACCGAGCACGCCGGTGATCACCAGGAGCAGGGCGAAGGCACGACCCGAGCCGGTGGTCTCCGCGGCGCTCGCGCGGTCGTCGTCGGTGGACACGTCGTCAAGCGCTGTCGTCGTCATATGGCCGTTCCGTCGGTCCCGTGGGGAAGGAGGCGCGGCCGGCGGACCCGGCCGCGTCCTCATTGTGCCGCACCTCCCTGTGAACCCGGGGTGCCGAGCGCGGATACGGGGTGATTCCGCGGCCCCGGCGTTGACGCGAGGGCCCGGACGGCACGCTGCCGTCCGGGCCCTCGAAGTCCGCGTGTCCCGGGCTCAGCCGAGCGTCCGCTGCACTTCCTCGACCACCGCGTCCAGCGCGACCGCGGTCTGCTCGCCGCTCTGCAGGTTCTTCAGCTGGACCACGCCCTCGGCCAGGTCCCGCTCGCCGGCCACCAGCGCCAGCCGCGCACCGGAGCGGTTGGCGGACTTCATGGCGTTCTTCAGGCCCTTGCCGCCGAACGCGAAGTCCGTCGCGACACCGGCCAGACGCAGCTCGGAGACCTTCCCGAACAGCACCCGGCGGGCCTCCTCCCCGAGCGGCACCGCGTAGACGGCGGTGGCGGCCGGGACGTCGAGGGAGATGCCCTCGGCCTCCAGGGCCAGCACCGTGCGGTCGACGCCCAGCGCCCAGCCGACGGACGGCAGCGCGGGGCCGCCGATCATCTCCGACAGGCCGTCGTAGCGGCCGCCGCCGCCCACCGCGGACTGCGAGCCCAGGCCGTCGTGGACGAACTCGAAGGTGGTGCGGGTGTAGTAGTCCAGACCGCGGACCAGCTTCGGGTCGTCCTCGAAGGCCACGCCCGCCGCGGTCAGCAGCTCGCGCACCTGCTCGTGGTAGGTCTTGCACGCCTCGCAGAGGTAGTCGCGCAGCATCGGCGCGCCGATCAGCTGCTCCTGGACCGACTCGCGCTTGTCGTCCAGGACCCGCAGCGGGTTGATCTCGATCCGGCGGCGGGTGTCCTCGTCCAACTCCAGCCCGCGCAGGAACTCCTGGAGCGCGGCGCGGTAGACGGGGCGGCACTCCTTGTCACCGAGCGAGTTGAGCAGGATCCGGAAGTCGCGCAGCCCCAGCGAGCGGTACGCCTGGTGCGCCAGGATGATCAACTCGGCGTCCAGGGCCGGGTCCTCGGCGCCGATCGCCTCGGCACCGACCTGCGAGAAGTGCCGGTAGCGGCCCTTCTGCGGACGCTCGTAGCGGTAGTACGAGCCGGAGTACCAGAGCTTGACGGGGAGGTTGCCGCCCTTGTGGAGGTTGGCCTCCAGCGCGGCGCGCAGCACGGAGGCGGTGCCCTCCGGGCGCAGCGCGAGCCGGTCGCCGCCCTTGGTCTCGAAGGCGTACATCTCCTTGCTGACGATGTCGGTGGACTCACCGACACCGCGGGCGAACAGCTCGACGTTCTCGAAGCCGGGCGTCTCGATGTAGCCGTACCCGGAGGTCCTCAGCGGTGCGGCGATCGCCTCGCGCACCGCGAGGTACGTCGCGGAGTTCGGCGGGATCAGGTCGTAGGTGCCCTTGGGTGCCTGAAAGGTGCTCACGGAAGGTTCTCGTCACATTCCTCGTCGCGGAGCGGCGGTCTGAACGCCGTCTCCGAGGCCGGCGGCCACCTGCCGGAGGAAGGGGTTGGTGGCGCGCTCGTGGCCGATGGTGGTCTGGGGGCCGTGGCCGGAGAGGACCACGGTCGAGTCGTCCAGCGGGAGGCATACGCGCTCCAGCGACCGGAGGATCTCGGTGTGGTCGCCGCCCGGCAGATCGGTGCGTCCGATGGAGCCGGCGAACAGCAGGTCGCCCGAGAAGAAGACCGGCGGGACGTCGGCCTGTTCGGGCATCCGGAAGGTCACCGACCCCTTGGTATGGCCCGGTGCGTGGGCGACCGAGAACTCCATCCCGGCCAGTTCCAGGGCGCTGCCATCGGCCAGCTCCTTGACGTCGTCCGGCTCCCCCACGGTCAGCTCGCCCATGAGCTGCTGCCCGATGGAGCGGCCCAGGGCCTTCTCCGGGTCGCTCATCATGTAGCGGTCCTCGGGGTGGATCCAGGCGGGGACGTCGTGCGCACCGCACACCGGGACGACCGACGCGACGTGGTCGATATGGCCGTGGGTGAGGATGACGGCGACGGGCTTGAGCCGATGCTTCCTGAGCGCGTCCTCGACGCCGGGGGCCGCCTGGTGGCCCGGGTCGATGATCACGCACTCCTCACCGGCGGCGGGGGCGACCAGATAGCAGTTGGTCCCCCAGGCCCCGGCGGGGAACCCGGCAATCAGCACGTTCGTCCTTAAAGATCGGCGGGGGCGGGCCTGCGGGACCGCGCCCGGAACATCTCGGCAGCTCCAGAGCCTACCGGCGGGACTCCCAGCAGGGCGAACCCGTATACGGTACGCCCACGGCAGACGGCAGCGATCGACACTTCAGGACAAGGAGACGACCGGTGGCCAGCAAGGACCAGCGGCGGCGCCAGCTCGCCCGGCAGAAGTACGCGCGCCAGCAGCAGCGGCGGACCGAGAACGTACGACGGAGCAAGCACCGCAACGTGGTCGTCGCGGGCGTCGTGGCCGTCGCGCTGGCCGCCGGCCTCACCGCATACGCCTCCACCGCGCTGACCGGGGGCCGGGACTCCGCCGACGACGCCGCCCCGGCGCCGTCCGCGACCGCCGACCCGTGCGCCCGACCCGCCAAGGGCACGCCGTCGAAGAAGACCTGGCCCAAGGAGCCGGCGATGGCGCTCGACACCTCGGCCTCGTACACCGCCGAGCTGGCCACCACCTGCGGCCGGATCACGTTCACGATGGACGCGGACAAGGCCCCGCACACCGTCAACTCCTTCGCCTTCCTGGCCGACCAGGGCTACTTCGACCACAGCCGCTGCCACCGCCTCGTCGACACCGGGATCTACGTCCTGCAGTGCGGCGACCCGAAGGGCACCGGCCAGGGCACGCCCGGCTACACGATCCCCGACGAGAACCTCAAGGCCCCCCGGATCAAGGGCAACGTCTATCCGGCGGGCACCATCGCCATGGCCAACCGCTACAACGGCAAGGACCCCAAGACCCGCAACACCGGCGGCAGTCAGTTCTTCCTCGTCTACCAGGACAGCCAGCTGCCCCCGAACTACACGCCGTTCGGCCGGATCACCGGCGGCATGGACGTCCTGAAGAAGATCGCCGAGGCCGGTTCGCACCCCGATCCGGCGACCGGCAACACCGCGCCCAACGCCACGGTCGTCATCAACAAGGCGGCAATCAGGAAGACCTGACCGCCGGGGGCCGGCGCGGGGGCGGGCACCGTCCGCCCCCGACGGGAATTTCGGTCGTGCTGGATGCGGACAGCCGACCGCCGGTCGCCTAGATTGGCGTTGTGAAGGGTGCCTGCTCCGACGGCCTGCCACCCTCACCGCAATTCAGCCCGTCGGACCGGTCGGGGCGCTGCCCCACCGGACAGAAACTGTGGACGATGCCGGGGGGCCACAGGCCCGCGCCGGCATCATTGGAGGAGGCGCTGTGAGCAGCGACCCATGGGGCCGCGTCGATGAGACGGGGACCGTGTACGTGCGTACCGCCGACGGCGAGCAGGTCGTCGGATCGTGGCAGGCGGGCACTCCCGAAGAGGCCCTTGCCTACTTCGAGCGCAAGTATGAGGGCCTGGTCGTGGAGATCGACCTCCTGGAACGGCGGGTCAAGACCACCGATCTCTCGGCGAAGGACGCCCAGACCGCCATCGACCACCTGCGCGTGCAGGTCGACGAGCACCACGCGGTGGGCGATCTGGAAACGCTGAAGAAGCGGCTGGACGGACTGGTCAGCACGGTCGAGGCGCGGCGCGAGGAGCGTCGCGCGGTGAAGGCCAAGCAGACCGACGAGGCCCGGCACGCCAAGGAGAAGCTGGTCGTCGAGGCCGAGGAGCTGGCGGCCAGCGAGCAGTGGCGGGCGGCCGGCGAGCGGCTGCGGGCGCTGGTGGACACCTGGAAGGGGCTGCCCCGGCTGGACCGCAAGTCCGACGACGAGCTGTGGCACCGCTTCTCGCACGCCCGCTCGGCGTTCTCCAAGCGCCGCAAGGCGCACTTCGCCTCGCTGGACGCCCAGCGCGAGGAGTCCCGGAAGGCCAAGGAGCGGCTGGTCGCCGAGGCCGAGGCGCTGTCCGGCTCCACGGACTGGGGCGGCACCGCCGCCCGCTACCGCGACCTGATGCAGGAGTGGAAGGCCGCCGGCCGGGCCCAGCGCGAGCACGAGGACGACCTGTGGAACCGCTTCCGCGGCGCCCAGGACGTCTTCTTCCAGGCCCGCGGCGAGGTCTTCGCCGAGCGCGACGCCGAGCAGCGGGAGAACCTGACCCGCAAGGAGGAGCTGGCCGTCGAGGCGGAGAAGCTGCTCCCGGTCACCGACCTGAAGGCGGCCCGGGCCGCGTTCCGGGCGATCAACGAGCGGTGGGAGGCCATCGGCCACGTCCCGCGGGACGCCCGCCCCAAGATCGAGGGCCGGATGCACGCCGTCGAGCGGGCCATCCAGGACGCCGAGGAGACCGAGTGGCGGCGGACCAACCCCGAGGCGCGGGCGCGCGCCGCGGGGCTGACCGGTCAGCTCCAGGACGCCGTCGACAAACTCCAGAAGCAGATCGACGCCGCCACGGCCGCCGGCAACACCGCCAAGGCGGACAAGCTCGGCCGTGAGCTGGCGGGCCGCAAGGCGCTGCTGGACCAGGCGCTCAAGGGCCTGGAGGAGTTCGGGGGTTGATTCTGCGGCTCGACCGCCGCCGCTCTCGCGGCGGTCGAGCGCCGTGGGGGTTCCTCAACGAGTGGCTGAGGTGCCGTACGGAACGGCCCGCCGGGGTTCTCCCGGCGGGCCGTTCCCGTGTGCGCCTGCGCTCAGGGCCGGCGCGCCGAGGTCACCCGGTAGACGTCGTAGACCCCTTCGACGCCCCGGACGGCCTTCAGGACGTGCCCCAGGTGCTTGGGATCGCCCATCTCGAAGGTGAAGCGCGAGGTGGCGACCCGGTCCCGGGAGGTCTGCACGGCCGCGGAGAGGATGTTGACGTGCTGGTCGGACAGGACCCGGGTGACGTCCGACAGCAGCCGGGAGCGGTCCAGCGCCTCCACCTGGATGGCGACGAGGAAGACCGACGACTGGGTCGGCGCCCACTCGACCTCGAGGATCCGCTCGGGCTGCCGGGAGAGCGAGTCCACGTTCACACAGTCCGCGCGGTGCACCGAGACGCCGCTGCCGCGGGTGACGAACCCGATGATGGGGTCGCCCGGCACCGGCGTGCAGCAGCGCGCGAGCTTGACCCACACATCGTCCACGCCCTTGACGACCACACCCGGATCCGCGCTGGTCCTGCGCTTGGAACGGGGCCGGATCGGCGTCGACTCGGCGATGTCCTCGGTGGCCTCGTCCTGCCCGCCGAGCGCCTGGACCAGCTTCTGGACGACACCCTGCGCGGCGACATGGCCCTCGCCGATGGCGGCGTAGAGCGAGGAGATGTCGGGGTAGCGCATCTCGTGCGCGAGGGTGACCAGGGAGTCGCCGGTGAGGATCCGCTGGATCGGCAGGTTCTGCTTGCGCATGGCCCGCGCGATGGCGTCCTTGCCCTGCTCGATCGCCTCGTCGCGGCGCTCCTTGGAGAACCACGCGCGGATCTTGTTGCGGGCGCGCGGGGACTTCACAAAGCTCAGCCAGTCGCGGGACGGGCCCGCGCCGGGCGCCTTGGAGGTGAAGACCTCCACCAAGTCGCCGTTGTCCAGCGTCGATTCGAGCGGGACGAGGCGGCCGTTGACCCGCGCCCCTATCGTGCGGTGGCCGACCTCGGTGTGCACCGCGTAGGCGAAGTCGACCGGGGTGGCGCCGGCCGGCAGCGCTATCACGTCGCCCTTCGGCGTGAAGACGAAGACCTCGTTGCGCGAGAGGTCGAAGCGCAGCGACTCCAGGAACTCGCCCGGGTCCTCGGTCTCCTTCTGCCAGTCCAGCAACTGCCGCAGCCAGGCCATGTCGTTGACGGTGTCCTGGCCGGCGCCCTTGGGCGCGTCGGTGCGCACCTTGGAGGCGCCGGCGACCGCCTCCTGCTTGTACTTCCAGTGCGCGGCGATGCCGTACTCGGCGCGCCGGTGCATGTCGAAGGTGCGGATCTGGAGCTCAACGGGCTTGCCGCTGGGGCCGATCACCGTCGTGTGCAGCGACTGGTACATGTTGAACTTGGGCATCGCGATGTAGTCCTTGAACCGGCCGGGGACCGGATTCCACCGCGCGTGGATGGTGCCCAGGGCCGCATAGCAGTCCCGGACGGTGTCGACGAGGACACGGATGCCCACCAGGTCGTAGATCTCGGCGAAGTCGCGGCCGCGCACGATCATCTTCTGGTAGACGCTGTAGTAGTGCTTCGGCCGGCCGGTGACGGTGGCCTTGATGCGGGCGGCACGGAGGTCGGCCTGGACCTCGTCGGTCACTATCGCCAGATACTCGTCCCGCTTGGGCGCGCGCTCGGCGACCAGCCGGACGATCTCGTCGTACATCTTGGGATAGAGGATCGCGAACGCGAGGTCCTCCAGCTCCCACTTGATGGTGTTCATGCCCAGCCGGTGCGCCAGCGGGGCGTAGATCTCCAGCGTCTCGCGGGCCTTCTTCTCCTGCTTCTCCCGCTTGAGGTAGCGCATGGTGCGCATGTTGTGGAGCCGGTCGGCGAGCTTGATGACCAGGACGCGCGGGTCCTTGGCCATCGCCACGACCATCTTGCGGACCGTCTCGGCCTGCGCGGCCTCGCCGAACTTGACCTTGTCCAGCTTGGTGACGCCGTCGACGAGCAGCGCGACCTGGTCGCCGAAGTCCCGGCGCAGGGTGTCGAGGCCGTATTCGGTGTCCTCGACGGTGTCGTGCAGCAGCCCGGCCATCAGCGTCGCCGGGTCCATGCCCAGCTCCGCGAGGATGGTGGTGACCGCGAGCGGGTGGGTGATGTACGGGTCGCCGCTCTTGCGCTTCTGCCCGCGGTGCCAGCGCTCGGCGACCTGGTAGGCCCGCTCGACCTGGCGCAGCGTGGCGGTCTCGATCTTCGGGTCGTTGCTGCGGACGGCCCGCAGCAGCGGCTCCAGGACCGGGTTGTACGGGCTGGAGCGCTGGACGCCCAGCCGGGCGAGGCGGGCCCGGACGCGGTTGGGCGAGCCGGAACGGCCGGCCGGGGCGGTCGGCAGCGGCTTGGTCGGCGGCTGCGGTGCCGGCGTCGGGCGGGGCCGGCCGGCGGGGGCCTGGGGCGCGGCGGCCGCGGCGGCGCCGTCGGCCGCGCTCTGCCGCTCGGGCTTCTGCGCGTCGGAGGAAACCGCGGGCTGCGGCTTCGGCTCGTCCGGACGCACGGCGGGGGTCCCCGTCGGACGCGGTCCGGGGGAGAGCGGCTGGGCCTCGTCTGGCAAGGGCACTCCTCATGCGGGTACGGACCCCAGGGCCTCGAAGCGGCCGGGGTGCCATGGTATCGAGCCCTTGGCCACGGCTGCCCCGCGGCCGCGGGTCCGTACCTGACACAGCAGCGGGGGCACCCGGAATGTTCCGGATGCCCCCGCTGTCGTCCATACGGGTGCCGGACGGGCGCCGGCGACGGCTCAGACCGTGATCAGGGCCTCCAGCGGAGCGCCCTTCAGGTCCGGCTCCAGCCGCTGCCGCCCGCCGAGGAAGCCGAGCTCCAGCAGCACCGCCACGCCCACCGCCTCGGCGCCGGCCCGGCGGATCAGCTGGAGCGTGGCGTCCGCGGTGCCGCCGGTGGCCAGCACGTCGTCTATCACCAGCACCCGCTCGCCGGGCGCCAGCGCATCGGCGTGCACCTCGATCTCGGCGGTGCCGTACTCCAGCTCGTAGGCCTGGCCCAGCCTCGCGCGCGGCAGCTTGCCGGCCTTGCGGACCGGGACGAAGCCGATCCCGGCGGCCACCGCGACCGGCGCGGCGAGGATGAAGCCGCGAGCCTCCAGGCCCACCACCTTGTCCACCCGGAGGCGGGCGCAGAGGTCGACGAAGGCGCCGGTCAGGGCGCGGAACGCGGTCGGATCGGCGAGCAGCGGGGTGATGTCCTTGAACACCACGCCCGGCTCCGGGTAGTCCGGGACGTCCGCGATCCGGTCGAGGAGCAGCTCACGCAGCTCGGCGGAGGCGCTCATCGGCGCCGCCCCGAGGCACGGCCGCGACCGCGGTTGCGGGTCGCGGACTGGGAGCGGGGACCGACCACCGCGGCACCTTCGTCACCCTCGGCCACCGGCTCGTCCGCGTCGCCCTGCTCCTCGCGGGCCGCCTCCTTGGCGTCGGCCGAGTCGCGCTTGGCGGCGACCCGCTTGGCCAGCGCCTTCATCTGCGGCTCGCGGTTCTTCAGGTCGGCGACCAGCGGCGTCGCGATGAAGATCGACGAGTAGGCGCCGGCGGCCAGACCCACGAACAGCGCGAGCGAGATGTCGTTGAGCATGCCCGCGCCCAGCACGCCACCGCCGACGAACAGCAGACCGGCGACCGGGAGCAGCGCCACGACCGTGGTGTTGATCGACCGCACCAGGGTGCTGTTGATGCTGCGGTTGGCGACCTCGCTGTAGGTGAAGCGGGTCTGCTTGGTGATGTCCTTGGAGGCTTCCTTGAGGCTGTCGAAGACCACGACGGTGTCGTAGAGCGAGTAACCGAGGATCGTCAGCAGACCGATGACCGTGCCCGGGGTGACCTCGAAGCCGACCAGGGCGTAGACGCCGACGGTGATCGTCAGGTCGTGGATCAGGGCGACCAGTGCGGCGACCGCCATTCGCCACTCGAAGGCGACGGCCAGGTAGAGCACCACGAGGACCATGAAGATCCCCAGGCCCAGCCACGCCTTGTTGGCGATCTGCTCGCCCCAACTCGGGCCGACCAGCTGGGTGTTGACGTCCTTGACCGGAACCTTGAGTTCCGTGGCGATCTTCTCCTGGACGGGCAGCGACTGCTTGGTGTCCAGACCGCTGATCTGGATGCGCAGGGCGCCGCCGCCGAGCTGCTGCACCATGGCCTGATGGCCGGGGGCCGCCGCCTCGGCGGTGTGCTGCGCCTCCGTGGTGGAGACCGAGGTCTTCGGGGTGGTGAAGACCGCACCGCCGGAGAACTCGATGCCCATGTTCATGCCCCGCACCGCCAGGCCGACGATGGCCGTGATGGTGATCAGGATCGAGACGCCGTACCAGATCATCCGCTTGCCGATGAAGTCGTAGCCGACCTCACCGCGGTACAGCCGGGCGCCGAGGTTGCCGAGCTTGGACATCTCACGCCTCCTTCGTCAGGGTGGGGGCGGTGCGACGACGGCGCAGTGGCGGCTTGGCGCCCAGGCGCTTGGGGTCGAGGCCGGACCAGGAGTGCCCCGAGGCGAAGAACTTCCGCTGGGCCAGGATCGTCATCAGGGGCTTGGTGAACAGGAAGACCACGACGACGTCGAGCAGAGTGGTCAGACCCAGCGTGAACGCGAAGCCCTGCACCTTGCCGACGGTGACGACGAACAGCACCGCCGCGGCCAGGAACGACACGAAGTCGGAGACCAGGATCGTGCGACGGGCCCGCGGCCAGCCGCGCTCGACGGCCGGGCGCAGCGAACGGCCCTCGCGGATCTCGTCCCGGATCCGCTCGAAGTAGACGATGAACGAGTCGGCGGTGATACCGATGGCGACGATGGCGCCGCAGACCGCCGGGAGGTTCAGCGCGAACCCGATGGCCGGGCCGAGCAGCGTCATGATCGTGTACGTCAGGACCCCTGAGACCGCCAGGCTCGCCAGCGCGACCAGCGCCAGACCGCGGTAGTAGGCGACCAGGTAGACGACGACCAGCGCAAGGCCGATGGCACCGGCGATCAGACCGGCCTGAAGCTGCTCGCCGCCGAGCGCCGCGGTGACCGTGGTCTCGTCGTCGATCTTGAAGGAGAGCGGCAGGGCGCCGTACGACAGCATGTTGCCGAGGTCCTCGGCGGTCTGCTGGGTGAAACCGCCGGAGATGGTGGCGCTGCCGCCGTTGAGCCGCTCGCTGACGCGCGGGTCGGAGACCACCGCGCCGTCCAGCACGATCGCGAACTGGTTCTGCGGCTGCGTCTTGGCGGCGAGCTTGCCGGTGATGTCCGCGAACTTCTTGCCGCCCTCGGAGGTGAAGTCCATCTGGACGATCCAGCCCTGGCCCTGCTGGCTGTCGAAGACCGCCTTGGCGTCCTTGACGTCCGTGCCCTCGACACCGACCGGGCCGAGCACGTACTTCTGCGAACCGTCGTCCTTGCAGGCCACGACCGGGTCGGAGGGCTTGGCGCCGGCGGCGGCCTCACCGGCCTTGGCGCGGCTGGCCTTGGTGGAGCAGTCCAGCGCCGCGAACTGCTTCTGCAGCGCGGCCGGGATGTCCGTGCCACCGGGAACGGGCGGCGTCGGCGGCGTGGCGGGCTTGTCCGAGGCAGACGCCGAGGGCGAGGTGGACGGCTTCTTCAGCGCGTCCGTGACCGCGCGGCCCTGGGTGGTGGCGCTGGCGGTCGGGGTCGGCGAGGAGCCCTTGCCGCCAGTGCCCTGCTTGCCGCCCGCGGAGGGGCTGGGCTTGGGCTCGGGCGTCTTGGTGCCGGCGGTGGTGGTCAGCACCGGCCGGAAACCGAGCTGGGCGGTGGTACCGACCTGCTGGCGGGCCTGCTTCGCGTCCGTCCCCTTGGGGATGTTCACGATGATGTGGCTCTCGCCCTGCGTCTGGACCTCGGCCTCGGACACGCCGAGACCGTTGACCCGCCGCTCCATGATGCCGGCGGCGGTGTTCATGTTGGTCTCGTTGATCGCATTGGGCTTCCCCGGCTGGTTCTGCGCCGCCAGCGTGAAGCTGGTGCCGCCCGCCAGGTCGATGCCCAACCGGGGGGCCTTCGTGCCGGAGTAGAACATCCCTCCGACCAGTGCCGCCATCACGATCACGATCAGGATCAGGGTGCGCCCTGGATGCCCCTGGCTCGCGGGCGCCCTACGGCCCTTTTTCGGTGCTGCCACCTTGTCGATTCTCCCTGTCCAACCCCTCGGCCTGGGATGTCTGCCGAGCGGCCACGAAGTGTTGTGGGGACCTGCCCCCGCCGGAGCCTAGACCGTCCGGGAACCGCGGTGCGCCCGAACAGGGGCGTGCCGCGGTTCCCCACTGCGGAACGGACTACTTCGCGTCGGCGCCGCCGGCCTTCTTGTCGTCCTTGGCGGACTCGGCGTCGGCGGCCTTGTCGCCCTCGGCGTCCTTGTCCTTCTCGGCGGGCTCGTCGACCTTGTCGGCCTCGGCCTTGCCCAGGTCGATCTTCTTGCCGGCCTCGTCACCCTTTTCGGTGGCCTCGTCGGCGTCGGTCAGCGACGAGACGTCGTCCGGCACGACCGGGCGGTCCTCGCCGACGACCGGGTCGGCGCCGTCCAGGATGCGGTTGAACTCCTCGTCCGCGAGCACCGCGCCGATGGCGTTCTTGGCGTAGATGGCGTGCACGCCGGGGGCGACCTCCAGGAGGACGGTGTCCTCGTGGATCTCCTTGACCGTGGCGTACATGCCGCCGATGGTCCGGACGCCGGTGCCGGCTTGCATATCGTCGCGCATCTGCTGGGCCGCCTGCTGCTTCTTCTTGGCGGACCGCGTCATCAGGAACATGGCCCCGATGAGGACGATGAAGGGGAGGAGAGTCACGATACTCACGGGACGGAAATCCTTCGCACGACCGCTGCGCCGCGGTCTCGTATACAGGGGTGGAAATACCGTCCATGCGGACGGCATCGGCGGAGTCTAAGCGAGTCCGCACCACAGGAACAACGCCCAGCATCGCACCGCAGTTCCTGACCGGGCGACTCCCCGCGCCGTCATGCCTCGAACAGGCCGTGCTGTCCGGTTCCGCCCGCTTGCTGCGGCGGAACCAGTCCGAGGTGGGCCCAGGCGGCCGGGGTGGCGATCCGACCGCGCGGCGTACGCGCCAGCAGTCCCTCCCGGACCAGGAACGGCTCGGCGACCTCCTCGACCGTCTCCCGCTCCTCCCCCACCGCGACCGCGAGGGTGGACAGCCCGACCGGGCCGCCGCCGAACAGCTTGAGCAGGGCGGTCAGCACCGCCCGGTCGAGCCGGTCCAGCCCCCGGCTGTCGACCTCGTAGACCCCCAGGGCCTGCGCGGCGACCTCGCGGGTGATCACGCCGTCGGCCTTGACCTGGGCGTAGTCGCGGACCCGGCGCAGCAGCCGGTTGGCGATCCGGGGCGTGCCGCGGGAGCGGCCGGCGATCTCGGCGGCGCCGTCGGGCTCTATGACCACGTCGAGCAGACCGGCGGAGCGGTGGATGACGCGCTGGAGCTCGGCCGGGGCGTAGAACTCCATGTGGCCGGTGAAACCGAACCGGTCGCGCAGCGGCGGCGGCAGCAGCCCGGCCCGGGTGGTGGCCCCGACCAGGGTGAACGGGGGCAGCTCCAGCGGGATGGCGGTGGCGCCCGGGCCCTTGCCGACGATCACGTCGACCCGGAAGTCCTCCATCGCCATGTAGAGCATCTCCTCGGCGGGCCGGGACATCCGGTGGATCTCGTCGAGGAAGAGGACCTCGCCCTCCTGGAGCGAGGAGAGGATCGCCGCCAGATCGCCGGCGTGCTGGATGGCCGGACCGGAGGTGATCCGGATCGGAGCTCCCATCTCGGCCGCGATGATCATGGAGAGGGTGGTCTTGCCGAGGCCCGGCGCACCGGAGAGCAGCACGTGGTCGGCGGTGGCACCGCGGGCGAGGGCCGCCTTCAGCACCAGGTCGAGCTGTTCGCGGACCCGCTCCTGGCCGACGAACTCCTGGAGATCCTTGGGCCGCAGCGCGGCCTCGACGGCGTTCTCCTCGCCGTCGGCGTCGGCTCCCACCAGCCGGTCGGCCGGGCCGCCGGCGGACTCCTCGGCGGTGGACGGTGCGGTGTCGTCCCAGTTCACTGCGGAATGCCTCGCGGGGTCGGGGCGGTCGGGCCGCCTGCGTGGTCGTACGGTCGGGGGCGCCGGGCCGGGAGGGTCATCGGGCGCGGTTGAGGGTCTGCAGCGCCGCCTTGAGCAGCTGCGGCACCTGGGGCGTGCCACCCGCGGCGGCAGCCGCCTCGGCCTGCGGGGCCACCGCGGCGACCGCCTCGTCGGCCTCCTTGGCGGCGTACCCCAGACCGACCAGCGCGGCCTGGAGCTGGTCGCGCCAGCCGGCCGGCGCCGCGGCCCCGGCGACCGGGCGGGCACTGCCGACGGGCGAGCCGAGCCGGTCCTTCAGCTCCAGCAGCAGCTTCTGGGCGCCCTTCTTGCCGATGCCCGGCACGGCCGTCAGCGCCTTCTCGTCCCCGGTGGACACCGCGAGCCGCAGCGCGTCCGGGGAGTGCACCGCGAGCATCGCCTGGGCGAGCCGGGGGCCGACGCCGCTGGCGGTCTGGAGCAGCTCGAAGGTCCCCCGCTCGTCGTCGTCGGCGAAGCCGTAGAGGGTGAGGGAGTCCTCGCGGACGACGAGGGAGGTGGCGAGCTTGGCGGGCTGGCCGATCCGGAGGCCGGAGAGGGTGTTCGGCGTGCACTGGACGGCCATGCCGATCCCGCCGACCTCGACGACGGCGGTGTCCGGTGCGAGGGCCGCGACCGGGCCGGAGACAAAGGCGATCATCGGTTGCCCTTCAACGTGCGTGCGGGAACGGGGGTGCGGCGGGCGGCGGCCTGGGCCTGCTGGAGGCGGTTGACCGCGGGGGCGCGCCAGATGTGGCAGATGGCCAGGGCCAGGGCGTCGGCGGCGTCGGCCGGCTTGGGCGGTGCGGACAGCCGCAGAAGGCGGGTCACCATCGCGCCGACCTGCGCCTTGTCGGCCCGTCCCGAGCCGGTGACCGCGGCCTTGACCTCGCTGGGCGTGTGCAGCGCGACCGGCAGGCCGCGGCGGGCGGCGCACAGCATGGCGACCGCGCTGGCCTGGGCGGTTCCCATGACCGTACGGACGTTGTGCTGGCTGAAGACCCGCTCCACGGCGACGTATTCGGGCCGGTGCGTGTCGAGCCACTCGTCTATGCCGCGCTCGATCATGACCAGGCGCTCCGCGGTGTCCGCGTCCGCCGGGGTGCGCACGACGCCGACACCGACCATGGTCAACGGCCGTCCGGCGACCCCGTCGACCACGCCGACCCCGCACCGCGTCAGCCCCGGGTCCACCCCCAGCACCTTCATCGGGCCCCGCCCCTCGCCGTCGTTCGGTCGTCTGTTCCTTACGTTCCCGCAGATTAGTGGCTGCCACTGACAAGCCGACGGGCCGGCGGGGTGGTGTCCCCGCCGGCCCGTCGTACGACCGGTCAGTGCCGCGACCGTCAGGCGCCGGCCCCGGCCCTGACGTCGTCACCTGCGACCCTCGCCCCGCGGCAGCGGGACGCCGTGGGCGCCAGGTCAGTCGATGGCGGCCATGACGCTGTCCGACACGTCGAAGTTGGCGAAGACGTTCTGCACGTCGTCGCTGTCCTCCAGCGCGTCGATCAGCTTGAAGATCTTGCGCGCGCCCTCTTCCTCCAGCTCGACCTGCATGGTCGGGACGAAGTTGGCCTCGGCCGAGTCGTAGTCGATACCGGCCTCCTGGAGCGCGGTGCGCACCGCGACCAGGTCGGTGGCCTCGCTGAGCACCTCGAAGGACTCACCGAGGTCGTTGACCTCCTCGGCACCGGCGTCCAGGACCGCGCCCAGGACGTCGTCCTCGGACAGCTCGCCCTTGGGGACGATCACCACGCCCTTGCGGTTGAAGAGGTACGACACCGAACCGGGGTCGGCCATCGAACCGCCGTTGCGGGTCATCGCGACGCGGACGTCGGACGCGGCACGGTTGCGGTTGTCGGTGAGGCACTCGATGAGGACCGCGACACCGTTGGGGCCGTAGCCCTCGTACATGATCGTCTCGTAGTCGGCGCCGCCGGCCTCAAGACCGCCGCCGCGCTTGATCGCGGAGTCGATGTTCTTGTTCGGGACCGACTGCTTCTTCGCCTTCTGCACGGCGTCGTACAGCGTCGGGTTGCCTTCCAGGTCGACGCCGCCCATCCGCGCCGCGACCTCGACGTTCTTGATCAGCTTCGCGAAGAGCTTGCCGCGCTTGGCATCGATCACGGCCTTCTTGTGCTTCGTCGTAGCCCATTTAGAGTGGCCGGACATCCGCCTGTCTCCTTCGCGTAACCAATTTCAGAAAACGATCGCCCCAGATCCTACCGGGACGGCCGCCGGTCCCCCGACCTCCGCCCCTCACTGAGCGCTTATGCGCGCTCTCCCTGTGGCGCCGCCGCACGCACCATGTCCACGAAGAGCGCATGGATCCGGTGGTCGCCGGTCAACTCCGGGTGGAACGACGTGGCGAGGACGTTACCCTGCCGCACGGCCACCGTGTGTCCACCGTACGTCGCCAGGACGTCGACCGGGGCACCGATCGACTCGACCCAGGGCGCGCGGATGAAGACGCCCTCCACGGGACCGCCGTCGATCCCCGCGACCTCGACGGCCGCCTCGAAGGACTCGTTCTGCCGCCCGAAGGCGTTGCGGCGCACGATCATGTCGATGCCGCCGAGCGTCTCCTGGTCGTCCCTGGCGTCCAGCAGCTTGTCCGCGACCATGATCATGCCGGCGCAGGTGCCGTAGACCGGCCGGCCCGCCCGGACGAACGCGCGCAGCGGCTCCAGCATGCCGAACGTGACCGCCAGCTTGGACATCGTGGTGGACTCACCGCCCGGGATGACCAGGCCGTCGACCTCGGCGAGCTCCTCGGGACGGCGCACCGGGAGCGTCCGGGCGCCGGCGTCCGCGAGCGCCTTCAGATGCTCGCGGACGTCGCCCTGGAGCGCCAGCACACCGATGGTGGGAGTGGTGCTCATCTCTGCGTCCTTACCAGCCGCGGTTGGCGTAGCGCTCGGCCTCGGGGAGGGTGTCGCAGTTGATGCCGACCATGGCCTCGCCCAGGTTGCGGGAGACGTCCGCGATGACCTTCGGGTCGTCGTAGAAGGTGGTGGCCTTCACGATCGCGGCGGCGCGCTTGGCCGGGTCGCCGGACTTGAAGATGCCGGAGCCGACGAAGACGCCCTCGGCGCCGAGCTGACGCATCAGCGCCGCGTCGGCCGGGGTGGCGACGCCACCGGCGGAGAACAGCACGACGGGCAGCTTGCCCAGCTCGGCGACCTCCTTGACCAGCTCGTACGGCGCGCGCAGCTCCTTGGCGGCGGCGAACAGCTCGTTGTGGTCGCAGCCGCGCAGCTTGGCGATCTCGCTCTTGATCTGGCGCAGGTGACGGACCGCCTCGACGACGTTGCCGGTGCCGGCCTCGCCCTTGGAGCGGATCATGGCCGCGCCCTCGGCGATCCGGCGGAGCGCCTCACCGAGGTTGGTGGCGCCGCAGACGAAGGGGGTGGTGAAGGCCCACTTGTCGGAGTGGTTGACCTCGTCGGCCGGGGTGAGGACCTCGGACTCGTCGATGTAGTCGACGCCGAGCGATTGGAGGACCTGGGCCTCGACGAAGTGACCGATCCGGGACTTGGCCATGACCGGGATGGACACCGCGTCGATGATGCCGTCGATCATGTCGGGGTCGGACATACGGGCCACGCCGCCGTCCTTGCGGATGTCGGCCGGGACCCGCTCCAGGGCCATGACGGCGACCGCACCGGCGTCCTCGGCGATCTTCGCCTCTTCCGGCGTGACGACGTCCATGATCACGCCGCCCTTGAGCTGCTCGGCCATACCGCGCTTGACGCGCGCGGTTCCGGTCTCGGGGTTCTGGGGCGTGGTGGGCGTGCTGGACACGATGACCTCACTCAGTGTGGGTGGTTGTGCTTCGGCACCCACATAACCCTTGGTCAAGGACCCGGGGAAAGAGCCAATTAGAGGCCGGTGGCTTGCGGCGTCTGCCGTCTCACCATCCGGAAGCCCTGCTTCCGGCGGCCGGTCAGACGCCCGCGGAGCGGTCGTCCAGGACACCCGGCGGCTGATCGTCCATCTCGAAGGCCATCGGGAACGGGGCGTGACCGGCCAACCGCAGATACCGGACCAGCCGGTGGCGGCGCACCGCCCGCGCGGCCCGTACGGCGTCGTTGTGGAAGCGGCGCGCCATCGGGACCCGGCGCACCGCCGCGGTCAGCTCCGTCACCGTCCGCTCCCCGCCCGGGGCCTCCCGCACCGCCTCCAGCTGCGCCTCGTCCTCGAAGACGGCACGCAGCGCCTGGCTGAGCTCGCTCTCGGCGACCTCCCGGTGGTCCTCCGACGCCTGCCGGGCCTCGTGCGCGGCCTGGTAGAGCACGATCGAGGCGGCCGGGTCCAGCACCCCCGAGGTCCCGACCTCCTGCGCGACCGACGCCCGCCGCAGCAACTGGGCGTCCAGCGCGGCCCGTGCCGCGTCGATACGCGCGTGCAGTCGGTCCAGCCGCCCGGCCGTCCAGCTCAGGTAGACACCGATGAGGACGATCGCGGCGGCGATCCAGATAAACGTGGTCACACGGGGTCACGTTACCGGGCCGCTGCGCTTGGCTTTGCTTCCCACGTTGTTGGCTCCCCCGCCGCGGGGGTTGCTGTCTTTTGCGCCTGCGGCGCGTTGCTGTTGTCCGCTGCGCGGGGCTGTCGGGTGCGGTGACGGGGCTGCGGGGGTGGGTGTCCGGACTGCTTCGCTTTACGTCCGGACACCCACCCCCCCCGCCCCGCCCCCACCCCTTGTGGG
>NZ_JBIVOW010000033.1:0-71111 GCF_044754325.1 Streptomyces sp. NPDC093097
GCACTCCGAAGAATTGCGGGTGGCCGCCTCCATGTTCAGGGCCTCAGCATCAAACCCCACCAAGGAATGATCTTGGCGGGGTTAAAAGTAAAGCTAAGAGCCCTGGAACACAGACCACTTGTCCGCGTTACGACAGAAAGCGGAACGTGCGGTTGTTGTCTGATTTTGGATGTTCTCTCTGGTCGAGACGCGGTCTCTCTGGCCGCGGATAGTTCGGCCACGTGCAGGCATCTCGGAGGCATCGCCCCGGGAGCTTGTCGTAGGCGTGGCGGCCCGGCAGAGCCTCGGCACACTGGTTGCCGCACGGCCAGGCATACGGCGAGCGAACGCCGAAGCCCCCGCTATTCCCCGCAATGCTCGCCGTCATCAGGACATGATTCGGCGTCGATCCAGCGCCCGAGCCGGCCCGCTGCCGGGGCCGCCCGAAACCGGATCGATACCGTTCCCACCCGATCAGGGCGCGGACGAGCCGGGACGCAGAGCGCTCCGGTCTGCCTGGTGTCCGGCGTACGAGACGCCGTGATCCCATCGGTCCCCTCGGGCAGCGGGTGGACGTCGGGGTCGCCCTCCGAGCGGCCCGTCGACAGAACCCCAACGACCGCCACACTTACGGCTAAAAGCAGTGCACCAGGTGATCGAGGATCGAACCCGCGACTTCGACCCGAGTGATCCTCCGCTGCCAGCCAGTATCGACTCGATGTACGCCTTCGCCGCCCACGCGGAGTCACTCGCCATCTGACGGAGCTGGGCCCTGCCGGACCGCACCTGTCAGGGACGCGGGCCGACAGGGCTTGGTGACACACACGCCGCGGCCTCAGCCCTTTCCTTCATCACGGCGATCCGGTCGACGAACCGCCAGCCACATCCAGCCCCGATCCAGCAACGGAACGAATGACCAGGGATGACGACAGTTGACGAGACGCCAGTTCATCCAGCACGGATCCCGCACCGGACACGACAACGGGGCCGACCTCAAATAAGGCCGACCCCGCTGACCTGCACATTTGCTGATCGCTACATCAGTGCTACGGCAGGCATCACACGTTGAACCGGAATGTCGGCACCACCGCTGTCACCTGCGCGAACCCCGATTCCGCCGACCGGATCCAGCGACGATCCAGCAGCTGGGGCAGCCCGGTGGGCGACCGCCGACGGCGCCGCGGGCGCGTCGACCGGCGTCGCGCCCAGCGCCTGCTTCGGGGCCTGCCGGCAGCGCTCCCCCGCCGCGGGGATGAGATGGCCGTAGATATCCAAGGAGCTGCAGTTCCCCAGGGGGCGTTGCCTGTCGGTCCGTGAAGTCGGTCAGGTCCTCGGCGGTACGTCCGAAGACTTCCGCCAAGACCGTCAGGACGCTTGGAGCGGGCCTTCGGCCGGTCCGACTTGGCCACATCTCCCATCTCGCCGCCACGGAGGCATCTGCTGTGAGAGCCACACCCGACAGGTGGATGCCAGGTCTTTCACCCGGCCAGAAAGGTCTTGCGCTGCCTCAATTCCCTGCCTCCGGTGGGTGCCTGAGGCCGGCGTGGTTGATGTTGCCGGTCGCACCTTGAGGAGCAGAGCGGGCAAACTCCGTTTCCGGAGCGGCGGTTCCGCCCTGGCTCTTGACTGTTCCGGTCCTACTACGTTGTGCGGCGGTACCAGCTGGCGCTCTCCGCGATCCGAGTGGCGGGGCCCGGGCCTGGCGCGCAGCCGGTGCGCCGCCAGATCTGGTTGCTGGCGTACCAGTGATCGCGGGCGATGAGCGACAGCTGCCGCTCCGTCGCTCTTCCCGGTACCTGGGACAGCCGTGCGACGTAGTCCTCGTAGCTTCCGTCCTCGACCGGCGTAGGTACTCCCAGGTGCCGGGACAGGTGGCCGAGCAGGTCCCGGAAGGCAATCGGGTCCGGATGGGCCGCATGATGCGTGCCCGCGGTCGGTGTTTCGGGCGGGGAGAGGGCCAGCACGGCCAGTAGGCGAGCGAGGTCGTCCACGGCGACCAGGGACAGCAGCGCGCGCCCGCCATCGACCCAGGCCGGTACCCGACGCATCAGCTCGACGATGGTGGGCACGACCCAGACGTCGCCGGCCCCGTAGACCAGGGGGGCGCGCAAGACCGTACCGCCCGCCGCGCGCGCGGCGCGCTCCGCGGCGAGCCGGGTACGGCTCGTGGCTGACACGGGAACCGGTGTGATCTCGTCCTCGGTCGGGCCGCGGTGCGGTCCGGAACCGTAGACGGCGGTGGTACTGAGATAGATGAAGCGGTCGGCGCCCGCACGGGCGGCCTCGGCCAGTAGGGCGCGGGTGCCGTGGTCGTTGACGGTCTCGCAGGTACGGACGTCGCTGCCGATGTGCGAGGCGAGGTGTACGACGGTGCCGACGCCTTCGCACACCCCGCGCAGCGACCGGGAGTCGGCGAGGTCGGCGCGGATCCACTCGACGCGGGGATCAGCGGTCGTCGGAGGCTTTCTTGCCAACGCAACGAGTTGGGGCGGTGCCCCGATTGACCCGTTGTTGAGCATGGTGCGCAGCGCCGCCGAGCCGATGAAGCCCGTGGCACCGGTGAGCAGGACGCGACGGGCGCTCACGCCGAACCCACCTGGCAATCCGCCGTGTGCATCAGCAGCTTCGCGGTCACCGCCTCCTGCCCGTCTTGCTCCGCTGTCGCCTGTACGACCGGTCTCTGGCCTGTACTGGTGTCCGTCACCCGAGCAGAGATCAGGCATGGGCGGTCGAACTCAACATATCCGCGGAACTCGGTCGCGCAGGTCAGTGGTGTGGCGGAGCCGTCGCCCACCACCAGTTGAGCGGCTTGCCGCAGTCCTTCCAGAACCGCCATGCCTGGCAGGTGGTCCACTGGGTGGTCGAAGAGCACCGGGTGCCGTCGATCGACGCACAGGTACCAGGCGTCAGGCCGCTCGCTGGGACTCAGCACGACGTCGTCGTCCCGGTCCCTGCCCACCAGAGACGAGGCAACCGGCGCGGGCAGCGGCTCACCGGCCGAGGCGGACCAGGCGCACTGGAGGTCTCTGACCCGCAGCCGTGCGTACACCGTCGGCGAGACGCACTCAAAAGCGGTCTCGCCCCAGCCGAGGTACTGGCCGTCGCAGAAGAAGTCCACCACCAGGCGCATCCCGACGACAGTCGTTCTGCGCCTCTTTATCTCATGGCAGGTGACCTTGCCCGTGACGGCAGCGGGGGCGTCACCGATCCGCAGACCGCGCTCGGATATCTCGTACCGCAGGGTGTGCATGAGGAACCGTCGACCGAGCGGGACACCGAACTCTCGGTGCGCGATCAGCAATCCAGCCTGCCGCAGGGTCTCGGCGACCAGCATCGGGTCGTACCGACGGTCGCGGGCGCGGACGAAGAAGGAGTGCGACCTCGGCCACTGCGCGGCGATGGCGAAGGAGTCGCCGCCGAGGGGGCGGGACTGGGTGAGGAACACCTCGGAATTCGCCGACCGGTGCACCAGCTGACGCGGTACGGGCTGATCGAAGGCCCCCTCCTCGTCCAATGACCGACCGTCCACCCAACAACCCGCACGAACGTTACTTTTAGCCAATACTGCAGCCATTTGCACAAATCCCCCTCATGAGCCCATGAAGTATCAAGCGGTCATAAGATACCAGCCAGAAGGTTTTTTTAGCGTGTCAGAGGCTGATGTGACCAAGGTGACATTGCAGAGGAAATGTCGACATTGCACATTTCCTCCTAGGCTGAAGTGGCGGTCCCCATGTTGGGGTCGGCGGTCCGGGACGTACACGCCCGGCCTGGCGGCGGCTCGCAGGGACCGCACGACGAAAAAGGACGACGACATACGTGGCGATACAGAAGCGGGCGGTTCGGACCCGACGCGCCGTCTTGGAGGCAGCCGCGGCGGTCTTCGGCGAGTTCGGGTACGAGCGGGCAGCACTGACCGACATCCTGAAGCGGGCCGGGGTCACCAAGGGAGCGCTGTACTTCCACTTCCCCTCAAAGGAAGCCCTGGCGCTGGCCGTCATCAACGAACAGACCCAGCGGTCCGCGCCCTCTCTGACCGAGAAGGGCCTGCAGGCCGCGATCGACCTAACGCACGACGTCGTGCGCGCCCTACAGCACGACACCCTGCTCCAGGCTGGCATCCGACTCACTATCGAGGGGACGTTCGACGCTCCCGTGACCGCTCCGTACTCCGCGTGGGTGGAACGGTGCGCCGAGCTGTTCGCCGAGGGCCAGGAGCGTGGGGAGGTGCTGCCCCATGTGGTGCCGGAGGAGACCGCCGAGCTACTGGTCGGCTCCTTCACCGGGGTCCAGCTGCTGTCACAGGTGCTGAACGGACGGGCCGACCTGCCGCGGCGCATCACCCAACTGTGGCAGCACATCCTGCCTGGGATCGCGGCCCCCGGCACCCTGCCCCACCTCAAGCCCCAGGGGACCGTCGCCTCGGCGGCCCGGACGGCCTGAGGCCGGACGGAGCCCGGGTCATCGCCCCCGCAGGGCCGTACCACGCCGCCAAGCCGTCGAGCGGGGGCTCGGGAGACAGCTCGCCGAGCCCCGCCGACGCCCGTCGGCACGCGCCGGCTCGGCGTCACCCTGCCCACCACCCAGCGGATCCGCCTCCGCGGACTCGGCTCGGGCGGCACGGCCCCGCCCCAAGGCCCGCCGGCGCTCTTCGGCGTCGTCCTCGGCCTCGGCCCGTTCCCTGGCGTGCGGCCGCATCAGTCGGGAGAAGGGGAAGGCGTACCGCGGGCGGCCGTCGGCACCGATCCCCGCCACTGTGAGGAACTGCAGATCGACCAGGTGCTCCATTTCGCACTCGGCCTCGTCCTCGCTGGTGTCGGCCAGTGCCGCGCCCGTCCTAGCGGTGAAGTCTTCGGTGCCCAGCAGACCGAGCCTGCGGTACAGGGCACGGGCGGACTCGGGCAGCCGACAGTAGTCGGCCGTCAGAACGGCCCGTAGATCCACGTCGCCCTGGCTGAGCTCGTCCAGACGGCGCCGTTCGTCGAGGAGCCGGGACGTGAGCTGGGCGAGTGTCCAGTGCGGGCGGCACACAAGCCGGCCCGCGGCGATGCTCAACACGAGGGGCAGCCGGTCGCACAGACGGGCGAGGCGCTCGGCGTGGGCGGCCTCCGCAGCTACCCGCTGCGGTCCGGCGAGCTCGCCGAGCAGCCGCACGGCCTCTCCCTGTCCCAAGGGGCCGAGGCTTAGTGCCACGGCGTCGCACACCATGGCCAGCCCCTCCCCGCGGCCGCGACCGGTCACCAGGACCCGGCACCGGCCGCCGCCGGGCAGCAGCGGCCGGATTTGCCGGAAGGACCACGCATCGTCGAGAACGAGCAGCATCCGTCGACTGGCCAGCACACTGCGGTAGAGCGCACCGCGCTCGCTCGGATCGGCGGGGATCTGCTCGTTGGGCACGCCCAGCGCGCGCAGAAAGCCCTCTAGGACGTCGGCGGACCGGGCCGGCTCGCCCTCCTCGCTTCCGCCGAGGTGGGCGTAGAGCTGGCCGTCGGGGAACGCGGCGGCGTGCCGGTGTGCCCAGTGCACCGCGAAGGCGGTCTTGCCGGAACCAGTGGCACCGGTGATCCAGCCGACCATCGCGGACCGGGTGCCACGCTGCTCGGCGCCGTCGTGGAGCAGCGCGTCCAGCGCGGTCAACTCCTCCTGTCTGCCGATGAAGACGCGCGGCGGGGAGGGCAGCTGCGCCGGGACTACGTTCGCTTCGTCCGCCTCCCCCGCGTCGGCGAAAGGCAACAGGTCGGGGTCGTCCCTGAGGATCGCGGTCTGGAGTCTTCTCAGCCCCGGGCCCGGTTCAATGCCCAGCACGTCGGTGAACCGCCGTCGACCGTCGTCGAACACCTCCAGAGCCTCGACCCGACGCCCGGCACGGTACTGGGCCAGCATCAGGTGCAGCCGGGGCCGTTCCCGCAGGGGGTGATCCCGGACGGTGTCGTACAGCTCCGGTATGAGCTCCTGATCGTGGCCCAGCTCCAGGCGCAGAGCGGTCCACTCGTCGCGCGCGGCGAACCGGCGCTCCTCTAGGCGCGCGGCCTCGTCCTCCAGCGGCCGGCCCGTGACCCCCTCCAGGGCGGGGCCTCGCCACAGGCCCAGTGCCCGGAGGTAAAGCGCCTCGGCGTCGCGGACGCGACCCTCCCTCGCGACCCCCTGGGCGCGAGAGATCGTCGCGGTGAAATCCGTGACGTCGAGCTGGCAGTCCTCGGTGCGGAGCAGATAGCCGGGATGCGTGGTGACGATCACGTCGTGCGGGTACCCCATGGCCTTGAATGCCTTGCGCAGCCCCGCGACGCAGATGGCGACCTGGGTACGGGCGGTCGCCGGCGGGCACCCGTCCCACACCACGTCCATCAGCCGGTCCACCGACACCACCTGACTATGGGCCAGCAGCAGCATGGCCAGGACCGTGCGCTGGCGCGGTCCGCCGATGGGCACTTCGCGGCCGTCGAAGGTGGCGCGCAGCGGCCCCAGAACCCCGAACTCCAACTGATTGTGCACCCCTGACCCCCCGCTCCCTGGCAGCGGGACCGGTCGGTTCCCGCTGCGATGACTACCAAGCCCGCTCCGCACCGCATGTGGCCGTCCACCACTGCGGGAGCGATCTCTTTACCTAGGTAAAGAGGTATTCAAATTAAAAAACCAGCCGACCGGTATGTCAACTGGTGGACGGCCTGGAGGTGCATCCCATCCCCCAGGTTCGGCGCGCACCGCACGAGAATCCCTTAACCAGCCCTGCATTCAAGGACTTTGGGCTGGGCGATGCCCGCTCACCGCAAGAGCGGTACGTGATGCGGATCACGCCTCTGTGATCGCCTAGATCCGCAAAACCGCACCGTGGGTTTTAATGAAGTGACACAGTCAACAGCATGTGGCTCATCCAGGGATGGCCAATAGGGGGGTACATGGCCGGCCAGGCCCGGGCCGAACGCACGCGCAAGGCTCTTCTGCGCACCGCGGCGGAGGCTTTCGACCGCATCGGCTACGAACGCGCCACGCTCGGCGAGATCAGCCGGGCCGCCGGGGTGACCAAGGGCGCACTGTTCTTCCATTTCCCGTCCAAGGCGGAACTGGCCCATGCCATACAGGTATCCGTCTGCGCGCAATTCCGCGCCACCCTCGAGGCGTTGGCCCAACGCCCCGGACCGGCCATGCAGAACGTGATCGACATCACGCACATTCTGGCCGGGAAATTGCGGGACGAAGCGGCCACCCGGGCCGCGATACGCCTGGCACAGGAATGCGGACCGCCCGCCGGACGGTCCGCCACAGACTGCTTCCAGCTCTGGCTGAACTCCCTGGAGAAGCTGCTCCACCGCGCCACCGCCGACCGGAGTTTCTTGCCGCAGCCGGACAACCGCGCCATTGCGGCACTGCTGCTGTCCATCGTCGTCGGCACCCAGCTCTTCTCCCGCGACCTGTGCCCGCCGACCACCCCCGAATCGCCCGGTGCCACGGCTGGCGGCAGTGTTGCAACGGCCGACTGGCTGGAGCGCACCTGGGCGCTCATCCTCCCTCAGGTCGTCCCTGCGGGGCAGCTGGCACGGCTGCGGACCCGCCCGCCCGCGACGGTCCGCACCGGTGAACCAGTGAAACCGCCCCCGGTGGAACCCCTCTGAGAACGCCTCGATAACGCGGAGATACACACCTCCCAGGGCTTTCGATAACCCCGTGACAACCCGGCCCCCTAACGTTCGTGACCAGGGAAAACCGCATGGATCACGAATGGGGGGCAGTTATGGAATTCCGTATCCTGGGGCCTGTAGAAGCCAGGAGAGGCGGAACCGGACTCACGCTCGCCGGACCGAAGGTGCGTACGGTCCTCGCCGCCCTGCTGCTCGCTCACGGCCGGGTTGTCTCCGACGACCGCCTCAGCTATCTGCTGTGGGGGTGGAATCCTCCGTCCACCATGAGCGCGCAGCTGTACACCTATGTGTCGCGGTTGCGGAAGATTCTCGGTACTGACGTCGGCATCGTGCGCAAACCGCCCGGCTACCGCATCGAATTGGGCGACGCACGCCTGGACATGCTGGAGTACAAACGCCTGGACCGCCAGGGCCGCGAGCACCTGGCTCGCGGTGAGCACGAGCAGGCCAGCGCGGTGTTCCGCGAGGCACTGGCCCTGTGGCGAGGGCCCGCACTGGCGGACGTCACGGAAATCCTCGCCAGTGAGGAGTCCCCGCAGTGCGCGGAGTCCCGCGCGGCCACACTGGAGAACCGCATCGAGGCGGATCTCGCACTCGGCCGCCACCATCAGATCACCGGTGAACTCGTAGGGCTGGTCGCGCAGTTCCCGCTGCGCGAGCGCCTCCTGGGCCAGCTGATGATCGCGCTCAGCCGCTGTGGCCGCCAGGCCGAGGCACTGGAGGCGTACCACCAGAGCCGCACCGCGCTCAGCGACACCCTGGGGGTGGATCCTTGCGCCGAGCTCACCGAGATCTATCTCGCGGTCCTGCACGGCAAGCACGGCCCCGAGGCGGCCCCCGGCACGGCCTGTGCCGTACCGACCATGCTGCCACCGGATGCCACCGCCCTGACCGGACGCACTCGCGAACTTGCCGATGTCTGCCGCCTGTTGACCCCGACGGACGACGGCGACGACCCGGCGTGGCGACCCCGGCGAATCATGCTCACCGGCATGGTCGGGGTGGGCAAGACAGCGCTGGCCGTCCATGCCGCACACGCCTGCCGCCGGCACTTCCCCGACGGACAGCTCTACGCCGCGCTGCGCCACCCCGACGGCACCGCCAAGGACCCGCGCGAGGTCCTGGCCCTGCTGGTGCGAGCGCTGGGCCGCCCGGTGGCCGGCGGCGCCATCGGCGACGACCTCGACGAACTAGTTCACCTCTACCGCAGCCTGACCGCCGGCAAGCGGCTGCTGGTCCTACTGGACGACGCCGCGGGCGACCTCCAGATCGGGCCGCTGCTGCCCAACAGCCCCCTGGCCACGGTCCTGGTCACCAGCCGTACGCCGCTGGCCACCCTCGCCGGGGAGCACACCACGGTGCTCTCCCCTCTGGCGGACGACGACGCACTCGCTCTGCTGAACACCGTCGCCGGGCCTGAGCGGCTGGCCGCGGACCCCGAAGCGGCAGTGCGCATCGTCTCCTACTGCGCCGGGCTGCCGCTGGCGCTGCGGATCGCGGGCGCTCGCATGGCCTGCCGCCCCCACAACGGCCCCCCGGCCCTGGCCCGTCGCCTCGCGCCGGCCGCCACCAGGCTGCGCGAGCTGAGCTTCGGCGACCTGGACCTGGAGCGGGCCCTCCAGCCCTCGCTGCGGCATCTGAACGGAGCGGCCGTCGCAGCACTGCCCCGCCTGGCCGCACTCGGCACCCGCCCGTTCACAGTGGCGCAGGCCGCGTCCAGGCTCGGCCGACCCGCCCCCGCCGTCGAGCGACTCCTGGACACCCTGGTAGACGCGGCGCTGCTGGACACCGCGGACGATGACGGCGAACGGCCCGGCTACTGCTGGCACCCCTTGGTGCGCCTGTTCGCCGCCTCTCTCGACGATCCGGTGGGACCCGAGGGTGCCACGCCCGCCCCGTATGTCCCCGGCCCGCGCACCACCCCGCGCATGGTTGCTCACCGCCCACCACCTCAACGCGCGAACCACCTCAACGACTACCAACGGAGCAGAGCATGACCACCGTGCAGCACCATCCCCCCGTCCCACCCCTGAGCACCGCCTCCAGCCTGCGGTACGCGCCCTTCCCGATGACCGAGACCCAGCAGGCGCTGATGATCGGGCGCGGTGACGCCGTGGAGTTCGGCAGCATCGGGTGCTACGGCTACTTCGAATGGGAACGTCCCGGCCTGGCACCCGAGCGGTTGGCCGCGGCCTGGCGGGCGGTCGTCGACCGCCACGACATGCTGCGCACCGTCGCACTGCCCGACGGCACCCAGCAGGTCCTGGAGAACCCTCCCGAGTACGACATCCCTGTCCTCGACCTGTCCGCGCTGGACGCCCCGACGGCGCAGGAGGAACTGGCGCGGTTGCGGCGTGAGATGAGCCACCGGATCTTCCCGGTCGGCTCCTGGCCACTGTTCGACCTGCGAATCATCTGGCTCGCCGGAGGGATCTGCCGGGTGCACCTGGGCATCGATCTTCAGGTCCTGGACGCCTCCAGCGCCTTTGAGGTGCTTTTCCCCGACCTGATCGACCTGTACGAGAACCCGTCGGCCCAACTCCCGGCCCTGGGCATGACCTTCGCCGACTACGTGCGCTGGCGCACCGAGGTCCTACCGCACACCGACGGCTACCGCGCGGCCCGCGAGTACTGGCTGAACCGGGCCCCCGCGCTGCCACCCGCCCCCGACTTGCCGGCCGGAGCACCCGGCGGCGGACCGGTGCGCTTCGACCGTCATGAGCACCGCGTGCCCCAAGAGCAGTGGCGCCGGCTCCAGCAAGCTGCCCGGCGGGCTGGGCTGTCCGAGTCCATCATCCTGACCGCCGCGTTCGCCGAGGTGCTCCGGTGCTGGTCGGGCACTGCGGACTTCACCATCAACTACCCCGTCTTCCCCCGCCCGCAGGTGCACGAGCACATCGGCAACGTCCTGGGCGACTTCACCAACGCCGTGCTCCTGGAGGCCGCCAGTACCGGTGAGACCTTCGCAGACCGGGCGGCCGCCATGGGCGCCCAACTCGAACGCGACCTGGCGCACAGCGACTTCAACGGCATCGAGGTGCTGCGCGAGCTCACCCGGTTGCACGGCGCCGGCGCGCGCGCCGCGATGCCCGTGGTGGTCACCAGCCTTCTCGACCACCCCGGACGCCGCCCGGTGTCCGACCTCGGCGAAGAGATCTACTCCATCTCGCAGACTCCGCAGGTCTCCTTGGACGTACAGCTGCGGGAGCTCGACGGTGAACTGCGGGTCATCTGGGACTTCGTGGACGGCGCCTTCGCCGCAGGCTTCATCGCCGACGCCTTCGAAGCCTACGTCCGGCTGATCGGCACCCTCGCCGACACCCCCGAGAGCTGGGGCCGCCGGCGGTTCGACCTGATCCCGCCCGCCCAGCGCGCCCAGCGCCGCGAGGTCAACGACACCTCGGGACAGATCCGTTACGCCCTGCTGCACGAGCTCTTCGACGAGCAGGCGGCCCGTACGCCACACGCCGAGGCCGTCGTCGATCACCGCCGCCGGCTCAGCTACCAGGAGCTGTCCGCCTACGCTCACCGCATCGGTCGCACCCTGAGGGAGGCCGGTGCCAAGCCCGGCGAGCTGATCGCCGTCGTGATGGACAAGGGCTGGGAGCAGTACGCCGCCGTCTACGGCGTTCTCGCCTCCGGGGCCGCCTACCTGCCGCTGGACGCGTCCGTCCCCACCGAACGGCTGCACCGGCTACTGGCCGAGGGGCAGGTCCGCACCATCCTCACCCAGGCTTCGCTGGACGAGCGGCTCACCTGGCCCGCGGCGGTGCGCCGTTACAGCGTGGACACCGACTTCGAGACCGGCGACGCCTCCCCGCTGCCAGCCGCGCAGATCCCCGCGGACCTCGCGTACACCATCTTCACCTCGGGTTCCACCGGTGAGCCCAAGGGCGTCATGGTCGATCACCTCGGGGTGATCAACCTGATCAGCGACGTGGCCGAGCGCTTCTCTGTCAACGCCGAGGACCGCCTGTTGGCGATCTCCGGGCTGCATTTCGACGCCTCCATCTACGACGTGTTCGGCGTGCTGACCCGCGGCGGCACGGTGGTACTGCCCCCACCCTTCGAGCACGCCAAGCCGGAGGTGTGGGCGCAGCTGGTGGCTGCCGAGTCGGTGACCATCTGGAATTCCGTACCGGTGCTGATGGAGCTGCTGGTCGGGCAGGCTGAGACCATACAGCGCGCCACGGGCGAACGGCAGTTGGAATCGCTGCGGCTGGCGGTGCTCTCAGGGGACTGGATCCCGCTGACGCTGCCGGACCGGCTCCGGTCCACCAGCCCCCGCATCCAGGTCGTGGGCTCCGGCGGGCCGACGGAGACAATCTGCTGGTCTGTGTTCTACCCGATCCACGAGGTGGACCCGGCCTGGACCAGCATTCCCTATGGCAAGCCGATCACCAACCAGCGGTACTTCATCGTCGATGAGGCCGGGTACGAGCGCCCAGTGGGCGTGGTCGGCGAGATGGCGGTGACCAGCGACGTGGGGTTGGCCCTTGGCTACTGGAACGACCCGGAGCGCACGGCCGACCGATTCATCTACCTCCCCGAGTCTGGTGAACGCTCCTATTTGACCGGCGACTTGGGCCGCTATCTTCCCGACGGAAATCTGGAGATCTTGGGGCGGGACGATTTCCAGGTCAAGATCCAGGGCCACCGCGTGGAACTCGGCGAGATCGAGACGGCACTGCGCCAGGACCCTGCGGTGCGCGCCGCCGTGGTCGTCGCGCCGACCAGCGCGCACGGCGTGCGGCGCCTGCACGGCCATCTCATCCTGTCCGACCCGGCCGCCTCCTCGGCGCAGGTGGCCGAGGAGGTGCGGGAGCGGCTCGCGGCACGGCTGCCGGAGTACTTGGTGCCGGCCGTGCTGACCGTCCTGGAGGAGCTGCCGCTGACCCGCAACGGCAAGGTGGACCGGCTCGCGCTGTCGCACGCCGCGGGTCGGCACGTCGACGCCGACGCCCTTCGTACACCGCAGGACCCCGCCGGCGCCGCGGACGGGTCCGGGGCCGACCCGCTGGCGCTGGTGGTGTGCCTGGCGACGGCCGACATCCTGGGGCTCGACCAGGTGCTGCCTGGGAACAACTTCTTCCGCCTGGGCGGGGATTCACTCAGCGGCACCCGGCTTGCCGGGCTGCTCAGGGAACTGCTGGGCGTTCCGGTGCCCGTCAAGGTCGTCTTCCAGAACCCGGAGGCAGGCGAACTGGCCGCGCGGATCGGCGCCGATCCGCAGTACGGCGCGCAGGCACGCGACGCCGCGAAGGAACTGGCACGGATGGGCGGCGCAGGCGACGGCACACCCGACGCCGCCCCCGAAGCCTCCGATGCCGCCAACCAGACCATCACCTTCGACCAGTCCGGAAAGGGACGTTGATGAGCCTCACCCTGACCACCTCGGAACCGAGCGCGGCGACCGTAGAGGCAACCGACCTCACGGGGTTCGCCCGACATGCGGCACAGCAGCTGCGCGCCGACGACGCAACTCTGTATGACCTGCTGACCCGCGAGGCCGACCGGCAGCGCGACACCCTGATGATGGTCGCCGCCTCCAGCGTGGCCGCCCCCTCCGTCCTGGCCTGCGGCGGCACCGCCCTGGGCAACCTCACCGCCGAGGGCTTCCCGGGCGCCCGCTACCACGCGGGGTGCGCTATCGCTGACGACATCGAGCACCTGGCGATCGAACGAGCCAGGGCCGCCTTCCGCGCCCGGGCCGCGATCGTCCAGCCGCACTCCGGATCCTCCGCCAACCTCAGCGTACTCACCGCGCTGATGGAGCCCGGTGACACCCTGCTCGGCCTGGACCTGGACTGCGGCGGGCACCTCACCCACGGCTCCCCCGCCTCGCTGACCGGCCGCTACTTCAACGCCGTGGGCTACCGCGTCACCCCCGACGGCCTTCTGGACTACGAGCAGGTGCGCGAGCTGGCCCGCGCCCGCCGCCCCAAGGTGATCGTGTGCGGCGCCAGCGCCTACCCGCGGACCATCGACTTCGCTCGTTTCCGGGAGATCGCCGACGAGGTCGGCGCGTACCTCCTTGCCGACATCTCCCACATAGCCGGGCTGGTCGCCGCCGGGCTACACCCCAGCCCCGTCGATCACGCGCATGTGGTGACCACCAGCACGTACAAGCAGCTCTACGGCCCCCGCGGCGGGCTGATCCTGCTCGGCAAGGACGCCGACACCCCCGGACCGGGCCGCGGCACCCTCGCCGCCACGCTGCGACGCTCCGTCTTCCCCTCCACCCAGGGCACTCCCGACCTGGCCTCGGTGGCCGCCAAGGCACGGGCCCTGGACTTCGTCGCCACCCCCGCCTTCGCGGAGCTGGCCCAGCGGCTGGCCGACGACGCGCAGGCCATCGCCGAGCGGCTGCGCCAGCACGGCCTGCGGATGGTCACCGGCGGCACCGACACCCACATGGTGCTGGTCGACCTGCGCGGAACCCACCTGACCGGCGACATGGCCGAAACGGCCCTGGAGTCCTGCGGCATCGTGGTCAACCGCAACCGGGTGCCCGGCGACACAACACCGGTGCGGGTCACCTCCGGTCTGCGGATCGGCACCAACACCCTCGCCGCGCGCGGCATGGGTCCGGCCGAAGCTGCCAACTGCGCCGATCTGCTCGCCCAAGTGTTGGCGGCCACCACACGCGGCCCCGACGGCACCGCCGTCTTGGACCCGCGAACGCGCGACGCCGCACGGGCCCAGGTTGCCGATATCTGCGCCCGCTTCCCTCTACCCGGTTACCCGTACTGAGGGGCGCACAGCCATGACGTTCACCGGCTTTCCCCCCACCGCCGCGCAGTTGTACGCCCGGCTGGCCACCGACAACACCAAAGAGGGTTTCAAAGCGCTCAAGAACGTCTACGAACGGGACGTCCTGGCTCCGATGACCGCGCTCGCGCGGGAGCTGTCACAGGAGTTCGGCGACGTCCAGGTGCTGCGCCCGCAGCGCGACACCCGTATGTCGCACGACAAGTCCCCCTACAAGACCTACCAGGGGGCCTATGTCGATACCGGGCCGTGTCTGGGCTACTGGGTCCATCTGGACGCGGACGGCCTGTACGCGTCCGGGCGGTACTACCCCTTCGCCGCCCAACAGATCGCCCGATATCGCACCATCGCCGATGACGAACACAGCGGCTCTCAACTGGCCGCAATGCTCTCAGAGTTGTCCGCCGCCGGGTTCACGATCGGCGGCGACCGGCTGCGCACCAGGCCGCGCGGCACGCCCGCGGACCACCCGCGTCTGGAGCTCCTCAAACACCGCAAGCTGGACGTGGGGCGCCGCCTCCCGGCGGACGGTCCGCTGGACACCCGGCAGGCACTGGAGATGGTGCGCGACACCTGGCAGGCCGTGCGGCCGCTGCTGCGGTGGGCCGCCGAGCGCCGGATCAACGCCCTTGAGGAGGTGCCCAGATGAGCGAGCCGGTGGTGGATCTGCGCAGTGACACCGTGACCAGTGCCACGCCCGGCATGCGGGCGGCGATGGCCGCGGCCGAGGTCGGCGACGCCATGTACGGGGAGGACCCGACCGTCGCCGCGCTGGAAGAGCGGCTCGCAGAGCTGTTCGGCTTCGGCGGCGCGCTATTCCTACCCTCCGGCGTGATGGCCAACCAGATCGCGCTGCGGCTGCTCGTGCCGCCCGGCGCGGAGTTGCTGTGCGACGCCGAGGCGCACATCCTCGCGCACGAGGGGGGCGCGGCAGCCTGGCACGGCGGCATCCAGACCAGGTGCCTGCCCACCGAGCACGGCCTGCTCGACGCACGGGCGCTGGCGCCGCTGGTCCGGAAGGCGAACGCCTATACCGTCGGCACCCTCGCTCTGGAGGTCGAGCAGACCCACAGCCGCGGCGGCGGCTCGGTGCACTCCCTGTCCGCGCTGCGCGGTATCCGCGAACTGGCCGATACCGCCGGGATATCCGTCCATATGGACGGCGCCCGGATCTGGAATGCCCATGTGGCCAGCGGGGTTTCGCTGGCCGACTACGGAGCCGTCGCCGACACCATGTCGGTGTGCCTGTCCAAGGGACTGGGCGCTCCGGTGGGGTCGGTCCTGCTGCTGGGCGCCGACCGGCTCGACGAGGCCCGGCGGATGCGGCACCGGATGGGCGGCGGGATGCGGCAGGCCGGATTCCTGGCCGCTGCCGGGCTGTACGCGCTACGCCACCATGTCGCACGACTGGCCGAGGACCACCTCAACGCGGCGCTAATGGCCGACGGGTTGCGGGCGACCGGATGCGCCGTCCGGACCCCGGAGACCAACATCGTCCTGGTCCAGGCGGGCGATGCGCAGGCGGCAGCGGAACGGGCCGCACTGCACGGCGTGAAAGTCTCCGCCAGCGCTCCCGACGAGCTCCGGCTCGTCACTCACCTAGACGTCGACACGGCCGGCTGCGAGCGGGCCATCGACGTCCTCGCCCGGGCGCTCGCCGCGGCGGACCCGCCCTCCTCCTCCCGTATATGCCCGACGATTCCTGCAAATGACCGAGAAAGCGAAACACCTGATGACCATTGAGATCCAGCCGGCCACCGCCGAGCGCTGGGAAGACGTCCGAGCCGTGCTGCAGCCGCGCCCGAGCAAGCACACCTGCTGGTGCATGGCCTGGCGGCTGTCCACCGGCGACTACGGCAAGATGACGGCCGACGAGCGCGGAGACCATCTGAAGTCCCTCACCTCCTGCGATCCGGCACCGGGCGTACTGGCTTACGTCGATGGCCAGGTGGCGGGCTGGTGCAATGTCGCGCCGCGCAAGAACCTGGACCGGCTGGTGCGCTCCCGCACGATTCCCGCCGTGGACGCCGCCCCTGTGTGGTCGGTGACGTGTTTCGTGGTCCGGTCCGCCTTCCGCGGCAAGGGGGTCGCCGAGGCTCTGCTCCAGGGCGCGGTGGAGTACGCGCGCGAGAACGGCGCCCCGGCGGTGGAGGGCTACCCCGTCGATCCCGAGGGTGAGCGGGTCAACAGCACCCTCGCGCATGTGGGCACTATGGGGATGTTCGAACGGGCCGGATTCCAACGGGTCTTGAAGACCGAGGCCAAGAGCGACAAGCGCAACCGCTGGATCGTCCGGCTCGAACTCGGCTGACCGGTAAGGGCTGCTGCGCGTACGGCCCGATCCGCCGCGGTCAGGGCATACGGGCCGTGGTCTGCCACAGCGCCGTGGGGCGCCCACAGCGCAGCGCTTCCCAGGCCACCCTCCGGTAGCAGGCGGCCACCACCGCGTCGCGGGCCAGGCCCGCGGCGCCGTGTAGATGGACGGCGTCGCGGGTCACATCCAGTGCAGTCTCCGCGGCGAGGGCCGTCAGGCCCGCGGCCTCGCCGGAGGTGAGCCGTCCCGCGTCCAGGTCACGGGCGGCGTCGCCGACCGCCCAGCGCACCGCGTCCAACCGGGCGAGCAGCCCGGCCACCCGGAGCCGGGGCGACTGATGCTTGATCAGCGCCTGTCCGAATTGCCGGCGTTCGCGGATCCGGGCGACCACCGCGGTCAGTGCCGCGGCGGTCAGCCCGGTCAGCAGCGCAGCCTGGTACACGGCCACCTGCGGGCCGATCCGGCACAGCGCGGTGCGCGCCGCCTCGCCCTCCAAAAGGACGCTGCCTTCCGGCAGCGGCGCGGCGGCGAATTCGGCCGCCGCGCACGGTCCGCCGCCGTGGTCGGGCAACCGGCGGATGGTGACACCCGGGGCCGGCAGGGGCAGCAGCGCTACGCTCGGCCCTGGTGCGGCCCCCACGCCCCCAGCCGTGTGCTCCGCGTCCATGAACAACAGTAGGGCGCCCGGTTCCACGCCCGCCGAGAAGGGGCCCGCAATGCCACTGATCGCGCTCCGCCCCTCGTCCACGGTCCGGACGAGACCGCTGGGGGTGGTGCCGTCCGGCCCAGGCAGCCGTCCGGAAACCGCGACCGGGACGGCGCCGTCGCGGATGCCGGCCAGCAGTTGCGCGTGGCGATCGACGCCGCCGGGCGCGGTGGTCAACAGGTCGCAGGCAATGAGCGTGCCCAGCAGCGGCACCGGATGCAGGGCCGCACCGGTCTCCTCGCACACCATGGCAAGCACTGCCTGCCCCAGGTCCAGTCCATCGGCCTCGATGGGCAGCGCGAACTCCCAGGCGCCGACCTCGGTCAGGCTCCGCCATGCGTTGGCAGGCTCCTGTGGGGCGTCGGCGGCGGGCCCGAGGGTCTGCCGTACCGTCAGGCGCAGTTGGCGGAAGAGCGCGTCCTCCTCCTCGCGTTCTGTCCAGCGCTCCTCCTCGCGACGCCTGGGTACCTGTGTCGTCGGGGCTGTGGTCACGGTCGTACCTCCGCTCCGGAGTCCAGGCGCAGCCGCGCCAGGGTCTCCAGCATCATTTCCGCGGTGCCCCCGGAGATCCGCATGCCGGGTGCCTCGCGCAGGGCCGCGTCCAGGGGGTGGGAGACCTGACTCAGTGAGGGGTCTCCCAGGGTCATGTTCTGGTCGCCGTCCAGCTCGGCGGCCCACCAGGCGACCTCGGCGGCCAGTTCGGTGGTGTACCACTTGGCAGCCGCGGCCTCTTCCTCACCGAGCTCGTCCCGGTCGAGCCGGGTCAGGACCCGGCGGACCAGCGTTCCGGCGGCCAGCAGCCGGGTGTGCAGTCGGGCGAGTTCGATGTGGTCGTGCTGGCCTGGCGCAAGGCGGTCGCCGTGGCTTTCCAGGTGGTCGGCGATAGCGCGGTACCAGCGCAACGCCTTGACGTAGTAGTCAAGTCCGGTGCGCTCGAAGGCGAGGGTCTTGACGACGATGGCCCAGCCCTGGCCGGGCTCACCGACGATGTCGTCGGCGGAGACATACACACCGTCGAGGACGATCTCGTGGAAGGCGTCGTCGGTGATGCCGGGGACGGGCCTGATGGTGATGCCCTCGCCGCGCAACGGCACCAGGAACAGCGTCAGCGCATCGTTGTCGTCCCTGGCCAGGCACAGTCCGCGGTCGGCGAGCGGCGCGAACAGGGAGTGGACCTTTGTGCCATACAGGCGGTGGCCCGCCCCGTCCCGGACCGCGCGGGTCGACAGCACGCCGAGGTCCGAACCGGCCTGCGGCTCGCTGAACAGCACGCAGCCGAAGGCGGTGCCGTCGGCGAAGGACGGCAGGTAGCGGGCCTTCATCCGCTCGTCGGCGCAGTGCAGCAGGGTGGATCCGACGATCTGCACGGTGAGCGTGTGCAGCAGGTCGGGCACATCATGGGCGGCCAGCTCCTCGACGAGCACGGCGGCGGCCACCTGACTTACGCCGCGGCCGCCGTACTGCTCGGGCCACTGCGGGGCGAGTACACCGGCAGCGCCCAGCGCACGGTGGACGGCGCGGGGGTCGCGGGTACGGCGGGCCTCGGCCACAAGGGCCGATCGAAGAATGTCTCGTATCTCGTCGCGCAGGGCGCGCATCGGCGTGGACGGGGGCTCCTGATAGAGCTCGGTGCAGGGCACGGGTCCTCCTTTCACTGGGTCACATCGTTGGCGAACGGGGCGGCTCGGCCGGCGCCGGAATCCGGGGTGGACATCACAGGGCCGGGGTGTTCTGCGGCGTGGAGACGGCCCGGTACAGGGTTTTTTCAAGGTCCGCCATCAGGGCGCGCACGTCTCCGGCACTGGCCAGCGCCCGGTTGAACTCGGCGGTTCCGGTGATCTGCCTGTCGCGTTCGACCAGGCCCACGCAGGCCAGGGCCGTGGCGGGGGCCGGGCTGTAGAGCTCCAGGTGGCGGGCCGGGGGCCCGGGGATCTGGTCGATGTCGATGCCCGGCAGGTCGAAGGCGGTGCTTGGGTAGTTGTGCAGCGCGAACAGCACCGAGTAGGGCGGCGCGACCCGCCCGTCGCCGAACAACGCGTCCACCGGCAGGCTGCCGTGGGCCAGTGCGCGGGCAACGGCGGTCCGCGTACGCCCCAGCAGCTCGGGAAAGGACGGTCCACCCGAGCAGTCGACCCGGATCGGCACGACCGTGGTGAACTGTCCAATGGACGCCTCCAGTCCGGGCACGGAGCGCCCCGCGGTAGGAGTACCGATCACGATGTCCTCGCGCCCCGTGCGCCGGGCCAGCACGACGGCCAGGGCGGCGAGCAGGGTCATGAACGGCGTGGCGCCCCGCGCGGCACCCGCGGCGAAGGCGGACCGGGTGATCCCGGCGTCGAGCCCCACCGGCAGGTACCCGCGCCGGAACGGCCCGTCGGCTGCCCCATCGGACTCCACGCCCGCCAACTCACCTTTCCAGTAGGAACGTTCACCCTGCCCGACCGGACCATCGAGCCACTGGTGCTGCCAGAGCGCGAAATCGGGGAACTGCACCGCGGTCTGCTTGCCGACCAACTCACCGCGGTAGGCGGCGGCGAGATCGGCCAGGAACACCCCGGACGACCAGCCGTCGAAGACCGCCAAATGCGCCGCCAGGATCAGCACATGGTGGTCGTCGGCCAGCCGCAGCAGCCGGAACGCGCTGCCTTGGCCGGCCGCGAGGTCCAGCGGGGTCAGGGCGCTGTCGGTCACCTGACGGGCGACTTCAGCGGCCTGGTCCACGGCATCCGCGAGGTCGTGCACACGCAGCGAGAGGTCCGGTTCGCGGGCCACAGTCTGCACGAGCGTGCCGTGGGGCCCTTCGGCCAGGCGAGTGCGCAGCGCCTCGTGCCGGCGCAGGACGGTGGTCAGGGCGTGGCGCAGCCGCCGCGCGTCGAGGGGACCGCACAGTCGTACGGCGTGCGACCCAGTACCTATGGCGGGGTCGGTGCTCTGGGCGTAACGCCACAGACGGGCCTGGGTGAGCGTGGCCGGGACGGGCCCGTCCCCGATCCGGGGAGCGGGTCCGCTCACGACGGCCGGCAGGGTACTGGCGGTCGCACGAGCCACCAGCAGCCGGGCCAATTCCCGCTTGTGCGCAGGCAGCCGGTCCAGGGCACTGCGGGCCACGCCGGTCACACCGACCCCCCGGCGGCCGGGGCGGAATCCGTAGACCGGAGGGAGCGCAGCATTTCGGCGGCGTCCTCGTCGCTCATCTGCTCGATCTGCTCGAATACGGCCAGCAGCCGGTCCTGCTCTCTGGCGGACTCCTGCTGGGCGGTGCGCACCAGGTCGGCGAGTCCGGCGACGCTCGGACGGCCGAAGAAGTCCGCGAGGGCGATCTCGAAGCCGAACAGGGCCCGTACCCGCGAGACGACGATGGTGGCCTGCAGGGAACTGCCGCCCAGGGCGAAGAAGTCGCCTTCGACGTCAAGCCCGGCGCGCTCCAGCAGCGGCGCCACAACCTCGTTCGCGATGCGCTCCTCGATCTCGTCGCGGGGCGCGGTGCCGCTCGTCTCGGCGGCCTGGGCCGGCTGCGGCAGGGCCGCGTGGTCCACCTTGCCGTGCGCAGTCAGCGGCAGCGCGTCCAGCGGGACGACGACCGGGACCATGTAGCCGGGCAGCCAATGCTGAGCGTGGGCGCGCAGCGCCTCCGGGTCCACCTGGGCGCCGAGCACGGGAACGACATAGGCGACCAGCGTGCTGTCCTGATCGGCGCCGGACCCGGTGGTGCGGGTGGTGACCACGGCCTGGTCCACGGTGGGGTGGGCGGTCAACTGCGCCTCGATCTCGCCAGGTTCAACCCGGAAGCCGCGGATCTTGAGCTGGCGATCGACGCGGCCGAGGAACTCCAGGTTGCCGCCGGGCAGCCAGCGCACCAGGTCCCCCGTGTGGTACAGCCGTGCGGTGGCCGGGCCGTCGGCGTAAGGGTTGTCCACGAAGTGCTCGGAGGTCAGTTCGGGGCGACCGAGGTAACCGCGAGCGACACCGGGGCCCGCGACACACAGTTCGCCAGGGGCGCCAGGCGGCACCGGGCGCAGCTGCGCGTCGAGCACGAACGCCTGATGCCCGGCCATGGGACGGCCGATGGGCGGGTTGCGGTCGTAGGAGCCAGCGCAGTTCATCAGTGTGACGGCGACCGTGGCCTCAGTGGGACCGTAGCCGTTGACGAACGTGCGCTCGCCCGCGGTCCATTGGGCGACGAGTGGTCCGGGGAACGCCTCGCCGCCCACCGACACCAGCCGCAGATCGGGCAGCGCTGCGGGGTCGAGCAGCGGCAGCAGCGCGGGCGGCAGTTCGGCGACGGTGACCCGCTCGCCCGCCATGAGGCGGGTGAGCCGCTCGGGGTCCCGGCGCTGGTTGTCGTCGGCGATGACCAGCTGGGCGCCGGCCAGCAAGGTGGTGAACACCTCGAAGACAGACACGTCGAACGTCAGCGGCGCGAAGTGCAGCAGCCGGTCGGCGGCGGTGATGCCGTACGCCTTGGCGATGGCGCGGGAGAAGTGGGTGACCGAGCGGTGCTCGATCATCACGCCCTTGGGAGTGCCACTGCTCCCGGAGGTGTACAAGACATACGCAAGGTCCACGGGCTGGGACAGCGCGGGCAGCGGTGCGACCGCGTGGACCGGCGCGGCGTCACCGGTGGGGACGGTCACTACGGAGGCAGGGAGCCGGGTGTCGGCGCCGTCGTCGATCAGGGCACAGCGCACCCCTGCGTCAGCGAGGACGGTGCGCGTGCGCTCGGCGGGGGCTGTCGGGTCAACGGGTATGTAGTGGGCCCCGGCCTTGAGGACGGCCAGCAGCGCGGCCACGGCATGGGCACCGCGCCCCAGGCACACGGCCACCGGGTCACCGGGGACCGTGCCGCTCTCGCGAAGGCTGTGCGCGAGCTGCTCCGACCAGCGGTCCAACGCGGCGTAGTCGAGGGTGCCGCGGGCGTCGCGGACGGCGACGGCAGAGGGGGTGGCGGCGGCCCGCTCACGGAAGGCGCGGTCAAGGGTGGTGGTGTAGGCGGCCTCGTCCACGGGGCCGCCGCGGGACAGCTCACGGGCGCGCTCGACGGCGGCTGGCCCCTCCACCAGAGTGAGTTCGCCGATGGTGGTGTCGGGGTTGGCGGCGACCTGCTTGATGACGCGTTGGAAGGCCGCGAGCAGGGCTACGGCGGTACCGCGCCGGTACAGCGAGGTGTTGTACTCCAGCGCAAGTTGCAGCCCGTCCCCCTCGCTGACCAGGAAACTCATGTCGAACTTGGCTGCACCGTCGTGCAGTTGCTCGATGTCCAGCCGGACCCCGCCAGCCTCGGCGCTGTGCGTGCCCCAGCGCCCCAGCGAGGTGAACTCGATCTGGAACAGCGGATGCCGCAGCAGGTCACGGGCGGGCCGCACGGCCTCCACCACCTGCTCGAATGGCAGCTCACTGGCGGAGAAGGCGTTCATCACGTCCTCGCCAGTGCGGGCCACGAGCTCGCGGAACGTCAGGTCGTCACCGACCTGCGTACGCAACGTGATCATGTTGACGAAGCAGCCGATGAGCTGCTCCAGGTCGGGGTGCGGTCGCGAGGCGCTGGCCGTGCCGACGACCACGTCCTGCGTCCGCGTCCAGTGCCGCAGCATGGCGTTGAACGCGGCGAGCAGGGTGGTGAAGACGGTGGTTCCGCCCTCCTCGGCGACCGCGGCGAGGCGGTCGAGGAGTTCGCGGGGCAGGTTCAGGGACAGGCCCTGGCCCTCCGGCACGGTGTCGGGGGTGCGCGGCCGGTCCGGCAGGACCTCGGTGGCCTGCGCCCCGGAGAGCTGCTCGCGCCACCGTTTGGCCAGCTCCTTGGTGCGTTCCTGGTCGAGCTTGGCGCGCTGCCAGGTTGCGAAGTCGGCGTACTCGACTGGGAGTTGCGGGCGATCGGGACGGGACCTGGCGACCGCTGCCGCGTAGCCGGAGGTGAGTTCCTCGACGAAGACACGGGTGGATCCCGGGTCCCAGACGATGTGGTGCACGACCCACAGCAGCACGTGTCGTTCCGGGGCGAGCCGGACGAGCTGGGCCCGCACCGGAGGGGCGGCCTCCAGGTCGAAGGGCGCCTCGGTGAAGCGGCGGGTGAGTTCCGCCAGTTCGTGGTCGGGGTCCTGGTGACCGCTCAGGTCGTTGACGGGTACGCCCAGGACGAAGCCGGGCACTGGCTCTTGCCAAGGAGCGCCATCAACCTCGACGAGACGGCTGCGCAGCACCTGATGGCGGCTGATCACAGCGTTGAGCGTCTCGTGCAGGGCCGCAGTGTCCAGCGGTCCGCTGAGTCGGACGGCGAGCGCGATGTGGTTGCGGGCCCGGCCCGCACCCAACCTGTCCACGAACCACATCTGTTCTTGCTGGAAGGATACCCGCACCCGCTGACCCTGGGTGTCTCGGACGAGCTGGACGCCGGGGCGGGCACCGCTCGACATCTGGTTACGCATCCTGCCCAGCAGGCGGGAGCGCTGGTCCTGCGGCAGTCGGCCGAGCCGTTGTGCGAGATCACTCATGGTTTCCTCCGTTCGTCGGGACCGGCGCGGACCGGTGGATGGGGTGCATCTGGGCGAGCAACTCTGCGAGCCGCTCGGGCAGATGCTTGGCGAAGTAGTGGCGAGCGCCCGGTATCAGGGCGAGGTGGACCCGGTCCGCGTACCGGCCCCAGTTGAGGTAGCCGGTCTCGTAGCCGGCGGTGGCCTCGTCCGCGTCGCCGATGATGCACACCAGGGGTGTGCTCAGGGGTGTCCGGTAGCCGTCCGGGGTGCGGGCGAAGAAGCGGGCGGCTTCGGTCATGTCGTGGCGGACCATGCGCATCACGGCCGTCAGGTCGCGTTCGTCCAGGACGCCGTCGAAGCCGTCCATGGCCGACAGATGAGCCTTGATGTCCTCGTCGCTGGAGCGGCGCTCCATCTCCAGGGAGAATTCCGGGTCTTCCTCCGGCAGGGCCGCGGCGAGGTGCAGGGCGGTGGGCCGGTGCCCCATCTCCTCCAAGACCCTTACGGTCTCCAAGGCGGCGACCACGCCGGCGCAGTGCCCGTAGACCGCGAAAGGTCCGTCCACGGTGCGGACGATCTCCTCGGCGGCGGCCCGCGCGAAGTCACTGACGGACACCATGGGGGCTGGGGCAAGCGGGTCGTGGCCGGGGGGCGAGACGGCCCACAGGTCGAAGTGCGGCGGCAGCGCCGCGGCCAGCGGCTGGTAGGCGATGGCGTCGCCGCCGCCGTGCGGGAAGCACAGCAGAGCCGTGCGGGGCTCGTCGCCACCATGTGGCTGCGTAAGGCGATGCAGTAGCCGGTGCGGCTCAGGACGTTGGGGACCGGCTCGGCCGATGACACGTATGCGGGCCGCCAGTTGGCAGGGGGTGGGGTTGCTGAAGATCTCCACGACCCGGATGTCGCATCCCTGGTCCTCCGCCAGGGCGCGCACGGCACGTACGGCGGCGAAGGAGTCCCCGCCGAGGGCGAAGAAGTCGTCGTCAACACCCGCGGTGGGGATCCCGAGGACGTCGGCCCACAGGGCGGCGATCCGCTCGGTCAGTCCGTCGGCTGGGGCGGGTGCCACAGCCGGGGCCGCCGGGGCGTGGTCGGCCTCGGGGGCCCGTACGGCTTCGGGTGCGGTCGGCGCGGTGTGCGCGCGGGCCACGTGCGGCGCGGGCAGCGACCGCCGGTCCACCTTTCCATTGGGGTTCAGCGGCAGCCGCTCCAGCGTCACGATCTCGGCCGGTACGGCGTGCGGCGGCAGCACCTGCCCGAGCGAGGCCCGTTCGGCCGCCGGGTCAAGCGCCTCCTCGGTTCCGCTGGGGACGACATAGGCCACCAGGCGGTCGGAACCGCCGTCGTTGCGGGCCACGACCACGGCGTCGCGGACGCCGGGCCGGGCCCGCAGCGCGCTCTCCACCTCACCCGGCTCGATACGCAGCCCGTTGAGCTTGATCCGGAAGTCGGTGCGACCCAGCAGCTCGATGATCCCGTCCGCGCGGTATCGGGCCAGATCACCTGTGCGGTACAACCGCTCGGTCAGCCCCTCGTCCAGTTGTGCCACCACGAACTTCTCGGCGGTCAGGTCCGGCCGGTTCAGATACCCGCGGGCCAGTCCGGTTCCGGCCAGATGCAGTTCGCCGGGTACGCCGACGGGCACCGGGCGCAGTTGCCCGTCGAGGACGTACGCGCGCTGGTTGGCCATCGGACGGCCGTACGGCAGCCGGTCCCAGGACGGATCGACGCGGCCGACGGGAAATTCGATGGAGTGGATGGACGCCTCAGTGGCACCGCCGAGCGCGGCGAACGCGAGGTTCGGCGCGAAAGCGCGGATCCGGTCCGGCTGAGTCACCGGAATCCAATCGCCTCCGAGGAACGCGCATTTGAGGTACGGAAGTTGGGGCCCACCCGCATATTCGAGCTGCTCTACGAGGAGTTCCAGCAGCGCTGGCGCGGAGTTCCAAACCGTTACGCAATGACGGCCCATCAAATCGACCCAATGGGCGGGATCCTTGGCCGCTGTCGGCGCGGGCAGCACCAGAGTCCCGCCCGCGCCGAGCATGCCCAGCACCTCGTACACGCTCATGTCGAAGCTCGGGGACGACAGGGCTAGGACCGCGTCACCGGGCCGCACACCGTAGGAGCGGTTCAGGTCAAGCACGTTGTTGACGACACCTCGGTGTTCCAGCGCGATGCCCTTGGGCGTGCCGGTAGAGCCCGAGGTGAAGATGACGTACGCCAGGTTGCGGGAGGTGACGGCGGTGGCCGGCCGGGTGGCCGGCCGTTCCGCGATCACCACCCGGTCGACGTCCAGCAGAATCGGGGTGGTTCCCTCGTCCACCGGCACCCGGTCAACTAGTTCGGCGTTGCTGACCAGGACCGGTGCCGCCGCCTCCCGCACGAGGAAGGCCAGCCGCTCGGCCGGGTAGTCCGGGTCCAGCGGCACGTAGGCGCCGCCCGCCTTGAGGACTGCGAGGGTCGCGGTGACCAGATCCGGGCCGCGGCGCAGGCACAGCGCCACGGTACGGTCCGGTCCGACACCGGCGGCGATGAGGTGGTGGGCCAGCCGGTTGGCGCGCTCCTCGATCTCACGGTAGGTCACCGCCCAGCCGCCCATACCGCCACAGATCACCGCGGGCGCGTCGGGCCGCCGGTCGGCGTGCTCCTCGAACAGATGGTGCAGGCATGCGTCAGAGGGGAACGGGGCGCGAGTGGCGTTCCAGCCGTGCAGCATGGTCCGACGCTCGGCGGCGCCGAGCAGCGGCAGCGCGGACAGCGGGGTGTCCGGCGCCGCGGCGGCGCCTTCGAGGACGTTCAGGAAGTGGCCCAGCAGCCGGTCCACGGTGGCCGCGTCGAACAGGTCGGTGGGGTACTCGACCAGTGCCCGCACCGAGTCCCCGGCGTCGTGCACGCTGACCATCAGGTCGTACTTGGTGGCGCGGGAGGTGAAGTCGAGCTGCTCGGTGCGCAGACCTGACAGCGCCGGGGCGGCATCCGCCGTCTCGTCCAGCAGGAACATCACGGATGTCAGCGGAGGACGGCTGGGGTCACGGGGCTGCCCCACGGCGTCCACGATCAGGTCGAACGGCAGCTCCTGGTGCGCGTACGCCTGCAAGGTGGTGGACCGGGCCCGGTGCACCAGCTCACGAAAGGTGACCTCGTCCTGTGTCCGGATGCGCAGCGGCAGGGTGTTGACAAAGAAGCCGATCAGGTCACTGACCGCGGGGTGGTCGCGCCCGGAGACAGAGGTACCGACTACCACGTCGTCCTGCCCGGTCCAACGGCGCAGGGTGGCGGCGAAACCGGCCAGCAAGGTCATGTAGAGAGTGGCGCCCTCGCCGCGGCCGAACTCCCGGAGTCGCTCGACGAGGGGCGCGGGGATGTCCAGGTAGCGGGAGTCGCCGCGGTGGCTGAAGACCGGAGGGCGGGGGCGGTCGGTGGGCAGGTCCACGGGCGTGGCGCCGGCCAGCTCCGCACGCCAGAACTCGCTGAGCTGCGCCAGCCGCTCACCGCTGATGCGGCGTCGCTGCCAGTCGGCGAAGTCGGCGTACTGGAGGTGGAGTTCGGGAAGCTGGGCGGCGCGGCCCGCGACCAGAGCCGCGTAGCAGCGCTCCAGCTCCGTGTAGAGCAGCCGCATCGACCAGCCGTCGGTGACGATGTGATGCAGGTTCAGCACCAGCACATGGTCGTCGGCGGCCAGCCGGCCCAGCCGTGCACGCAGGGGGATGTGGGAGGCCAGGTCGAAGGCGGTGGCCGCGTCGGCGGCGTAGTACGCCAGGACCTCAGACTCGTCGGCAAGGACATGCACCGGCAGGTCCAGATGGAATCCGGCCAGCGGGCGCGGCACTGCCTCGGCACCACCGGCGTCGTAGACGGTCCGCAGCACTTCATGGCGGTCCACGACGTGCTGCAGTGCCGCCCTCAGCGCCTCGACGTCGAGCGGGCCACGGATGCGAGTGGCCACGGGCACGTTGTAGGCGGGACTGCCGGGCTGGAGTTGGTCGATGAACCACAGGCGGCGCTGGGCGAAGGACATCACCGCCGGCCGGGCGGGGTCCCGGGGAACCAGGTCGTCCTGCTCCCGCTGGGGAGTGGCACGCCCGGCTCGGCCCGTCAGCGCTTGGAACAGCGCCCGCCGGCCGGCCGGGAGCGCGGCGATACGTTCGGCGAGTCTGTCTCTCACCTGGAGCCTCCGTGGCTGTTCAAGGGGACTGGGGGTGCGGCGGGACGACCTGGGCGCCCCACCGCACCGCGTGGGGCTAGGCCTTCGCGAGGGACGGCTCCGCGTCCGCGGCGTCCTTGCCTTCTGCCTCGTCCCGGCTGCCGGGCTGTTCCTTGATGGACCGCACCGGACCGGTCAGCAGCGACAGACCGCCGATGACGGTGAGCCCGCCAGCCACCGCCAGGCCCGCGGTGAGGCCGAAGAGGTCACCGAGAGAGCCGCCGACGGCGTAGCCAAGGGCCAGTGCGCCATAGACGGCGGACAGAGCCGTGCCGCTGACCCGGCCCATCTGCTCATTCGGCGTTACGCCCTGCACCAGGCTCAGCACATGGATGTCGAACATCGGGCTGACGAAGCCGATGACAGCCTGGACGACCACTAGGCCAATGAAGCCGGCGAGCCCACCCGCGGTGGGCACCAGCAGGTAGCCGGCACCCAGCACCACGGCGGTGAGAATCATGGTGCGGCCCAGGGTGAGGAACTTGGCGACCTGCTCGGACAGCACAGCGCCGACGATGACGAAGACGGACATCACCGCGAAGGCCGCGCCCACCTGGCCGGGGCTGAGCTCCAGGACCTTGTACGCGTAGACGATCAGCAGCGCGTCACCCATCGCGGCACCCATGTTGACCACGACGTTGGCGGTGAACAGGCTGCGCAGGACGGGTGTGCCGAACAGGGTGCGCAGCCCCTCCTTCATCTCCTGCTTGGCACTGGCCTTGCGCTCCTGGAGCCGCTCCCGGTCCTCGCGGTGGCGGATGAGCAGCAGGGCGACCAGGGAGACCAAGAAGGTGGCCGCGTCCACGGTGATGGCACGCGCGGCGCCCAGCAGCTGCATCAGCGCACCGCCCGCTCCGGCACCGACCGCCTCGGCGAGACTGCGGCTGATCTGGAGCTTGGTGTTGCCCTCGACAAGGTTCTCGGTGCCGATGAGCTGAGGCAGCCAGGACTGGTAGGCGACCTCGAAGAAGGTGGTGAACAGGCCCACGACGCCGGCCACGACATAGACCTGCGTCATGGTCAGGGTTCCGAAGGCGAAGACCAGCGGGATCGAGGCCAGGGCCAGGCAGCGGCCGACATCAGCGACGATCATGATGTGGCGGCGGGACATCCGGTCGGCGACCAGCCCGGCGACCGGTGCCAGCAGCAGAAACGGCAGGAACCTCAGCGCACCCAGCACACCGACTTCGAGGGCGCCACCGTCGAGAACCACGATGGCGAGGGTCGAAAGCGCAAGCACGGATATCTTGTCGCCGAAATTGCTGATCGTCTGGCCGAACCATAGTCGGTTGAAGTCGGCGTGCCGGCCGAGAGCCATGAGCGGGATCCTTTTCTGACGGGGAGAGGACTTCTCGTATGCCACCGAACGTAGAAAGGCCGGGTTATTGCCCGGTTACGTATTTCGGGTTCCGAGGTTCTTGTTTCCGCTTTCCAGGACCCCGGATACGTCAACGCCCAAGGAAACGTGCGATGTCCGCGGATTCCGCGGCGATCCCGTCCCGGACGGCGGCGGACAACTCCCCGAACGGCTGTTCCGTCACCTCGCCGCCGCGCGCCAGACTCCAGGTACCCACCACCCAGCCGTCCACGACGACGGTGGGGCGGATCTGTCCGCCGCCCGGCCAGACCTGCCGTTCGTGCTCGGCGGGCACGGACAGCTCCCGGCCCCGGTAGGCGGTCAGGTAGTTGTCGTACGCGGGCAACAGCCGCACGTCCGGTGCCTCTCCGCCGTCGCCGGTGTCCTGGTCGCGTGCGGCGGGCCAGACGTCTTTGGCCTTCGACAGCGCCAGCCCCGACCAGGTGGCGAAGTCCTGCACGGTCGCGGGCCCGTAGCCGCACTGGTAGCGGCGGGCCAGCTCCGCAACGGCCGCGTCCCCACGCCAGGGGAGCGGGCCGTCCTGGGGCAGCCAGGAGTCGAGCGGGACGTAAGTGGCCCGGCCCACCCGCTCCGGTCCGTGGCACAGCTGCCCGGCCAGCGCTCCCCGGCGGATGAGGTGGAAGGCGGCCTGTCCCTTGGCGGGCACGCCGATATCCGCCAGACGAGCGGTCAGCTCCTCGCGGGTCAGCGGGCCCTCGGCGTCCAGGGCGTCACCGATGAGTCGCTCAGCGCGGGCGCACAGTTGGGCGTCCAGGCCCAATTCACGACAGCGACGTTCGCTCTGTTTGAGGAAGACGGGGCCGAGCAGGGCCAGCAGCCAGCGGACGTCGCGGGCGGGGACCAGCTGCAGAGTGCCGCGCATGAACCAGCCGCGTACGACCGTACGGTCCTCGAAGGTCGCCCGCCGCACATCGGCACCGGTGATACCGGTGCCGCGCACCCGCAGTCCCTGGGCGGCGGCCGCAACGTCCTGGGCCTGTACGGCGACGACCCGCTCGACCACCTCCTCTACCGAGCCGCAGCGGACCGAGCCGCCGATCGCCTGGGCGCGGGCGCGCCGGATACGGGTGAGCCGCTGTTCCACTGTGGTGTCCTTTTCCGCCGGCCTTCGTCGGCCAGCTCGCTCTGCACGATCGGCTCCGGCCGCACGGGCCACAGGCGCCGCCGGGCCCGCGCGGAGCCCTCGTACGCCCCTGGTCCCGTACGGCCGGAGGTCTCTTCAGTGTGGGAGATGTATACGGCGACCCCGGGCCGTCGGCCGCACGAGGCGGCTGACGGCCCGGCGGGTCAGCCGCGGCGGCGACGCAGCACCGCGTAGTAGCCAGGCAGTCGCAGCGCCTCGGCGTCGCCCTCAGGGTTCAGCGCGTGCAGCTGCACGGCGTCGTCCTCGACCAGCTCCCAGCACTCGGAGGGGAAGGCCCGCTCCAGCTCCGCCCGCGCAAAGCGGTGCGAGTGCCTGACACCGGCCGCCTCCAGCGGCGCCACCAGGTCGGCGGCACGCCCCTTGGCACCTCCGACGAAGCCGACGAAGCCGAACGAGTCCGCCGAGTAGTCGGGCTCGTGGACGATCAGCACCCCGTCGGGGCCCATCAGGCGATCGGCCACCTCGGCCAGCCGAGCCCGCCCGGCATCGTCCAGGACGTGGAAGACACCGCGTACGAAGATGTTGTACGGGCCCTTGCCCAGGGCCCTGGCCTGCTGCGGATCGGTCATGTCCAGCGCCTGGTAGGAGACGTTGGACAGCCCCTCGGCCTCGGCGACGGCCCGCTCGATGGCGCTGCGGGACACATCGACACCGACGACGCGCGGGAAGTGCGCGGCGAGTTCCCGGCTGTAGCGGCCGTTGCCGCAGCCGAGGTCGATCAGCGGCAGCCGCCTGTCGAAGTGCGCACGGGCCTGCTCAACGCACCAGACGAACTCCTCGGGGCTGTCCGCGTCCCACAGCACATCACCGCCGCGGCCGGTGCTGGTGATGCCGGCCCAGTAGCGCTCCCAGGCGTCGCCAGTGTCACGCTCGGCGGCTTCTAGGACCGGCGCGCCATCGGTATCAACGACCGTGGTCAGCTCCCCGACCAGGGTGGACGACAGCGGGAAGGCGTCAAGCTTCCAGGACTCCTCCTCGCCCAGGGATTCCAGCACGCCGCAGAAGGCGTCGAACATCTCCTCGATGAGGCCGTCGGGGTAAACGGCAGGCAGATAGTCCCAGTTGAACGTGAGACCGTCCGCCTTCTCGAAGATCTGGAAGTCCAGGGACACCTGCGGGGTCTGGGAGATCCCGTACACCGGGGCACCGAGCTCGGTCTCCTCGTACTGCGGCGGGTGGCCCGCCAGACTGGTCATGACGACGGGCATAGTCGGGGCCAGGGACCCGCGGAGCCTGGTGAGTTCGCGCAGCACCTGGACCCCGCTGAAGTAGCGGTGCTCCAGGTCGACCCACAGCCGGCGCTGGAGGTCACGGGCGCGCCCGGCGAACGTCGGCGAGGTGCGCTCGACCGCCAGCAACAGCGTGGTGGTGGTGTCCGCGATGAGGCTGTCGACCTGCGGGTGCAGCGGAATCCTGCTGTAGAGCGGGAAGTTGATGGTGAACCGCGACTGCCCGCTCCAGGCCGACAGCACCTCGGAGTAGGCCGCGGCCAGCACACCAGATGGCGTGACCTCGTGCTCGTGTGCCAGACGCTGGATACGGGTCCACAGGTCGGGGTCGATGCGGTGGCTGCGCCGCTGAAAGCGCATCGGCAGCTCGGGGGCGTCGGCCGGGCGCCCAGGCAGGCCGGGTGCCGGGGGCAGGGTGGCCAGCCGGTCGCGCCAGTACCACTCGGAACGGCGGTACAGCTCGGTTTCCCGCATGGGCTCGCGGGTGGCCAGCACGTAGTCGCGGAAGGTGAGCTCCAGCGGCTCGGGCATGTGCTCCGGATCTCGGTAGAACGCCACGAGGTCGGGAACCAGGACCTGGAAGTAGCTCCAGGCGTCCGCGATCAGGAAGTCCAGCGAGAGGTGGATCCGGGCCCGCACCGCCGTCCGGGGCGCGCCGTCAGCGGCGGGGAGCAGGGTCACCCGGACGTCGAAGAGCGGCCAGGTGTCGGCGTTGAGCACCCGGTGCGACAACTGCTCGCGCAGGGACAGGAGTTCCTTCTCGGCCCGCTCCGGATCGATCTCGGACAGATCGCGCACGGGGATGTCATAGGAGGGGATCTCCTCCAACACCCGCTGGGTACCGTCAGGAAGGACGACGGTGCGCAGCGCGTCGTGCCGCTCCACCAGGCGGTGCCAGGCCCGCTCGAAACGCGCCAGGTCGAGGTCGTGGCTCTCCCACTCGAAGTAGCCGTGGCAGCCGACGTTACCCAGGTCGACCAAGCCACCGCGCCCGATCCACATCGCCTCCTGGCTCTCGGTCAGCGGGAACGGCGCGAACCGTGCCGCGGGGTCGGGCACGATAGCGGGCAGACCGCCGAAGCCGGCGCCGCTCGTGGCGCGCTGAGTGGTCAGATGCTCGGCGAGTTCGGCGACGGAGGGCATACGGAAGAGCTCCGACAGGCTCAGCTCGACACCGTAGATGTTGCGCACCGCGTCGATCAGCCGGAACGCCAGCAGCGAATGGCCACCCAGATCGAAGAAGTTGTCGTGGATGCCGACCGCCTGGGTGCGGAAGAGCTCGGCCCACAGTCGGGCCAGCCCGTCCTCGGTCTCGGTACGCGGGGCCTCGTATCCGACGCTGACCGCGTCCCGTGCGTCGGGCGGTTCGGGCAGCGCGGTCCGCTCGACCTTGCCGTTGGGCAGCCGAGGCAGGGCCGGCAGCACCACGACATGGCCGGGCACCATGTAGTAGGGAAGGGTCGCGGCGACCTGCGCACGGATGTCGTCGGACCGAGGGTCGGCGCCGGGCACGGGGGCCACGTAGGCAATCAGGCGCTTGTCCCCAGCGGTGGGCTCACGGACGATGACCACGGCTTCCGCGACCTCCGCCAGCTGCGCCACAGCGGTCTCCACCTCGCCGAGTTCCACCCGGAATCCGCGGATCTTGACCTGTGAGTCGTCCCGGCCCAGCAGCTCCACGACGCCGTCGGTGCGGAACCGGGCGAGGTCGCCGGTGTCATACAGCACCGGTCCGGGGTTCTCCGGCAGCGGGTTGGCACGGAACTTCTGCGCGGTCAGTTCGGCACGGGCGTGGTACCCGGTGGCGACACCCGCTCCGGCCACATGCAGCCGCCCGACCTCGCCGATCGGCACCGGGCGGTCCTGGTCGTCGAGGATGTACACCCGCTGGTTGGCGATGGGCCGCCCCACCGGGACAGGGCGAGTACGACGGATCTCCTCGGGAGTCGCCCGGCTCGTGTGGTCAATTCCAGCGCCCAGGTCCAGGCATGAGAGCACGTTGGTGGTCTCGGTGGTGCCGTAGGTCATCACAACGCGGAACGGCGTGTCCACGGGCGGCCAGCTGTGGACGCGTTCCGCCGTGGTCACCATGATCCGCAGTTTGGTCCCGGCGGGCCAATCCAGGCCCCAGGCGGGCTCGGCCAGCGCGGCGACCAGCATGCAGTGGGTGATCCCGCTGGCCACCATCCAGTCCCGGATCTGCTCCGGGGTCTGCGCCTGGCCCGCGGCGGGGATGTGCACCGCGGCCCCCAGCGGCAGGTAGGGCAGCCACTCCATGATCTGTACGGCGAAACCAGGGGTGGACAGCCACGAGGCCCGGTCGCCGGGACTGACGCCGTAGGCGCGGCGGGTCCAGTGCACCAGGTTCGTCAGGGCCGAGTGCCGCTCCAGGACGGCCTTGGGCGTGCCGGTGGAACCCGAGGTGTAGATCAGATGGCTGACCGTGTCCGGGGAGGAGGGGACCGCGACGGGAGCGTCGGGGCCGTTGGCGTCGGCGACGGAGCGCCGGGCCACACCCTCGGGTATCCGCGCCGCCTGCTCATCGGGGACCAGCACGGTCAGCGGGTCGGAGTCCTCGACCATGGCGGCCAGGCGCCTGTCAGGATTGACCGGATCGAGAGCGACGATGGCCGCACCGGTCTTGAGGATGCCGAGCGAGCCGATGACGTACTCGGCGCTGCGCGGGTAGCACAGCCCGATCCGGGTGCCGGGCCCCGCGCCCAGTCCTATCAGACAGTGGGCGAGCCGGTTGGTCTCGCTCTCCAGCTCGGCGAACGTCCACGAGCGGTCGCCGTGCACCAGGGCAGGGGCACCAGGGGTACGGGCGGCCTGTTCGGCCAGGAGCTGGGCGTAGCCGGTGTCCGGCCAGAGGGTTTCGGTGCGGTTGAACTCCACCAACTGTCGGTGGCGCTCGGGCGGGGAGACAGCACTCACGGACGGGCCTTTCCTTGTGGTACGGGGACAGTCAAACGGCGAGCGGTGACGTGCCGGTTACGTTCCTGGCCAGCCGCAGCCGTACCGGGATGCTGGTGATCCCCCAGGTGAAGTTGGACGAGTTGAACACCACGGGACCGGCGAGCTCGAAGCCGTCCAGGCGAGGGGCCAACTCCCGCAGCAAGGCGGAGAGTTCGAGGCGGGCGAGGTGGGCGCCCAGGCACAGGTGCCGGCCGTGCCCGAAGGCGATGTGCCGGTTGGGCCGGCGGTCAGCGAGGAAGAGGTGCGGGTCGGCGAAGACCGCCTCGTCGCGGTTGGCGGAGACGTTCCACAGCGTGACCTTGTCTCCCGCAGCAATCGGTACACCGCCGATCTCGGTGTCGCGAGTCACGGTGCGCAGCGCGTGCACGCCGGGGGTGGTCCACCGCAGGACCTCCTCCACGGCCGGGCCGACCGCCTGGGACCCGCCCTCGCGCAGCAGGCGCCACTGGTCTGGGTGCCGGGCGAACATGTGAACCGCGCCGGCCGCGGAATAGCGGGTGGTCTCGTTCGCGCCGGAGAGCACGCCGTTGCAGTTGAAGACGATCTCTTCATCGGTCAGTGGACGGTCCGTACCGTCCAGCTCAGTGACCCTCGACTGGTGGGCGATCTCGCTGACCAGGTCGTCCCCGGGCTCGGCCCGGCGCCGGTTCAGCAGGTCGATGAAGTACAGGAAGATCTCGGAGTGTGCCGTGGAGCGCACGTTCTCGTCCGGCGAGTCGAACGCCTCAGTGGTGAGCTGGCCGATCCACGACCAGTCGGCGCGGGGGATGCCCATCATGGCGCACACGACGCGGTTGGGCAGTTGCTTGGCGAGGTCGATGAAGTCCAACTCGCCGCGCTGTTCCGCCTCGTCGACCAGGTCGCGCACCACGTCGTTGACCATCCGCTCAACGCGGGGCATCCGGCCGGGTGCGAACGCCTGGTGCAGGGCCCGTTTGAGGCGGGTGTGGTGGGGCGCGTCGGAGACGATCAGCATGCGGTTGGCCACCGCCGCGACCGCCGCCGGCTCGCTGCCCAGCCGCATGCCCTGGGCGGAGCTGAAGGTATCGCTGTCGGCGTAGACGCGCACGATGTCGTGGTAGCGGCTGAGCGCCCAAAAGCCGGGGCCGTCGGGCTCCGGGTGCCGGTACACGGGGGAGTTGGCGCGCAGCCAGGCAAGGGTGGACCAGAAGTCGTTGCGGGCGAAGGGCTCGGGGGCCAGCAGGTCGATGTGCATCTCAGCGCTCCGTGGCACGGCGCAGGCTCAGCGGACGCATGTCGTGCCAGACGGCGTCCACATGGGCACGGCACTCCGCTTCCGTGCCATGGTGCCCGGCGGCCCTCCAGCCGTCGGGGATCTCGTTGTCCGCGGGGAAAATCCCGTACTGCTCCTCGTGGTTGACCAGAACCTGGTAGCGGGGTGCGGGGTCGGCGAGCATCGCAGATGGCGTCCTTACAGATCGGTGGCTTCGGTCGGCCGGGTCGCGGCGCGGATCACATCGGTGAGGCGGGGCAGGACCAGCTCCGGGTTGCGCAGCACCGCGTGGTGGCCGCCGGGGAAGTCCCGACGATGGCAAGCGCGGGAGGTGACCGCGGCCCAGCCGTCGAGCTGCTCGGCGGTGACCGTTTCGTCGGCGGTGCCGCCCCAGACGTGGAGGTCGATGTCCAAGAGGGCACCGCCGGTGTGGGTGTAGCTGGTGGACAGCTGGGCGTCCTGACGCAGCATGCCGAGCATCAGGGCACGGGTCTCCGGGTCGAGCAGGAGCGCTTCGGGGCCGCTGGCGTCTAGGAGCTTGTTGAGTTCGGCGTCATCCTCGACGATGCCGCGCCCCGCGCCGTCCCAGTGACGAGGCGGACGGCAGCCGCTGACCACGAGGGCGGCCGGGTTCACCCGGCGGGCCAGTTCGTAGCCGATGAGGCCGCCGAAGCTGTGCCCGAAGATCACCAGGGAACGGCTGGCGGCGAGACGTGCTGTGACCTCCGTGGCGATGGCCTCCACCGCCACGTCGAAGGTGTCAGGCATGGGGTCGTGCCAGCGGTTCTCCCGGCCGGGAAGCTGAACGCCCCACACCTGGGCAACGCCGGCCAATGGCTGCTGCCAGTGCCGGAACTGGTGGCACCCCGCTCCGGCGGGCGGCAGACACAACAGCACCGGCGGGCCGCCGACGGGGCGAGTGCCCGGCGCACCGGGCCAGGTAGAGATCCATGCGGTGCTCATCACCAGGCTCCTTCGGCGACGGCGTCCTGCACGGGCGGCAGGGTGCGGTCGAGTTCGGCGGCGAGGGCCGCAGCGGTCGGATTGGCCAGCAGCTGCGCCAACGTCACCCGTCCCTGGGTACGGCGTCGCAGCTCGGCGACGGTCCGTGCGGCCAGCAGTGAGTGGCCGCCCAGCTCGAAGAAGTCCGCGCCGGTGTCGGTGACTTCACGTTCCAGCAGCTCGCTCCAGATCTGCAGCACCTGCCGTTCTCGGGGAGTGAGCTGCGTGGGGCCGGTGCCGGTGTCGGCCGGGACGGCGGCCGGTTCGCCGGCGAGGGCCGTGCGGTCGGCCTTGCCGGTGACCAGCGTCGGCAGCGCGGCCACCACGCGCACATGGTGCGGCACGGCAGCCGGGGGCAGCAGGTCGGCGCAGCGGGCCAGGACGCGCTCGGGCAGGTCCGCACCACCGTCGGCCGCGACGACGGCCAGGCCCAGTGTGTCGCCTGAGCCGGACACATACGCGGCGGCCGCCTCGACACCGGCCACGGTGGCGGCCACCCGGTCCACCTCACCCAGCTCGATGCGGTGCCCGCGTACCTTGATCTGGTCGTCCCGGCGCCCGCGGTACTCCAGCGTGCCGTCCGCGCACTGCCGCACCATGTCACCGCTGCGGTACATGCGCGCGCCGCCGCCTTCGAACGGATCGGGTACGAAGCGGGCAGCGGTCAGGCCGGGCTGGTTGCGGTAGCCGCGCGCCACTGCGGGCCCGCCCAGACACAGCTCGCCGTCCGTGCCCGGTTCGACGGGCCGCAGCCAGGCGTCGAGTACATGGGCTCGATAGCCGGGCAGCGGCCTGCCGATGGTGCGTATGTCGTCCTGGCAGACACTGTCCGACCAAGTCGCAGCGATGGTTGCCTCAGTAGGCCCGTATACGTTCAAAAAGCGGCGGCCAGCGGCGAAGCGATCGGCGAGGGCGGGCGGGCACGCCTCGCCCGCGACCACGACGACCTCGGCGGCGTCGATGTCGCCGCCGTGCGCGGCCAGTAGCGAGGGGGTGAGCGACACAGTGCGCAGGCCCGGCGGGAGCAGCGGGGTGCCGTCCTCAGCGGCGCGCAGCCCGTCGAGGGACAGATCGACCAGCGCGACACCCTGGCCGTGCAGCAGGTACAGCAGGGTGCACCACAGCCAGCCGTCGAACGCCGGCGACACCGCATTCAGGCCCAGCCCGCCGGGGGGCAGCTCCAGGCTGCCCAACGCGGTAACAAAGGTGTCCAGGCCGCGATAGGTGACCTCAACTCCCTTGGGGCGGCCGGTTGTTCCGGAGGTGTAGATGATGTAAGCGCAGGAGTCCGGCTCCGGTGCAGCGGCGGGCACGGTGGCACCGCGGATGGCCTTGGACGGACGCAGCTGCTCGACGTCGTTCGCCAACTCAAGCCCCCGCGGAAGACTTTCGGCGATCAGCACCCGAACACCGGCGTCCCGCAAGGCATACGTCAGGCGCTCCACCGGGTGCCCGGCGTCCAAGGGCACCGCGGTGGCCCCCAGGTGCCAGACGGCCAGCAGGGCGGCCACGCTGTCCGTGGAGCGGCCCAACAGCAGGCCGACGGCCGTGTCTGCGGTTACGCCCCCCGCAGCGAGAGCTTCAGCCAACTCCTCTGTACGGTCCTGGACTCGGGCGAAGTCGAGGGAACTCCCATCGGGTGCGCACACCGCCACGTCCGTGGGCCGCAACCGGCTCCAGGAGTGCACGGCGCGCAGGATGGACAAGGGGCTCAGCTCAGCGGTCATCAGGCGCTCCTCTCTGCTTCCTGCTTCGTCACAGGGGCGGATGTGTCCTTCAGGCGGGGGCCGGTGACCGGTGCACCGGTCACCTGGGGAAGCTGGACGGACTTGGTCTCCAGGTAGCCGGCCAGTCCTGCCGCGCCGCACTCGCGGCCGATGCCGGACTGCTTGAAGCCGCCGAAGGGTGCGGCCGGGTTGAAGCCCGCGCCGTTGACGTCGATGACCCCGGTGCGCAGTCGGCGGGCGACGCGCAGAGCGTGTTCGTCGCCGTCCGCCCACACGCCGCTGTGCAGCCCGTAGCGGGTGCCGTTGGCAATAGCCACAGCGTCGTCCTCGCCGTCGTGCGGGATCACGCTCAACACCGGTCCGAAGATCTCCTCCTGGGCCAGCGCCGAGGCCGGATCGACCCTGGCGAAGAGGGTTGGAGTGACGTAGTATCCGCGCTCCAAGCCGGCAGGGCGGCCGGTGCCGCCCCGCACCAGCTCCGCCCCGCTGTCCACGCCGGCCTGAACGTGGCCGATGACGCGCTCACGCCCCGCCGCCGAGACCAACGGCCCGAGATCCGTGGCCGCATCGCGCGGGTCGCCGACCACGTACTGCGCCATCGCCTCGTTCGCGATGCGCACCGCCTCGTCGTGCCGGGCGCGCGGCACCAGTAGTCGGCTCCATTGCAGGCACGCCTGGCCGGAGTTGAAGCACACCCGGTCCACGGTCTCGCGTACCGCCGCCTCCAGATCGGCGCCCTCCATCACTACGCTGGCGCCCTTGCCTCCCAACTCCAGGTGCACGCGCTTCACGGTGTCGGCTCCCAGGACCGACACCTGACGTCCGGCACGGGTGGAACCGGTGAGCGAGACCAGGTCGACGGCCGGGTGCGCGGCAAGTGCCGCCCCTGCCTGCGAGCCGGGGCCCACCACCATGTTGAACACGCCGGGCGGCAGATCGGCCTCGGCGACGATCTCGGCGAACAACAGCGCGTGCAGCGGGGTGAGTTCGCTGGGCTTGTGAACAACGGTGCACCCAGCGGCGAGCGCGGGCAGCACCTTCTGCACCGTGAGCAGCAGCGGCATGTTCCACGGCGTGATGCACGCGGCCACCCCCGCCGGTTCGCGCGTCACCAGGGAGTGCCCGAGGCGCTCTTCGAACGCAAAGCGCTCCAGGACCTCGGCGCTCTGCGCGGCCATGCCGATCGCCAGCCCGACTTGGGCGCGCCGGGCCAACCGTTGCGGCGCCCCCACCTCGGAAGTGATGGTCTGAGCGAGTTGGTCGGCGTGATGCTCCAGGCCGGCGACGATCCGGCGCAGCGCGGCCAGGCGGTCGTGTACAGAAGTGGTGGACCAGGAGGGAAAGGCGTCAGCGGCGGCGCGGGCCGCACGGTCAGCGTCCTGCGCGGTGCCGCTGGGCACGGTCGCCAGCAACCGCTCAGTAGCGGGATCAGTGACCGCGAGCTCCTCGGTGGCCAGGGACACGGTCCAACAGCCCCCGATCCACTGGTCGGTGTGGCGTTTGGGCGGGACGGCCGCGGGCGGTACGGCGAGCCCGGTCGGCTCAGTCATGAGCAGGTCCTTAACTGTGGGTGTAAGAGGCCAGAGCTGGCCTGCGAACGGCGGTGTGAGGACGCCTGGCGTGGTGGACGGCGGGCATGGGCCGCGCCGGGTGGCCGGGGGCCGGCAGCAAGGAGTGCAGCAACCGCCGTGTCTCGGGGGCCGGCGCGACGCCCAGCTCCTCGCGCAGCCGACGGGCGCACAGGTCGTACCAGCTGCGGACGCGGGCCAGTTCGCCGAGCCTGCCGTGTGCGGCCATCAACTCCCGGTACGTCTCCTCGTGATGGCGGTCGATCTCCAGCGTCCGGCGGCACAGCGCAATGAGTTCGGGGAAGTCCTCTCGCACTTGTGCGTCTGAGCGCAGCTCGGCGAGCCCGCGCAGGGCGAGGGATTGCAGGTACTCGCGCTGCTCGGTGATCCAGTCGGCGTTCTCGCCGGGCAGGAACTGGCCTCGATACAGCGCCAGTGCGCCGCGCAGCGCGTCGGCGGCGTCCGCGCTGCGCCCGTCCCGGGCGGCGGCCAGGCCCGCCCTCAGCAGTCGCTGGAACCGCCCGACGTCGCAGGCGGCATCGTCCATGTACAGCACATAGCCGCAGTCCCGGTGCACCAATCGGATGCCGGAACCGCTCTCCTGGTCGGGGTGGGCCTGCAGCACCTGCCGCAGGGCATGCGCCGCCACCTTCAACGAGCTGCGGCCCGCCGACCACTCCGCCTCGGGCCACAGCACCTCGTACAGCCGCTCGCGCGTGAGGATCTGGTCCTGGTGCAGCGCCAGGTACTGGAAGAGCTGACGGGCCTTGCCAGCCCGCCAGCGGCGCACCGGAGCACCGTCCACGGTGACCGAGAAAGTGCCGAGGAACTGCATTTCCACCCGGTGCCGGACCGCGTCGTTCACCGCGGTGGTCATACCTGCCTCCTGCATTTTCGGGACTGTGCGCCGAACGCTGATCAACGATCGGCAAGTCTGGCCCTGCCTCCTTGCGGGCCTCTATAACTCACGAGCCGGGCAGGTGTAGTTGCAGCATAGGCGGGGCGCTGACACTGACCGTACGAATCCATGCCCCGGCCGTCGGCCGTATCAGAAATGAGGATCCGTCCATGACCAACAATGACGCCCGTATCCGCAAGGTCGTCATCCTCGGCGGCGGCACGGCCGGCTGGATGACGGCTGCCTATCTCGGAAAGGCACTTCAGGAATCGGTGGAGATCACCGTTCTCGAGGCGCCTTCCATTCCTCGTATCGGGGTCGGCGAGGCCACCGTCCCGAACCTGCACCGCGCCTTCTTCGACTATCTCGGCATCGCCGAGGAGGAGTGGATGCGCGAATGCAACGCCAGCTTCAAAATGGCAGTGCGCTTCGTCAACTGGCGAACCGAGGGCAAGGGCGAAGCCGAGGCTCGCGCACTCCCCGACGACAGCCCGGACCACTTCTACCACCCGTTCGGGCTGCTGCCCGACCACGACCGGGCGCCGCTGTCTCACTACTGGTTCAAGCGCAAGTACGAGGGCCGTACTACCGAGCCGTTCGACTACGCCTGCTTCCGCGAACCTCCGGTCATGGACGCCATGAAGGCGCCCCGCTGGCTGGACGGCCGCCCAGCCACCCGATACGCCTGGCACTTCGACGCCCAGCTCGTCGCCGATTTCCTGCGGCGCTTCGCCACCGAGAAGCAGGGAGTACGGCACATCGAGGACGAGATGGTCCACGTCGAGCAGGACGAGCGGGGCTTCGTCACAGCGCTGAACACCAAGGGCGGCGCGGTGCTGGACGCCGACCTGTTCGTGGACTGCTCCGGATTCCGCGGACTGCTGATCAACAAGGCGCTGGCCGAGCCGTTCATCGACATGAGCGACCACCTGCTGTGCGACAGCGCGGTCGCCACCGCCATCCCGCACGACGACGAGAAGAACGGCGTCGAGCCGTACACATCGGCCATCGCCATGTCCTCGGGTTGGACCTGGAAGATCCCGATGCTCGGTCGTTTCGGCACCGGGTACGTGTATTCCAGCAAGTTCACCTCACAGGAAGAGGCCACCGCAGAATTCTGTGAGCTGTGGGGCCTGGACCCGGAGCAGACGACGTTCAACCATGTCCGCTTCCGGGTCGGCCGCAACCGCCGCGCCTGGGTGAAGAACGTGGTCAGCATCGGGTTGTCCTCCTGCTTCCTGGAGCCGCTGGAATCGACCGGCATCTACTTCATCACCGCCGCGATCCACCAACTTGCCAAGCATTTCCCGGACCGTACGTTCAACCAGGCTCTCATCGACAGTTTCAACAACGAGATCGAGGTGATGTTCGACGACACCCGGGACTTCGTCCAGGCCCACTTCTACTACGCGCCGCGCAACGACACCCCGTTCTGGCGCGCCAACAAGGAGCTGACCCTCCCGAAGAACATCCAGGAAAAGATCGCCGCGTACAAGGCAGGGCTACCGATCAACTCGCCGATTACCGACGAGAGCACCTACTACGGAAATTTCGAGGCGGAGTTCCGCAACTTCTGGACCAATGGCAGCTATTACTGCATCTTCGCGGGCCTGGGCCTGGAGCCCGACGCCCCGCTGCCGGTGCTCGCGCACAAGCCCGAATCGGTGGCGGGTGCGGAGCCGCTGTTCGAAGAGGTCAAGCGGACCCAGCAGGAGCTGCTGGAAACGCTGCCCAGCGCCTACGAGTACCTGAGGCAGCTGCACGGCTGACGCTCCGCCACCGCGGACACCAGGGCCTCGGCGAGGCGCACCGGACCTCGCCGAGGCCACTCGGGCCCGGCCGCCGACATCGGGCGGCCGGGCCGCACGCCGTCTCGCCTGCCCTCCACCCCATCCCAGGAGTGCCCATGCCCCGCGCCCCCAAGCTGCACCCGTCCCCTTCCCCTCCACTGGCCGACGCCGACCTTCGGCCCTTCATGGCCGGATTCCCAAGCGGCGTCGCCGTCGTCACCGCACTGGACAAGACGCGGACCCCACACGGGATGACCTGTAGCTCCCTGTGCAGCGTCGCCCTGTCCCCCGCCACCCTCGTGGTCTGCATACGCTCCGCCAGCCCCACTCTCCGGGCACTTCGGTCGAACGGCCGTTTCGCCCTCAACTTGCTGCACGAAGACGCCCGTTCGGTCTCCGACCTGTTTGCGTCCGGGGTACCGGACCGCTTCGCCCGAGTGCCCTGGCGGATGCCGCTGGGCGCCGCCGGCCCTCACCTGAGCGATGCCGCGCACGCCATCGCGGACTGCGTGGTGGACCGGACCACCGAATTCGGCGACCACACCGCGGTGTTCGCCACCGTCGGGCGCGTCACTCTCACCGAGGACCGGCAACCGCTGTTGTACGGTCGGCGCCGCTATGCCCGCTGGACGGATGCCGCGGCCGTGCCCGCGCCGGGCGAGGGGGACGCGGGTGTCCGTGCTTGAGCCCTTCTCCCAACTGCTGCTCACCGTCTCCGTGGTGATTGTCGCGTGCCGGGCCGGCGCCGCGCTCTTCCGGCGCATCGGACAACCTCCGGTGGTCGGGGAGATCACCGTCGGCATTCTGATGGGCCCCACCCTCCTCGGCTGGATCTGGCCCCAGGCGCAGTCCGCCCTGTTCCCGCCCTCGGTGACCGGGTACGTCGATGTGCTCGGCCAACTCGGCCTGATCGCCTTCATGTTTCTGGTCGGCCTGGAGCTGGACCTCACCGCGCTGCGCGGTCACAGTCGCACCGCCGTCACCATCAGCCAGGCCAGCATCGCGCTGCCGCTGGGCCTGGGCGCACTGCTCGCCCTGGCCATGTACGGCGACTTCGCGCCCGACGGCGTGGGCCGGCTGCCGTTCACCCTGTTCGTCGCGGTCGCCATGAGCATCACCGCCTTCCCCGTCCTAGCCCGAGTGCTCAGCGACTGCGGCCTGAGCGACACCCGGCTCGGTGCCCTGGCCATGGCCTGTGCCGCCGTCGATGACGCCACCGCCTGGTGTCTGCTGGCCGCCGTCGTCGCGCTCGCCGGCAGCGGCTCAGCGCTGGCCGCAGCCTCCACCGCCGCCCTCACGGCCCTCTTCCTCGCCGTGCTGTTCACCGTCGTCCGTCCGCTGCTCGCTCGCTGGGTCCGGCATCAGAGAGGCGGTGCTGACCAAGATGGCCTAGTGCTGACCGTGCTCTTCGCCGGAATGTGCCTGTCAGCCCTGGCCACCGACCGCATCGGCGTACACGCCATCTTCGGCGCGTTCGTCTTCGGCGCCATCACCCCGCGCGGGCACGCGGGGGTCGAGCGCTGCGCCCGGCGGCTGCGGGCCGTCGCGCTGCCCCTGTTCGTTCCGCTCTTCTTCGTCCACACCGGCCTGCAAACCGACCTCGGTTCGTTGGCCGCCGTTCCAGGGCACTGGTGGTGGGCTCCTGCCGTGCTCGCTGTGGCGCTGCTTGGCAAGTGGGGCGGCAGCGCCGCTGCGGCCCGTTGGCGCGGCGAGCCTTGGAAAGACGCCATGTCCATCGGCGCCCTGATGAACTGCCGTGGCCTGACCGAACTGGTTGTCTTGAACATAGGTCTCCAACTCGGGGTCATCGAGCCCGACCTGTTCTCCATCCTGGTACTGATGGCCCTGACCACCACGGTCCTGACCGCGCCCGTGCTGCGCCTGCTGCGCGGCAGTCCTGCGGCGGCGGCAGTCGAGGACGCGCTCCGCCCGACCGTGGCGAAGATCCCCATGTCCCGCCGGCGGCTGACCGCGGCCGGCCGAGCACAAGGGAAACCACCCGCGTGAGCGCCACCCGCTGCCAGGGGCCGCCCACGGCCCTGCGCCGCTCCCTGACAGGCCGCCAGATACAGATGATCGCCCTCGGCGGTGCGCTGGGCACCGGCCTGTTCCTCGGTTCCGGCATGGCGTTCTCCCTGGCCGACCCCTCCGTGATCGTCGCCTACGCCATCGGCGCGGCGCTGGCCCTCTCCCTGGCATACGCCCTGGCGGAAATGACCGTCGCGCATCCGCAGGCCGGCGGGTTCGGTGCGCTCGCGCACACCTACTTCGGGCCATGGGCGAGCTTCGCCCAGCGCTGGATGTACTGGGTCGCCCAAGTCGTGAACGTCGGCGGCGAGGTCACCGCGGCGGGCATGTACGTACGTCTGTGGTGGCCCGCGCTGCCCTTGTGGATCCCGGTCGCCGTGTTCTCCATACTCATCGTGACCATCAACCGGGCGTCGGTGCGCTTCTTCGGCGAGTTCGAGTTCTGGTTCGCGATGGTCAAGATTGTGGCCATCGTCGCGTTCGTCCTCATCGGGTTGGCGTGGATCACCGTCGGCCTGCCCGGTGGATCTCCCGCAGGACTCGCCGCCTGGACCGAGCACGGCGGCTTCGCGTCCGGCGGGCTGACCGGTCTGTGGCTGACGATGACGGTAGTGACATTCGGCTACATGGGCACCGAAGCAGTCGCCATGACCGCTGCGGAATCCCGCGACCCCGAGCACGTCATACCCCGCGCCACCCGCGGCATGGTGCTGCGGCTGGCGCTGTGCTATCTCCTCACCATGTTCGTCATCGTCACTGTCGTCCCGCGAGGCGCGTCCGGCGGCGGCAGTCTGGCCGACAGCCCTTTCGTAAGGCTCTTCGACACCGCGGGCGTTCCCGGCGCGGTCACCGTGGTGAACGCTGTGGTGCTCACCGCCGCCCTCTCCGCGATGAACACCAACCTCTACGTGAGCACCCACACTGTCTACTCCCTCGCGCAGGACGGTTACGCGCCGCGCCGGCTGACAGACCTGACCCCTGGCGGGGTGCCCCGCGACGCGCTGTACTTCTCCCTCACCGGGCTGGCTCTGGCCGTGGTCCTCTGCGTTCTCACCCCCCGGAGCGCCTTCCCGCTCCTGGTCGGCCTGGCCACGTTCGGGGCGCTGGTCACCTGGCTGATGATCTTTGCCACGCAGTGGGCCTTCCGGCGGCACCGGCGGGAAGCAGGGCTGCCGTCCACCGTCATCCGGCTGCGGGCCGCTCGCATCATCGCTCCCGCGGCCATGCTCTTCGTCGCCGGCATCCTGGTCACGCTGGCCTTCACCGAGCAGTTCGCCCTGGTGCCGTTGGTCGGCGTCCCGTTCTTCGGGCTGACTCTGGCTGCGTACGCCGTCCTGCGGCGGGCGCGCACCCGCTGTACGGCCCGCCCGCCCCGGACACCCGCCGAAACCGCCGAACCGGCACCGCGACCGCCCCCACCGGGGCGGAGCGCGACACCGCGCCCCGCCCCGGAACGGGGTACGGCAGTGGCACCACACGTGTCAACTGCACTGCTTACAGGGCAAGTTCCCCAACAGCTCGCTCTGCCGCCGCCGTGAGCCGGACGGCCAGATCCTTCAGTTCCTGCCGCAGCTCATCGGGCTGGTGAATGACGAAGGGCCACTCCAGGGAGGCCAGCAGATGGGCCATGCCGTCCAGCCGATCCGCCTGGGCGCGCATCAGCACACCGGTGTCCCGGTCAGTGAGGGACACCACCGAGCGGGGCAGCCTGCGAGCGATCTCGTCAAGCGGGCCATGGATCAGCACCTCGACGTGCCAGCGGTACCGCGCCTGCGCCAAGGTCGCGGTGAGGTGGGCGACGGCGTCGAATCCGTCGGGGGCGTTGAAGGTTTGCGTACGGGGCGCGACGGAGGCGATGCGATCGATGCGGAAGGTCCGCAAGCTGTCGCGAAGATGATCGTGACCCACGACGTACCAACGTCCGGTGTGGAAGACCACGCCGTAGGGGTCCATGTCGCGTTCGGTGTGGTCCTGGTGCCGGGAGCGATAGGTCATGGCGACGGTGGTGCCGGCGCGGGACGCCTGGGCCAGGGCCAGCAGAACGCCGGATTCGGGCGCTTGGGCGGGCACAGGGTGCGCGGTGAAGGACAAGGTCTCCTGCATGGCGGCGAGCGGATCGCGCAAGGCGTTGGGCAACACCCTCTCGATCTTGGCCAGCGCGCCCGCCCCGGCGGGCGCTGCCGTGCCCATGCCCAGGCGTTCGGCGGCGAGCAGGCCCAGGACGACCGCCAAAGCTTCGTCGTTGGTGAGCACCAGCGGCGGCATGCGGTACCCGCGGGCCAGCCGGTAGCCGCCATACCGGCCGCGCTCGGCTTCCACAGGGATGCCCAGGTCACGCAGGTGGGCGGTATACCGGCGAATCGTACGGACATCGGTACCCAGCCGCCCGGCCAACTCCGCCCCGGTCAGTACCGCGTGGGTCTGGAGGAGTTCCAGCAGGGTCAGAACACGCGTGAGGGGATGCGACATGAATCACTCGACATTTCAGGGCGGAAACTGTCCTGTATCGAGCTTACGCTCCCCGCAGCACTTCGTTTCAGGGAGAACCACATGGCTACCTTCGTACTCGTTCCCGGCGCCTGGCTAGGTGCGTGGGCCTGGGAGGACACTGCCCGCGCACTGCGCGAGCGCGGGCACATAGCGCTACCGATGACGCTGACCGGGCTGGGCGAGAACGCAGATCGGGCCGATCGACACGCGAACCTGGAGACCCACATCGCGGACATCACCGGATTCGTCGAGCGGCACGCGCTGCACGACGTCACGCTGGTGGCGCACAGCTACGCGGCGGCGCCGGTGACCGGGGCCGCCGGACGGCTGGGCGAGCGACTGGCGCGGGTGGTCTACGTCGACAGCGCCCCGTTCGCCCAGGGCATGAGCATGCTCGACCTCCTCTCGCCGCAGGAGACGGAACAGCTGCGCGGCCGTGTCGTCGACGCCGACGGATGGCGACTGCCGCTGCCGTCCTTCGAGGAGCTCGGCGCGTCCAGCAGCCTCGAAGGGCTCGGCGAGGACGAGCGGGAGCTGCTGCGTAGCCGGGCCACCCCCCACCCATTCGGCACCTACGAGCAGCCTCTGACCGGCCCAGCCGAACCCGCCCCCGGCGTGGACCACGTCCTGGTCGCCTGCAGCGACTTCACGGCCCTGCTGGAAGCGGGCGTGCCTATGCTGGCCTTCCTCAGCCAGCCGCCATGGCGACGCTTCGACCTGGCCACCGGGCACTGGCCGATGCTGTCAGCGGCCACCGCGCTCGCCGATGTCCTCGACACGGCCGTCACCTGACACGCAGGGCATCCCCCACCTACGTGAGGACCAACGGGAGAACGCCAGCGGACATCCGAGGTCAAGACGCCCCACGCAAGTCACCTCAAGCCGAGCGTCGCAACGCCTGCAACGACCCCGTCCACCTGGCGACACCAACCGGGCCCGCGACGAATACGACCAGGTAACGGGCCGAAGCCCACGCCCTGGTAAGCCCCGGCATCCCGCTCTCCCTCTCCGCGGTGGCCTACCGCTCCGCTCTCTCCGCCCCCGTTCACCTGCCAGATCGCCGACATCCTCGACGCGTACAAGGTCAAGCCGACCATGCCCCCGCGCAAGGGGGGAACGCACTCGGCCTAGACGGCGCCTCGCCACTTGGCCTCGGCAGTGAGCAGAGTGGCCTGCACCGGATCCAAAACAGTTGCGGGTAATGCGCACGCGCGCACAGCGAACGGCGGACGTCGATCCCCGGTGAGCGGTGCGTAGCTGGAGGTAGCTGGTCAGGCGGGCCTACGTGGCGCCAAGGTCCCGGTGCTCCCATCACGGCAGCGCCGAGCCGGGCAAGTTGCCCTCGTTCGGCACCGCCGGTCGCAGCCGGGGGTGGGCGACGTGTTCAGTCGCCTGCTTCGGCCAGCCGTCTCTCCATGCGCGTGCGTATGGCCGTGGCCCGGGGATCGGTGTACGGGGTCAGGTGGGTCAGGGCCTCGGCCCAGTGGGCGCGAGCCGCTTCGGGGTCTTCTGTGTGGATGGCGGCGGCCAGGTGGTCGAGCTCAACAGCGAACTCCCACTCGTCCCCGAGGTCGCGGTGGACAGCGGCGGCTTGTCGGTGGAAGGCGGCAGCCTCGCTGAAGCGGTCCATTGCGGCGTACGTTTGGCCCGTGCCGCGCCAGGCCAGGGCTTCACGGCTGTGATCACCGAGGCGCCGGTGGAGCAGGGCCGACTGCCGGTAGGCGGCCAGAGCCTCACCGTGCTGCCCGGCGGCACGCTGAATGCCGCCGAGGGTGAGCAGCCAGAAGCCCTCCAGTCCACGATTGCGCAGGCTCAGCGCGATTCCGAGGGCCTCGTCAATGACCTCACGGGCGGCCTCGATCTCGTCCCGCTCGCGATGGAGTTCCGCGGCGAGCCACAGGGAGTTGCCGACGCTCTGCTGGTTATCCAGGGCACGGTGTGCGGCGAGGGCGGCTTGGATCGCGGCGTCCGCTTCCCCGAGGTGGCCTGCTTCCAGGTGGGCGCCGGCCAGGTTGGACTGTGCGGAGGCAGCCCAGCGCTCGCCTCCTACGTCGCAGAAGATACTGATGGCCTGAACGAAGTGAGCGGTGGCCGCTTCGAGTCGGCGGGTGCGCAGGTGGATGAGGCCCAGGAGGTTGAGGGCGTGCGCCTCGTCCACCCGTTTCCCCGCGGTGCGGGCGAGAACGAGGGCGCGGTTCAAGAAGGCGACTGCCTGGTCGAGCTGGTTGACGGAACGGTGGGACATACCGAGCTGGTTGAGCAACAGGAGCTGCCCGTCTGTGTCGTCCGCTTGCTCGGCGGAGGCCAGGCCGATGGGTGCGAAGTCGAGCCAGTCCGCGAAGGCAGCGGAAACGGACAACGCGTTCCACAGCGTTGCGGTCAGCTGCCAGGCGTGCTGGTGCAGCTCAGCCGCGGTAGCGGCTCGTACGAGATGCGGGAAAGTGGCACGCTCACGTTCTGCCCAGTCGGCGGCGGCATCGTAATCGGCGAGGGCCAGTGGCCGCAGGAGTGTGGTCGCCTGGGGCAGCGGCACGTGGTCCTCGCCGGGTTGGAGCCAGGTCTGTGCCGCATCTGCGGTGTGCAGGTACCAGTCCAGCGCGCGGCGCAGGGCGGCTTCGCGCTGCTCGGCGGGTTCCTCGTCGTGGGCCTGGTCGGAGGCGTAGGCGCGCAGGAGGTCGTGGAACTGGTAGCGGTCGGGGCCTGTCTGCTCCAACAGGTGGGCGCCGACGAGGTCGTCGAGGAGCTGCCGGGCGCGGCTGAGGGTGAGGTCGGCGAGCGCGGCAGCCGCGTGGAGCCCGAATTCCGGTCCCGGGTGCAGGCCAAGGAGTCGGAAGAGGCGTCCCGACTGCGGTGGCAGCGCGCGGTAGGACCAGGCGAAGACGGTCCGGACGGCTTCGGCCTCCTCGTCGATTCCCGTGCTGAGCGCGTCCCAGAGTGCGGACTCGTCGTGCAGGTCCGCAAGCAGGTCGTCGAGGCTCAGGTGCGGGTGACTGGCGGCGCGCTCGGCTGCTATCCGCAGGGCGAGCGGGAGGTGTGCGCACAGCCGGGCCAGCTCTGTCAGCTTGTCCGGAGCGTCGCCCGGGCGGTAGTCCTGCGTGACGGCCCGCAACAGTGCGACGGCTTCCGGCTCGGGGAGCGTGCCGAGGGTGATCCTGCGAGCGCCATCGCGCACGGTGAGGCCGGCCAAGCGGCTGCGGCTGGTCACCAGGACCAGATTGTCCCCGCTGCCGGGAATCAGCGGCCGTACCTGACCGACGGTGGCAGCGTTGTCGAGCACGATGAGCATCCGGCGGTCGGCGAGAAGAGAACGGTAGAGCGCGGCCGCGTCGTCCACATCCTGCGGTACGTCGCCCGAGGGCACACCGAGCGCGGTCAGGAAGCGGCGTAACGCCTGCTCTGCGGTGACCGGCTCACGCGGATCGTAGCCCCGCAGATTCACAAAGAGCTGCCCGTCGGGGAAGCGATCCTTGACCTGATGGGCCCAGTGCAGGACCAGGGAAGTCTTGCCCGCCCCGGCCGTACCGGCCACTACATGCACAGAGACGACGAGCTGACCGCCATCTCGCCCCGTTAGGACGGCGTTCAACTGCCCGAGTTCGTCTGTGCGGTTGACGAAGGCATGCACGTCGGCAGGGAGCTGTCGAGGGGTAGTCAACGGACGGTCAGGTGCTCCCGGTGCCTGATGGAAGTGAATACCGCCGGAGACCCTCCCGGCCTGGACGACATCGCGAGACTCTCCCGAGAGGTCGTTGGTTGAGTCACCGGACCACCCGTTGGCGTCTGCCGACATGCCGCTGAATGCATCCCTTCTGGGTCAGGCCGCCGGTGGCGGCGGCAGTGGTGCGACGACACGGTCGAAATAGGATGCGAGGTCCTCCGCAGCCGCGTAGGTGCTCCGCACGTACGCCGCCCACGAATCGACAATGTCCGGGGCGGTGAAGCGGATCGCACCATCCGGTACTCCGGTATCGGTGTACAGGACGCGGAAGAGCACCTTGCCGTCCTGAATCGTCAGCTCCGGAAGCAGCTCGTCGACCTCAGCCGCGGCGACCAGCTTGGCCGGCAAGATCCGCACCCGCTCCCCGTACTCGGCACTGATCCGCAGCGAATGCAGCTCCCACTGCACATACGGCGTCAGCGGCTCCTCCACCACACGCACACGATGGAAAACCGAACCACGGGCCTCCTCGTCCGCCTGGACCCCGCGCAGATTGTCACGGCCCTCCTCGAACAAGCGCAGTGCCGCGGCCCAGTCCCCGCGCCGCAGCGCATCACGGGACGGACTGCCCACCTCCTCAAAGTGCTGCAGCCGCTCCAGCTTCCACGAGTCGCCATTGCGGATCGCCGCATCCCGAGCGCGGAAATCGCGAAGGTACTCGTCGTTGCCCAGTCGCTGGCCACGCTCCGAAGGAAGTGCCGGTGCCTGAGCCTCAAGCATCGGGGATGTCCGGCTTCGCTGCGATCAGCATGTTGCCGGGGATGACGACGAGGCGTTCGTCAGCCGCGAGAGACACGCCTTCCGGCAGGCGCGAAGCGTAGTCGTCGGTCAGATCACGGCCGATAACGGCGACATCGCCGTTGCTGAGCTCCCAGATGTCCGGGCACTGTTCTCTCCCCTGGGAGTTGCCCAGCTCTTCCGCCGACTTCCCCAACCGCTTGACGAATAACGCCGACGAGTCAGCTTCCCAGGCACGGACCACCGGTGCCACCTCCAGGTTCCGCTGTAACGGAATGCCATGGCCACGATACCGCGCGAGACAGGACGCGGGCGGTGCGCGTTCGCGCCGCGCGCGGATAACCGCCACTCTGGGGAACCCGTCCGGGCTGGGAAAGCACGCACCGCCTCCTGGCCCGCGAAGCCGGCGTCATCGTCCTCGACCCCACAACACCGCCTTCTCCACACCAGCACCTCCCGTGCTCCTGCCTTCCGGACGGCAGAACCCAACCCCCACGCGCCACACCACGTTGACGCACCCGCCGATCGCTCCGGCCGGTACCGCCACTGCCATGGCTCGTCTTGTTCGCGCCGACCAGAACAACCCGTACAAATGCGGCAAATAGGGCAGTGAAGCTTTAATTGAACCCACCCAAGCCCTGAAGTCCCTTTAGGCAGGTTTGCGTCATCAAGGTAGATTTTCCGCTTTGCCGCGATGACGACCTGGATGAGAAACAGCAGTGATACGCAACACCCCCGCTGGAACGTCCGAAGTAGTGGTGACCGGGCTTGGAGCGGTCGCCCCGCTAGGCGGGGACATCCCGAGCACATGGCAGGGCCTGCTGGACGGCAGGTCGGGAGCCCGAGCTCTCAACGAGCCGTGGGCCAAGGACCTGCCAGTACGCATCGCTGCGCCAGCAGCCGTCGACCCCGCGGCAGCCTTCGCGCCTGCGCAGGCGCGCCGGATGGACCGTGGTACGCAGCTCGCGCTGCTAGCCACACGCGAAGCCTGGACGGACGCCGGCCTCGGCACTCCACAGGATCTGGACACCGAGCGGCTCTCCGTCTCGGTCTCCTCCATCATCGGCACGCAGACCCTGCTTGCCGGATACGAGAAGCTGCTCACCAAGGGCTGGAGGCACATCTCCCCCTTCGCGGCACCCTCCCTGCTGCCCAACAGCTCGGCCGCCCGAATCGCCATCGCCTACGGAGCGCAGGGCAGCGCGCACGCGCCGGTGAGCGGCTGCGCTTCAGGAACCGAAGCCATCGGCCTGGCAGCGGACATGATCCGCCTGGGCCGGGCCGACGTGGTCATCGCCGGCGGTGCCGAGGCGCCGATCCACCCGTTCGCCCTCGGCAGCTTCGCCGCCATGCGCGCTCTGTCCCGCCGCAACGAGGACCCGCAGGGCGCCTCCCGGCCGTTTGCCAAGGACCGCGACGGCTTCGTTCTCGGCGAAGGCGCCGGCATCAGGATCCTGGAATCGCACGCCCATGCCCGCGCCCGCGGCGCCCGTATCTACGGCCGCATCCTCGGCATCGGGATGTCCGTCGACGGCCACCGCATTGCCCAACCGCAGCCCGAGGGACTCGGCGCCGCCAAGGCCATCAGTCGCGCCCTCGCCGACGCAGACCTGGCTCCCCAGGACATCGCGCACGTCAATGCACACGCCACGGCTACACCCGCCGGCGACCTCGCCGAGGCCCGCGCCCTGGGCTCCCACACCGACCACGTCGCCGTCTCGGCGACCAAATCCATGACCGGACACCTCCAAGGCGGTGCCGGGGCGGTCGAAGCGATTGCCGCTCTGCTGGCCCTTCACCACCGCACCGCGCCGCCCACCCTCAACGCCGAGGCGACCGACGACGAGATCGGACTCAATGTCGTGGCCGACGCTGCGCGACGACTGCCTGAAGGTCCACTAGCTGCCTTGAGCAACTCCTTCGGCTTCGGCGGACACAACGCCACCCTCACCGTCGCGGCTTGATCATCTCCCGCTCACAGCCGAACAAGGCATTCGGCTTTGGGGAAACCTGTACGCTGCGACGAGCGGATTGCGCGATGGACCGCGCATGGTCGATGTCCGCGGACACTCTTGGACATCAACCACGCGCTACCGCCCTGGTACGCCTTCTGGGCGCTGGTCGACTCCGCTCCGGAGACTGCTGCGCTCCGCGTACAAGGGCGTCACATGCCGATAAGCCCACGCCGACGGCTCACTCGTCGTGTCACCCTCGGCGTAACGTTCAAGAGTCTGTCGCCGCAGCAGTGGCGGTGAAGCACGTCGTGAATGGCTCCAACCCGCCCAGACGACAAGATCACGCACCGTGGCTGGTTCATTCGGGTCGGCCGCTAATCACGTCATCCGTGACCACGTTCCTCTGCTGTAGATCCGCCGCCGACAGGCAGAGCTGCCTGGTCGGCCCCTGGCGAAGAGCTGACCAATATGCGCTCTTCATCGGCGCAAGCCTCCCAGAACTAGCGCCTGCGCCTTTAGGGTTGGACTTCGATCTCGTCATTCGAAAAGCTCCCGGGCAACAGAAAGCAGTAGTCATCTCATGACCGCAGGCAGCACGGCGTCCACATCGGATCCCAAGCTGATCAAGCTTGCCAAGCAGTCCCGCAATTTCGGGTTCCTGCTGCCGCACCTCCCTCTGCTCGTGGCATACGGCGCCGGGGCCGAGACCCACGTCTTCGATGACCCGAACACCTCTCTGATCAAGTCCCGGCAGTTCGCCGAGGCCCTCGCCGCAGATCTGGTGCGCAGGGGGCGTGTCCGCGTGGAAGGCGACCGCCAGATTGATCGACTCAAGGCACTCGACCGCGAGGGCTACCTGCACGGAAACGTAGGCCAGGCGTTCCACGACGTACGTCTCCTCGGGAACAACGCGAACCACGGGCACCACGACGACGCACAGGACGCCTTCCGCGCCCTGCGTACCTGCTTCCGGCTGGGCGTCTGGTATCACCGGCTCCTGACCGGATCCCGCGACCAGATCACCTTCGTGCCCCCGGCACCGGCACAGGACTCCGACGTCGCGAGTCAGGAGCTCCACGCCGAAATCGCCGCCGCCAAGAAGGCTCTGGAGGAGGCCCGGCTCACCTACCGTGTCCAAGAGTCGCAGGCACAAGCAGAGGCGACGGCCCGTGCGGCAGTGGAGGCTGAGCTCGCCCAGGCGAAGGACGAGCAGGCAGAAATGACCCGCGTGGTCGCTGCAATGAAGGACCAGCTCAAGGACTTCCAGGCCGTCTTCGACCAGGAGCGGGTCGGCCAGCGAGCCGCGGACAAGCGCAGCAGCGCCGCCGCCTCCGCAGCCGTCGCCGAGCGTGCCCGTCTGCTGGACAACGCCGAAGCCGCCGCCCGCGAGCCCCTGACTGAGGTTCAGGTGCGCGCCCGCCTGGACCAGATGCTCACCGAGGCAGGCTGGTCCGTACAGGGCAGCAGCGATCTCAATATCTACGTCCACGGCGACTACCGAGGCAGCGGTGTCGCGGTACGCGAGGTCACCACTGCCAGAGGGCGCGCCGACTACCTGCTGTACGTCGACCGCCGGCTGGTCGGTGTCATCGAGGCCAAGCGGGAGGGCGCCGACCTCTCGGCCGCCGAGACCCAGGCCGACAGATATGCGGACAACCTGACCTCTGCCCAGGAGCGCAATGCGGCCTGGCACACCCCGCTGCCCTTCCGGTACGTCAGCGACGGCGGCGAGACCCGCTTCCGTAGCACGCTCGACCCGGACTCGCGAACCCGTCGGATCTTCTCCTTCCACCAGCCACGCACCCTGGCCCGCTGGATGCGCCAGGCCGACGAGGACCCTCAGGCACCCAGCTACCGGGCTCGGCTGCGCACTCGCCTCCCCGACCTCGACGTCCGCGAACTTCGACCGGCCCAGATCGACGCCGTGCGCGGGGTCGAAGACTCCGTCTCCCGGGGCAAGGGCCAGCAGGGCATGGGCCAGAGTCGCTCCCTGGTGCAGATGGCCACTGGTGCCGGCAAGACGTTCACCGCGGTGACGTTCTCGTACCGCATGCTCAAGCACGCCCGCGCCGAGCGCGTCCTGTTCTTGGTGGACCGCAACAACCTCGGCGCCCAGGCCCTCGCGGAGTTCGAGAACTACACCACCCCCGACTCGGGCCGGAAGTTCGCTGAGCTGTACAACGTGCAGCGCCTCGGCGCGGAGGGCATGAACGCCTCTGCGAAGGTCGTGATCTCCACCGTCCAGCGCCTGTACATGGAGCTCACTGGCCAGTCTCTGCCCAACGCGGTCCCTGAGGGAGAGGGCGACGAGGCCGACCTTCCCTACGACGTGCCCGGTGACATCGCCGTCGCCTACAACCCTGGCATCCCCCCGGAGTCCTTCGACTTGGTCGTCGTGGATGAGTGCCACCGCTCCATTTACGGCAAGTGGCGCTCGGTCCTGGAGTACTTCGATGCCCCAATCGTCGGCCTGACCGCGACCCCCGTGGCCCAGACCTTCGGCTACTTCAATGGCAACCTGGTCAGCGAGTACACCTACCCGGAGGCCGTCGCCGACGGCGTCAACGTCGACTTCTCTGTGTACGAGATCGAGACGGAGATCACCGGCCAGGGCGGCGTAATAGCCAAGGGCACCGTCCCCGTGCGCGACCGCCGCACACGGCGCCAGCGCTACGAGGACATCGACGAGGACGTCGCGTACGGCGCCAAGGAAGTCGGCGTGCGCGTCATCAGCAAGGACCAGCTGCGCACGGTGATCAACACTTTCCGTGACAAGCTGTTCACGGAGATCTTTCCCGAGCGTCTCAAGCGCGACGAGAAGACCGGCGAGGTGTTGTGGGACGAGATGTACGTCCCCAAGACCCTGGTCTTCGCCAAGAACGACAATCACGCAGAGGAAATCGTCGAGGTCATCCGCGACGTCTTCGGCAAGGGCAACGACTTTTGTGCGAAGATCACCCACGCCGCCAAGAAACCCGCCGAGCGGCTCTCCGACTTCCGCAACCTGCCTCAGCTACGCATCGCCGTCACCGTCGACATGATCGCCACGGGCACGGACGTCAAGCCTCTTGAGTGCCTCCTGTTCCTCCGGGACGTCAAGAGCTGGGCCTACTTCGAGCAGATGAAGGGCCGTGGCGCCCGCACACTCTCCCTCACGGAGTTCGAGCGCGTCACGCCTGGCGTAGGCCCCAAAACCCGATTCGTGATCGTCGACACCGTTGGCGTCACCAAGAAGCCGAAGATCGATGCGGCTCCTCTGGAACGCCACACGGATAAGCAGATCAGCCTTGAGAAGCTGCTCCGCAAAACCGCCGCCAATACCATCGAGGAGGAAGAGGTCTCCACCCTCGCCTCCCGCCTCGCCAAGCTCGATATCCAGATGACGGGAGAGGAGCGCGCCGAGATCGAACGGATCACAGGCGGCGTCTCCCTGAAGCACATCGTGCACGAGATGGTGAAGGCGGTCTCCGTCGACGAACAGGCCGAGGCCCGAGAAGCCGCCGAGCGAGCTGGCCGAGACCCGGAGCATGCGGTGCGCCTCCTCATCGAGCGTTCTCTCGTCCCGCTGGCCTCGCGGCCCCAGCTGCGGTCGCGGCTGCTGGAAATGCGTCGGGCCAAGGACATCCTGTACGACGAGAACAGCCGCGACCGTGTCGTGCGAGCAGGCGCGGTGGCCGACGACGAGGGCACGGCACGCTCCACGGTCACCAGCTGGCGTGAGTACATCGAGGAGCACCGCGACGAGATCGCTGCCCTCGCCATTGCCTACGATGGCGGGCCCACTCCGGGCCTCAGCCCACGCCAGGCGTACGACCGTCTCAAGGACCTGGCCCGCTCCATCGCCCGGCCCCCGCGCTCCTGGACTCCGGACCGGCTCTGGAAGGCTTACCAGACGCTCGGCGAGGCAGTAGCCGACCCGGGCAGCAAGCGCGAGGCGGCGGATCTAGTTGCCCTGCTCCGCTACGAGCTGGCGGGCGGCGCAGAGCACGGCGCACCCAAGCCCCGCCCGTACGGCGCCATGGTCCAGGAACGCTTCGTCGCCTGGCTGGAACGCCAGCACCAGGCAGGCGCGCACTTCAGCGGCGCGCAACTGTGGTGGCTGGAGCGGATCACTGCCGCGACCGCTGAGCGTGTACGCTTCGATGCCGCCGACCTCGACTATCCACCGTTCAGTACGCGCAACGGCGTGGACGGCTTCCTCGCCGAATTCGGAGAGGCGCGGGCGGACGAGATCCTCGACGAATTGGACAGGGAGCTGAGCGCGTGACGGATGCGAGCGGGGTGGCTGCAGTGGGGGACTCGCTGGGAGAGCTTCCGGCTGGCTGGTCTCGAGCCACGCTGGATCAGCTCGGCGTAGAGGCTCAGCCTGGATTTGCCAGCGGTCGCCACAACCGGGACGGCCATGGCATCGTCCATCTCCGGCCGATGAACATTACGCGCGGCGGCATAGTCGACCTGTCTGACGCACGATACGTAGGTGACGAATCAGATCGGCGCGTCGAATTCGGTGACGTTTTGTTCAACAATACGAACAGTCCCGCGCTGGTAGGCAAGACTGCTTGGGTCGACTCGGCCAAGCCCTTGGCCTATTCCAATCACATGACCCGACTCCGCCCGCCGGAGTGTCTACACGGAAAGTTCCTCGCGGTACAACTTCACTGGCTCTGGTCCTGCGGATACTTCAAGACAGTCCTGAATAACCACGTCAACCAGGCAAGCGTGGCCTCTAAGGTGCTTCTCCAGACACCTGTAGTGGTCCCGCCCACCGCAGAACAGCACCGCATCGTCGCTGAACTGGACAAGCAGCTCGCCCATATCTACGACGGCGAGACCGCACTTGCCAACGCCCAAACCCAGCTGACGGAGTTCGAAGCGTCACTGCTGGCGAGGGCCACGAAGCAGCATCCGGATGCCTCCATTTGGGGGTTTTCCACCATCGGAGAGATGGCTAAGGTCTCCTCGGGCGCCACCCCCCTCAAAGGGAAGTCTGAGTACTACGACGACGGAACGATCCCTTGGATCACCAGCTCTCTCCTTAATGATGCATACGTTTACAAGGGCGAGAAATACATTACTGAGCTCGCACTCAAGGAAACTGCCGTCAAGGAGTACCCTCCGGGCACCATTCTCCTGGCCATGTACGGTGAGGGAAAGACGCGCGGAAAGTGCTCCGAGCTCCGCATCCGTGCCACAACGAATCAAGCTTGCGCTGCAATCCAGCTACACCCGGAATACGAGTCCAGGCGCGATTGGCTAAAAACTCTGCTTGAGGCGCTCTACGAAGAGAACCGTGCACTAGCCTCCGGCGGAGTTCAGCCGAACCTAAGCCTTTCTCTGATCAAGAAAATTCGCGTCCCTCTACCACCCCATGCTCAGCAGAGGAAAATACTTGCCGAGCTCACGGAGCGCCGCTCCGATGCCTCCGCCATGGCCAAAGTGATCGCCGAGGCGCAAGCACAGGCACATGCACTACGCGGTTCTCTCCTCGCCACCGCCTTCTCCGGCAAGCTCGTCCCCCAGGATGCGGCCGACGAGCCCGCCTCCGTCCTCCTCGACCGCATCCGCGCCGAGCGTGCCACCACGCCCGCCCGCAAGCGTGCTGCCCGTACGCGGCGCACAACCCGCAAGACGGCCCCGCCCGGCCAGGAAGAACTTCCCCAGTGACCACCAGCGCCCCCGACACCCAGACCAGCAAGCCCGCCCAATCCGCTGGTGAGAGCACCAGTACCCTGGTCAATCGCCTCTGGTCGTACTGCGAGCTGCTGCGCCACAGCGGCGTATCCACCCTCGACTACGTCGAGCAGCTCACGTACCTCCTCTTCCTGAAGATGGCGGACGAGCGCGCCAAGCGTCCGGCCCGCTTCCGGCAGGACAATTCGGAGCAGCCCCTCGTCCCGCCCGGCCGCGACTGGGCGAGTCTGATGACCCGGTCCGCCGAGGCACTCGTCGATCACTACGAGTTCATCCTCAAGGACCTCGGAAACCGCCCTGGCACCATGCTGGGCGAGGTTTTCACCAAGGCCCAGAACAAGATCCATGAGCCGGCCGTCCTTGAGCGGCTTATCAAGGACCTCATCAATCCCTACACCTGGACCACCGCGAACCAAGATCTCAAGGGCGACGCCTATGAGGGCCTCCTTCAGCGCGGTGCAGAGGACCGTAAGACGGGCGCGGGCCAGTACTTCACTCCTCGTCCGCTGATCGATGCCATGGTCGACTGTGTCCATCCGCAGCTCGGCGAGACGATCACCGACCCGGCCTGCGGCACCGGCGGGTTCCTGATCGCCGCGCACGCCAGCCTCGTCGAGCGCTACGAGAACAAGCTGTACGGCGACGAGGGCCGCAAGCTCCAGACGGGCGCCATCACCGGTTATGAGCTCGTCCGCGAGACCGGGCGCCTCGCGCTGATGAACATGCTGCTGCACGGCATCGGTACCTCTGAGGCCAAGCCGCTGATCACCATCCAGGATTCACTGGCCAAGCCCCCGCAGCGGTTCTACGACATCGTGCTCGCCAACCCGCCCTTCGGTGTCGGCTCGGTCACTGGAGAGTCGTACGTCTCTCGGACCGACTTCTGGGCGCAGACCACCAACAAGCAGCTCAACTTCGTCCAGCACATCTACAACCTGCTGAAGACGAATGGCCGGGCCGCGATTGTCCTGCCCGACAACGTCCTGTTCGAGGGCGGCGCCGGCGCCGAAATCCGCCGACATCTGCTGGAAACCTGCGACGTCCATACCCTGCTGCGTCTGCCCACCGGCATCTTCTACGCCAACGGCGTCAAGGCCAATGTCCTGTTCTTCGACAAGACGGGTCCCCGCTCCGGCGGGAGGCCTGCCACGAAGAGCCTCTGGGTGTACGACTTCAGGACCGACCAGCGTTTCACGCTCAAGCAACGCCCACTGCGGCGCGAGCACTTGGACGACTTTGTCGAGTGCTACCGCTCCGGCAACGGTGATCACTTCGAGCGTAAAGAATCCGACCGGTTCCGACCGTATAGTTACGATGAGCTGATCGCTCGCGACAAGGTAAACCTCGACCTGACGGTCCTACAGTCGAAGTCCAACGCCTCCGCCGCGCTTGCGTCTCCCGACGTGATCGCCCAGGAGATCGTCGACGAACTGGAGATCGCACTCGCCGAGTTCACCACGGTGGCTCGTGCCCTCAAGCAGGGCAAGGCGGATGCCACCGATGCAGGCGGACAGAGCAGCACCGAGAACAGCGAAGACCAGGAGCGGTAGCCCCGGTTCCCCTGAGCGGGCCGGTAGCCGCTCAGGGGAACACGAGGCGTTTGGGGCGGGAATGGCCAACGGGTACGGCGGCGGGGCGGCAGCAAATCGTGAGGAAGCGAGCTGGGCGAGCGAGGACATCACGAACCGTCTGTGGCGGTTCTACCGTGAGCGTACGAGCACCCGCGCGGTGACCAAGCTCGCCTTCGTCGAGCACATCGCTTATCTGCTCTTCCTCAAGCTCGACCACGAGCGCTCCCAGCGCGGCGGACGCCTAAGCACCAAGCCGGTGGCCCCTGCAGGTGCCTGGCCCCGGATCGCGGGCCTCAGCGGCGACGAACTACACAGCGAACTCCGTGCGCTAATGGATGAGTTGGGCAAACCCTCCCCGCAGGGTGCCCCCGAGCGTGAGACCGCTAGCGTCCTTTTCCGCGATGCCCAGCCATGGAACGTGGAGCGCATGTCGGAGCTGTCCAGGCTGATCGTCGAGGAGATCGCCCCATACCGCTGGAGCACGGTTGCCCGTGGCGAGCTCGGCCGCGCCTTCGATCGGTTGATTGCTGACTGCCGCGACGACATCGACACGAAAATAGATACCGGCCAGACCCTCACTCCCCGCCCCATCTTGACGGTCGTAGCGAAGGCCCTCGCCGTGCGGCCCGGTGACGTGGTGATCGACCCGGCCTGCGGCACTGGCAGTGCCCTCCTCGCCGCCCAGCGAATCATGGCGGCACACGAAGGCCACATCGGTCCCGAGGCGATCGCCGGCGCCGACCTCGACGCACAAATGTGCAGGTTGGCCACGATGAACATCCTGCTCGGCACCGGTCGCCCGTTTCACGCGCCGGCGCCCATCCGGCAGGGCGACTCCCTGCTGGCCCAAGGCACAGCAGTGCGTCGATCCGACAGCACGATTGTCCCGACCGTGGCGATCTGCAATCCGCCATTCAAGAGCAACAGCACCCCGCCGAACGCCGACCTTCGCACCGACTTCTGGTCATTCGGTGACTTCCCGACGAACTTCCTCCAGCACATCGCGATCACCTTGCCCATCGGCGCCCGCGCGGCCGTCTTCGTCCCGGATGGTGTCCTCTTCGGCAACGGCGCAGCAGCGACAATCCGCCAGCGGCTGCTTCAGAACTGCGATGTGCATACGCTTCTGCGACTGCCTACAGGGCTCTTCCACCGCAAGGGCGTCAAGGCGAACATCCTCTTCTTCGCGAAGGCCGCTCCCAAGCCGAGTGGCGAGCCCGCCACCCGCACATTATGGGTTTACGACGCCCGTAGTGACACCCACCACACGGACACTGGAAACCCGGTCACCGAGGCTGACTTCGCCGACTTCCTGGCCGCCTACCGCCCGGACGGGGGGTTCTCCGCGCGTACGGAATCGGACCGCTTTCGCCCCTATGAAGCGTCAGAACTGCTGGATCAGGTGGGAACCAACCTCGATCTGTACGCCCATCTGAAGCCGGACCTCTTGGAGTTCGAGCCGCCCCGCGACATCGCCCTGCGCATCGCGGACGAGCTGGGAGCAGCCCAGCGGCACTTCAAGGCCGTGGCAGACGCATTCAAATAAGACTCTGTGTCTCGCCGAGGACTCGAACCTGCGCAGCGCAAGAGAGGCCCGAGACGCGTGATCACCGCATCAGCCGGCAAGCGTCTTCGGCAGATGCGTCGACACGGTCACCACAACCGAATCTCCGCAGCTCACAGGGGTTGCGGCACGACCAACCCTGATTCGTGGCTCCCGCCCCGTCGACACTGCAGCAGATACTTCCGCGCTGCAGGCTTCTGACGATCAATTTGCGCCGAGGCTACCAAGACGCGACGACTCCCGAAGGTGATCGCCAACTTGGCAGCATCCCGCGATTCGCCCCCAAGCATCGCGCTCTCCTCGCCCTCCTGCCAAGCCCCAAGCGCCCGAGGCAATGTCCGTGCGACGCAGCCTCTCTGAATCCTCTAGGTGTGTGTGGAATTACAGCTACCGTCCAGGGGATGCACGTGCAGTCAGCGACTACGAAAGGTCGTACGTGCCCTCGACGGCGACCACGGATCCGGAGAACCGCACGTCATGCCCAGTGTCATCTGCTTCGCGCTCCGCCGAAGACCCCGACTGCACAAGTCGCACCCCCTCGGTTCGCTTCAAGCCGTACCCCGTGGCCGAACTCTTCGGCCATCACAGCACCAACCTAGAACTCTGGGCCGATGTCGCCGAAGACCGCCAGGCCCCGGCTCCTCGCGCAATATTGCTGCCGCTATCGTCGTCGAACTGAACAGCGCGAGCAGCAGTTTCCAAGCCGTCGTGGACTCACTTGATCCCAGCCAGTAGTTCAGCTATCACGCTGCACCGCACCACACCGTCGACACCCTGCCCCGGAGAACCATGAGCACCCCTCCGCGCCGCCCCGACGTTCCCACCCAGGTCCGGCAAGTCGCCAACTTCCTAGACTCGGCGTACGGCGACCTCATCGACATGAGCGACTTCGGCAACCGCAGGCCGGAGGACCTCGTCATCGCCCGGCGTTCCCGTGCCCTTGCCGCACACGCCGTGCGTATGGTGACCGACTGGACGCCTGCCCAGTCGGCAGCCTGCGTCATCGACGGCGGAGGCGACCAGGGGATCGACGCGATAGCCGTCGACCAGGACAACGCCCACATCTACCTCGTCCAGGCCAAGTGGAGCGAGTCAGGAACAGCCAAAGCCGACGAGACCGCAGTTCTGAAGCTCTTCTCCGGGCTCACCTTGATAGATGCCGGGGAATCACGGCAGTTCAACCCGCGAGGCCGGGTACTGGCCGACCAGGCCAAAGAGCTCTTGGGCTCAGACCTCACCAAGGTGACCCAGGTGATCATCCTCATGGGGACGAGAGAACTCTCCCCAGGAGTACGCCAGGCCATCGCGAACGGGGAGAAGGACTTCAACCACGACGGGACCCACGTCTTCCACCGTGTGATCCACTCCCCGGAGATCTACGCGAGAGCCCGGGACGACCAGAGGCCCGAGCCGATCACTCTTGAGGTGACTCTGTCCCCGTGGTTCGCCTGCTCCCCCTCGGACCAGCAGGCGTACCAAGGCGTGGTACAGGCCGAGCAGATCGTGGAGTGGGCCGCGTACGGCAACCGACTCTTCGACCACAACATACGCAACCCGCTCGGAGTGACGCCCATCAACAGCGAGCTGGTGGAGACCCTCACCGAAGAGCCCTCCAACTTCTGGTACTTCAACAACGGCATCACCATCCTGTGCGACTCCGTGGAGGTCGAGAAGGGGTCCAAGAAGCAGCCGGAACGTCTCCCACTCCGACTGACCGCGCACGGCGCGAGCGTGGTAAACGGCGCCCAGACCGTGCGCGCTGTCATTGACGCGGCCAAGGAGGACGAAGACGCGGAGTTGGCCGAGGTCGGAGTTCGCATCATCGTCACCGGGGGCGATACCGACTTCGCCAAGCGCACCACCCAGGCCACCAACCGGCAGAATCACATTGAGGACCGCGACCGCATCGCCCTCGATCCCATCCAGGCCGTCCTCATCGAGGAGTTCCGAGCGGAACTCGACCTCGTGTATAGCGTCCGACGGGGCGACCTGGAGCCGCAAGGAGACGAGGGCTGTTCCGTCGTCGAGGCAGCGACCGCGCTGGCCTGCGCACATTCCGGTAGCCGGTTCACCGCCCGGCTGGTCGCGGCAGACTCCACCGACGTGTTGTGGGAACGTAGTGGCGGCGGCATCTACGACCCGCTGTTCCGTACCGTCCCCGGCGTCTTCGAAACCTGGAACGCAGTCCGCGTCCTCCGCGAGACCCGCAAGGCCCTCCGTCCGGTACGCGACCAGTACGAGAAGCGCGGCGCAGCGGTCATCGACGACGGCACCTACCTCCTCACGCACCTCGTATTCCGGCAGTTGTTGGAAGAGGACGCCGGCATCGGCGAGCCCGACCCCTCAGAAGCCGATGCCGCCTGGTTCGCTAAAGCGAGCAAGCGTATCCCGGAACTGCTGGCACGCACAGTGCCCGTGCTGCTGGGCGTTCTGGATACTCGGCATGGAACCCGCTCCGACCTCAAGCGGGTGTGTATCGACGACGCTGAGTGCGCCGCGCTCGTGACAGACATTCTGCTTGTACTGTCCGCAGGCGGCGAGACACGAGATGTGTCCCAGTACCTCCGCAAGGATGAACGGCCGCGTAAGCCGCGCCGCCCCAACTCAGTCCATGTGATCGTCAACCAGCGGGCGCTCTCGGAGGGAGCGCCGCTCCGTCTCAGCCTCTATGTCCCGGCCGAGCAGGAAGCGTTGGAGGCATGGCTCTCGGCGGACCCGACCCGGTCCCGTGCCACATGGACCGGCAACACTGGCAAGGCACTCATCTGGGAGTACGACCGACAGCGCTATTCCCCCAGCGGCTTGGTCTCGCGCATGTGGGAACTCGCCGACTGGGAAGAACGCCCTGTCTCCAACCAAGGTACTGCCCGCTGGGTCACCCAAGACGGAGAAACTCTCGCCGAACTCGCTGAACGCCTTCTCGGAAGCCTCGAAGGGGAAAGTGGCGAGTAGCCGCGACTGCAACGGGCAACAGTGAACGGTTGTCTAGAACGACGCTGCCCGGCAGAGGGGCTCGCCTGCCGGTCAGCGTTCGTCACCTCTGGCAGCCAGCTGGCCGAGAGGCGTCCTAGGGGCCCCCGAAAGGGCGTGTGAACAATCTTCATCCCGCGTCGTACGTCGCTTCGGTGGTGACCCACGCCCCGGAAGACCGCAGTTCACGCCCCTTCTCATCTGCATCGCGCCCCACCGAGGATCAGAACCCGCGCAGCGTGTGAAGCGCCAGAGAGCGTGATCAGCGCTTCAACCGACTCGTGTCTTCGGTAGGTGCACCGAAATCGTCACGACGAGCGAATCTCCGCAGGTCACAGGGGATGTGACACGACTAGCCCTTCATTGCGGCTCCTGCCGGGGGCTCGAACCCGCGGCCACCTTGCGTCAGGTTCTGCGTCGCGGCCTCCGTTGCTCACGACAGACGTGCTCGCCTCCGGTCGGGCGCGGCATCGCGCCGGGTCCGTGTTCCACACCGGTCTTAAAGCCACACAGTTGCGCCAGCGATCCCTGCGGAGGTACCCCTGTCGGCCCTGGCACACGTACACACCCCAGTGCACACCCAGTGCACATTCACGCGGGAACTCGCGGGAAACCGCAGGTCAGGGAGGGGAGCCCAGCAGCCCCCGCAAAGGCCCCGACCGGGGTGTTTTCGCTGGTCAGGGCGGGAAAAGCGGACGAGTCGGCCTGTACGCCGGGTTCCTAACGAAACAGCCACGGTCTCCACCAACGTCCCGCGCCGCACCGGCGGCTATTCCACTCCTCACGTCCTGTAGCTCCTACCGAGGGCACCAACCTTCGCATCGCAGAGCAGTCCGGAAAGCGTGATCGCCACGTCAGCCGCCACGAGTCTTCGGTAGATGCGTCGACATGGTCACGACCAGCGAATCTCCGCAGGTCACAGGAGGTGCGGCATGACCAGCCCTGGTTTGTGGCTCCCGCCGGAAGGGCACCGTGCCACCGACTACCGGCGGCCACAATCCTCACAATCTGTCTACGCAAAGCGTTGGCGGAGAGTGCGGCATTCCCAGGCGGTCCGGGTCCATCATTCCGCCGCTGTCTCGCCTCGGTCAATCATGGCCATCCACCCAGACGTCTCTTCCTCAGCCTGGCGTTCGTCAGCAGCACTTTGTTCCTTGTCTTCCTCCCAGGTCACGCTCTTGAATATCTGCTCCGATTCCCACTCGTCGAGCAACTCGTGAGGTCTGTGATCCCAGTCGCCGGGATCCCCGTAGTACTCCCTGGCGCTGTATAGCAGCCGGAGATCCGCCTCAATAAGTCGATAGCGGGGGCTCGCCTCGTAGAAACGCTGGTGTGTCGGGCGCCGAAGGTTCACCTCGACCGCCCCGAGATAGCTCTCCGACTCGGCGAGGAGCGCTTGGTGCAGGTCATCGAGTTGGCCTCTACGCACGCCGCGCACGAGGGCGAAAGCCACTTCCACATCCGCCAGCAGAGTGCCCAGGCCATCAATGGAGTGCGTCGACCACACCTTGGGTGCACCTGCCAAGTGGGCGGCAGCGATGTCGAGCGGCTTCGGCAGGCCGGTCAGCCCCGAGTAGGCGAAGAGAGTACCCACCGCCACCGTAAGGTCGCGTCGGAACTCCGGCACCACACGCATCAGTTGTCGGAATGTCTCTCGCTGGATCTGCCCTGGGTCGACCTCAAGTTCGTTGAAATGCAGTGCCACAGTGACGTCATCGTTACTCGGATCACGAGGAGCACCCGACAGCCGGGATCCCGACCCGCGCGCGGACAACCCTGTCTCGAAGTCATCGACAGCGACCGTTCTTGGGATCTGGCCCTCGCTCTGAATGAAGTACTTCATGTACGCCCCTTCTGCGGTTTGCGGCTTCCCGAAGAACAGCGCGGAGATCCGAATCGCATCGGCCGATTCACCTACGACAAGGCCGATCCCCGCATAGGTGACCTGCTCCGCCTCTGCGCTGACCAAATCCGAGCCAGCGGTGACGGTGGTGAGCCATTGCGGGTCATAGCGGATCATGACCGTACGCCCACCCAACCGAAAGGACAGGTAAGGGTCGTCTTGCCATGCTCCGGTAAGCGCCCGAGGAAACGGCCGGTTGGACGTATTGTGGCTACGCATCGGAGCGTTGAACGCCACGTACATCCCCTGCCGGATCACATCGAGACGCGCTTCGTCCAGAGGAACGGCGTGCTCTCGCCACGACTCGAAGACGGGACGCACCGTCCCGACGAACATCCCGGGGGCGAAGCCCTGCCCAGAGAACGGCCGCGTCGGGTCGAGGCCAGCACGTTGAGCCGCCTGTTGCACGACATCCCCGCCCGGAAGCATCGCGACTCTCGGCACATTGAGATAGTCGATGCTGCTGTAGCTCATCCTCCACGCCTGTCCGGCTTTCCTCAGCGCGGCGGTCCAGGTCTCATGCTCCGCCTTGAGTCTGGACAGTTCCTCAGCGGTGTACGCCTTCCCGTTGGCCTTGTCGACGATGTCGTGGCAGGTCGAGCACAGCAACAAGAGGTTCGATACGGCGTTCCTAGCCTCGATCGGCAGGATGGGGTCCGCTCGAGGCCCATGGTCGCTGAGTGCCACATTGTGCGCCGTCTGAGCCGTTGGGGTGCGACCGGCAGTCCCAGGATCCAGCTCCCGCCGACACATCTGGCACATGCCGTTTGCCAGCCTCCATAGCTCCCGGCGAACGCTCTCTCTGGCCTCCGGCCCTCTGGCCATAACCGCCCCCAACCCACTGCCACTTCGATTCTTATGCACGTGCACGCTGCTCGGACGCACCGAATCCTGCCAGCGATCAAGCCTCCGAGCGGCAACTCCACGCGATCTTTTCAGACACCTCACGCGGCGTTGGCCGACACCGCATGGCTTGAGCCGGGAAACTGAGCAGACCACCAACCCACTCCCACTACGTAGATTTGGATCCTCCTCGTTCCCATGCCCCGCGCCCCCGCCGAGGACATTCACCCGCGGATGACTACGGAAGGCAGTACATACCCTCGACGGCAAGCGCGGTTCCAGAGAACCGCACGTCACGCCCTTCCCATGCGGATCGCGCGCCCGGCCAGGGACTCGAACCTGCGACCACCCCATGCGTCAGGTTCTGCGTCTCGGTGAACCGGAAAACATCGACGACTCCGCTATCACCTGCGGTGATCGTCCGATTCGGGCATGATCCCGCGTCCTAGCCAGCCCGCGACCGACACCGTTCCTGCCCGCGATTAAGTCGTGTGCGACCCGGGGCGCAGTGCGGTCTGCATCACTGTTCGGCAGCGGTCCCATGAGGCGGGGACGAGGTGGCCGTAGACGTCGACGGTGGTTTTGATCGATTTGTGCCCCAGCCAGCGGGAGACCTCGTGGATGGGGATGCCGTGGGCGAGGGCGGTGGAGGCGAAGAAGTGGCGCAGGCCGTGCGGGGTGTACTTCGCGTTCCCGTCCGGCTTGACGATGCCCGCGGCCTTGAGTGCCTTCCTGAAGTGGTAGGCGTAGGTGTTCGCCGTGGGCATGATGCCCTTGCCCCGGTCGCGCGGCGCGAACAGCACCTCCATACCGGCCGTCGTCACCGTTCCCCACTCCCACAGGTGCGCGTCGATCTCCTCGGCGAGGAAGGCGGGCAGGGGAACGTCCCGGTACTCCCCCTCGGCTCGGTGCTTGAGCGGGATGAAGCGGGTCTTGCAGTCGTCGCGGTGCGCCTTCGCGCTGACCTGCCGGCGCACGCGCAGGAAGTCGGAGCGGACACAGTCGGTGGTGAATGCCAGGGTCTCGCTGATGCGCAGGCCCGCCCCGGCCTGCAGGTACACGGTCAGGCGGTACTGGGGTGAGATCTGCTTGGCGATGAGATCGACCTCGTACAGGGTGGGGATCTCGTCCTCGTCGACCGCGTGCGTCGCACTACGGGGCAGTTTGATGCCCTCAGTGGGGTCATCCGCCCGTCTCTTCTCTTTTGATCGCGGCCTGGAAGAGGCTGGTGACCATCTTCATGCGATCGCACACCGTACTCGAGGCGAGGTTCTTCCCCAGCGCAGCGACGAAAGCCTCGACGTCCTTGCTCTCCACCCCCGCGATCGTCTTGCCACCCAGGCGAGGGAGTAGATGGATCCGCAGGAAGCTCTCGTAGTTGCGGTAGGTGGAGTCGCTGATGACCCGGCGCTCCAGCCACTCCGCGGCGTAGGCGCGCAGGGTGACCTCACCGCGTTTGGGGTCGAGGTAGAGGCCCTCGTACTTGTCGTGTTGCAGCCTGTCGGCGAAAGCGTCGGCTTGGGACTTCTTTTCGAAGCTCGGCTGCCGTTCAGCGCCGGCCGGTTCGCGGTAGCGGACCGTCCACGGATGTCCGCACCGGGGCTTTGTGCACGGGTAGTTGGCGTTGCGTTTGTCGCTCTTGCACCTCTGGTAGACGGTGGCCATCGCGCCTGACTCCTTGCTCGCTCGCTTCGGGTACCCGGTCTCACCCGTAGTGCTCCTCCAGGTAGTTGGCGATGTCGCGCTCGCGGAACCGCAGGAGACGACCGACCTTCTGGGGTTTGATCCCCCAGGCGCGGTACTTGTTCCTGACAGTGACCTCACTGACCCTCAGCCACGCCGCGACCTCTTCCACGGTCAGCAGCCGGTTGCTCCCACCTCGCGTCATGCGCCCACCGCCCCGTCCGGATCCATGGTGATCTCCCTTGTGCTCGGGTCTTGGGCCAGCGGTGCATGGCGCGGTGGCGGCCCGGCTACCGCACCGGGCATGGACGATGGACGCTCCATCTCGGCCATGGCGTCAAGCCCGCGATCTTGCGGGGTGGAGTCGCGCGGGAGCGGGGCGGTCATCACTCGCCTCGCCCCATGGGTGCCGCTGGTCGTCGGGATCGCGAAGGTAAAGGTAGGGGTGGGCGTCCGTGCATGGCTCGGTCGGCTGGTGCAGATCTCGAGGGATGGAGATACGAGGTGGCTTGGCTGGCAAGGGATAGGGCTGAGCGGCGGACATCGGCAGGTGGCGCCCGGTAGTGGGTCGGATCTGTCTGGTGCTGACGTGAAGTAATAGGGAAACCGGCGGCCGGAATTGTCATCACCATCACGGATGTTCGGCATACGACGACGCGGGGAGAACGCGGCCGCCGTCCCAGGCAGACCTGTTCATGCGGCCGTGTTGCGGCAGCTCATGCAGATGAGAGTCGCCAACAAGCCACCGCCCTGTTCGCCGGATGTGCGGTGGAGCAGAATTTTCTTTGTTCGATACCGAATGGCGTAGCGGCAGCTACGTTGCGGCACAGAGCTGTGAGGTTCCCCCGAGATGCGGAGGATGTTGACAGAGGGTCAGATGGGACTCATGAGAGGACCTTTGACCATGGCCGCCCCCAGAAAGTACTCGCT
>NZ_JBIVOW010000034.1:0-63660 GCF_044754325.1 Streptomyces sp. NPDC093097
TCGCCGGTGCGATCCGGCCTTTCGGCTTTCTCGCGGTTCCAACCGTACCAGATCCGTTTCCGTCTCCGGCCCCCTGTTGGAGCAGGGTTCGGCCGATTCGCTTTCGCTTCTCGACCTTTCCGACTTTATCAGATCTTCTTTCCGTTCCGGTCCACATCTCAGTGAGATGCGAGCGGTTCGAATTTCGATCCGATTCCCCGTCGGCGGGGTGTCCACTACGTTAGCGGAATTCCTCGGTGACGCCTAATCAGGCGCCCGGAATGAATTTCGACATGCGGAATTCGATCCCGTTGAGGGGCCGTGCAGTAGTGAGGTGCCGCGATGCGGCGGGATGGCTGCCCGGGGCCTTCGGCTCCGTGACAACTCGGAGAACCCTACACGAGGGCGCGGAGTGGTTCAAACGCATGCGGAGAGAGGGGCGGCCGGGTACGTTGGGGGCCATGACCGCGCATGTGCTCGTACAGCAGTGGTGGCCCGCCTGACGGCGGCCGCCCAGCAGCACATGCATGACTACGGCCGCCGCCTCGGCGGCCGTTCGCGTATCTCCTTCCGTAACCGGCCGGTACAGGCGGCGGTCTCGTTGAGAGAGGGACGGATGAGCGCGATGGTCGAGACGGCGGGGACGTTCGGCGAGGCCGCGACGCGGGTGTTCAGCGGGGTGCAGCCGACGGGGCACCTGACGCTGGGGAACTACCTCGGGGCGGTGCGGCAGTGGGTCGCCAGGGAGCAGCACCGGGCGGACGCGCTGTTCTGTGTGGTGGACCTGCACGCGTTGACCGTGGACCACGATCCTGCGCGGGTGCGCCGGCTCAGTCGTCAGGCGGCGACGTTGTTGCTGGCCGCGGGGCTGGATCCGGCGCGGTGCACGGTGTTCGTGCAGAGCCACGTCGGTGAGCACACGCGGCTGGCGTATCTGATGGAGTGCACCGCCGGCGTCGGCGAGATGCGGCGGATGGTGCAGTACAAGGAGAAGGCCGCGCGCGAGGAGGCGGCCGGGGTGCGGCTGTCGCTGCTGACGTATCCGGCGCTGATGGCGGCGGACATCCTGGCGTACGGGACGGACGAGGTGCCCGTGGGCGAGGACCAGGCGCAGCACGTGGAGCTGACACGGGATCTGGCGGAGCGGTTCAACCGGCGGTACGGGCCGGTGTTCGTGGTGCCGCGGGCGACGCTGCCGCAGGTGGCGGCGCGGGTGATGGACCTTCAGGATCCCCGGTCGAAGATGGGGAAGAGCAGCGCTGCGCGGAACGGTGGGGCCGGGGTGATCCATCTGCTGGACGAGGCGGATGTGGTGCGGCGGAAGGTGATGCGGGCCGTGACGGACGCCGGGACGGACGTGGTGTACGACCGGGAGGCGCGGCCGGGGGTGGCGAACCTGCTGGATGTGCTGGCGGCCTGCCAGGGGGATGCCGATCCGGCCGGGTTGGCGGCGGCGTACGGCTCGTACGGGACGCTCAAGCGGGACGTCGCGGATGCGGTGGAGGAGGTGCTGCGGCCGGTGCGGGAGCGGCATGCGGAGCTGGCGGCCGATCCCGGTTACGTCGACGGGGTGTTGCGGGCGGGGGCCGAGCGGGCCCGGGGCCTGGCGCGGCCGCGCGTGGACGCGGCGTATGAGGCGGTGGGGTTGTTGCCTGTTGGGGCGTAGGGGGTCACAGGGCCGTAAGGCTCCTTAAGGCCCCGTAAGGGGGAGGGGAACGGATCCCGTAGGGGTCAGGAGCGCCCCCTACGGGGCCACAACGGTGTGGGGAGGGGTGGTATTCCCGCTGGGGGCCGGGCTGTTGGCTGATCGCGGTCGGGCATCGGCCAACGGACGGCCGGCGGCTGTGGTTGCGGCCGGCGGTGGCGGCTGCCGGCCGTCGATGGTGACTAGCGGCGGGCGGTGGTGGCGGCCGGGGCTGGTGCCGGGCGCCGGTGCGGGCTGTCAGCCGCCGTTGCCCGTGGCCAGTTCGCGGCTGCGGTCGCGGGCGGCTTCGAGGGCGGCGATCAGGGCGGCGCGGACGCCGTGGTTCTCCAGTTCGCGGATGGCGTTGATGGTGGTGCCCGCGGGGGAGGTGACGTTCTCGCGGAGCTTGACGGGGTGTTCGCCGCTGTCGCGGAGCATCACCGCGGCGCCGATGGCGGCCTGGACGATGAGGTCGTGGGCCTTGTCGCGCGGGAGGCCGAGGAGGATGCCGGCGTCGGTCATGGCCTCGACCAGGAAGTAGAAGTAGGCGGGGCCGGAGCCGGAGAGGGCGGTGGCGGCGTCCTGCTGGGACTCCGGGACGCGCAGGGTCTTGCCGACCGTGGAGAAGATCTCCTCGGCGAGGGTGAGGTGCGCCGCGGTGGCGTGGGTGCCGGCGGAGATGACGGACATCGCCTCGTCGACGAGGGCCGGAGTGTTCGTCATGACCCGGACGACCGGGGTGCCGGGGGCCAGCCGCTCCTCGAAGTAGGAGGTCGGGATGCCGGCGGCGCCGCTGATGACCAGGCGGCCGGTGGGGATGTGCGGGGCCAGTTCGGTCAGCAGGGCGCCCATGTCCTGGGGCTTGACGGTGAGGATCAGGGTGTCGGCGGCCTCGGCGGCCTCGGCGTTGCTGACCGCTTCGACGCCGTAGCGGGTCCGCAGCTGTTCGGCGCGTTCCTGGCGGCGGGCGGTGACCAGCAGGTCGGAGGGTGCCCAACCGCCCCTGATCATGCCGCTGAGCAGGGCCTCGCCGATTTTTCCGGTGCCGAGTACGGCGACCTTCTGGGGCATGCGTTCACCTCGCCGGTGGTGCGTGGTCGGTTCGGGGCCATCCTCGCACTGGTGGTGGGGCGGGGTGCCGGGGTGTCCACGGAGCGGGCGGTTCCGTGGAGTGGGCGGTTCCACGGCGTGGACAGTTCAGCCCCCGCAGTTCGGTCCTCCCATGGCCCGGCGCTCCCATAGCCCGGCGCTCCCATGGCCCAGCGCTCCCGTGGTCCGGTCGTCGGACTGCTGTGGGGGCGTGCTCCGTTGGGGCGTGTTCCGTGTCGGGGGCGGGCCGTGGCAGGAGGGGGCGTTGGGGCCTTTGCCCGACGGGAGCGGTCGGTGCGGCGGAAATGACCGTAAGGTCAGGGAACTTGTGTTTGCACCATCCGTACTCGGCCCGAGGAGTGCCGTGCGTCGCCGTTCCCCGCGCAGATGCGGTGCCATAGCCGCGCTGTCCGTCGCCCTGCTGCTGTCGTCCTGCTCGCCCGGGGGCACGGTCGTCGAAGGGGCGGCGGGCAGCGGTGGGCTGGGCGATCCGCTGTTCCCCAAGCTGGGCAACGGCGGCTACCACGTCAGCCACTACGGGCTCGACCTCCGCTACGACGTGGCCCAGCGGCACCTGGACGGCACCGCCGCGATCACCGCCAAGGCCGGTGCGGACCTGCGGTCCTTCCAGCTCGACCTCCAGGGGATGACGGTGACCGGCGTCCGGGTCGACGGCGCGGACGCCGGGTTCAGCCGCAAGGGGCACAAGCTGGTGGTCCGGCCGGCCGCCGGGATCGGCAAAGGCAAGGTGTTCCGGACGACCGTCCACTACCGCGGGACGCCGCAGGAGATGCGGGACGCGGACGGGGCGTCGGAGGGCTGGGTGAAGACCGCCGACGGCGCGTTCGTCGCCGGGGAGCCGGCCGGGTCGATGACGTGGTTCCCCGGCAACAACCACCCCAGCGACAAGGCCGCCTACGACTTCTCGATCACCGTGCCGCGGCGCTACACCGCGGTCGCCAACGGGGAGCTGCGGGCGAAGCGGACGGCCGGCGGGTGGACCACCTACGAGTGGCACAGCGCGGAGCCGATGGCCAGTTACCTCGCCACCGCGACGATCGGGACGTTCGACGTCCAGGAGTCCCGTACGCCGCAGGGCCTGCCGCTCTACGTCGCGGTGGACCCCAAGGAGGCCGAGGCGAGCCGGAAGCCGCTGGCCCGGCTGCCGGAGATCCTCGGGTGGGCGACCGAGCTGTTCGGCCCGTACCCGTTCTCGTCGGCCGGCGCGATCGTGGACCACACCCCGGCCCGGGTCGACTGGGTGGCGCTGGAGACCCAGACCAAGCCGATCTACGCCGGGGCGCCGGACACCGTCACCGTCGTGCACGAGACCGCCCACCAGTGGTTCGGCGACTCGGTGACGCCGAAGAGCTGGCGGGACACCTGGCTCAACGAGGGGTTCGCGACCTACGCCGAGTGGCTCTGGGAGGAGCGCGAGGGCGGCGACAGCCCGCAGGACCGCTTCGACGCCCTCTACGACTCGGACGAGGACCACGCGCGCTGGGAGTTCCCCCCGGGCACACCGGACACCGCGGCGGACGTCACCGGGCAGCCGGTCTACGAGCGCGGCGCGATGGTCCTCCAGCAGCTGCGGAACGCCGTCGGGGACAAGGCGTTCTTCTCGATCCTCAAGGAATGGCCCGCGAAGTACCGGCACGCGGGCGCCGACACCGACGACTTCATCGCGTTCTGCCAGGACCGCACCGACGAGGACCTGACCGATCTGTTCGACGACTGGCTCTACGGGGACGGGCAGCCGGAGTGGGAGTACGACGCCGCCTGAGGCCGCCGGGGCCGGGGCCGAGGGCCGGGCTCATTCCTCGGCGAGGTCCAGGTGGCCGAGCTTGTCGGGATTGATCACGGCGTCCACCTCGGTGATCTTCCCGTCGTGGACGGTGAAGGCGAAGACCCCGGACGGGTAGCCGCCCGTGGTGTCCGCGAAGACCATCCCCAGGGCGCCGTTGACGTCCCTGACGACCAGCCGCATGGTCGCCGGGTCGAGCCTGCGGGTGACCATGCCCCAGACGTAGCGGGCGACCTTCTCCCGGCCCAGCACCGGCCGGCGGGCCGCGCTGACCTTGCCGCCGCCGTCCGAGCGCCACACCACCTCCGGGTCGAGGACGGCCAGCAGCGCCTCGAAGTCCCCGCCCGTGACGGCCGACAGGAACGCCTCGACGGTGCGCCGGTGCTCGGCCCGGTCGACGGTGCGGCGCGGCGCCTCGGCCCGCACCCGGCGGCGGGCGCGCGAGGCCAGCTGCCGGACCGCCTCCGGGGTGCGGCCGACCGCCTCGGCAATCTCCGGGAACGGCACGGCGAAGACGTCGTGCAGGACGAAGGCGGTGCGCTCGGCCGGGGTGAGCCGTTCCAGGACGGTCAGCAGGGCCATGCCCACGGACTCGTCGAGGGTCACCCGGTCCTCGGGGCCGACCGGAGCGCCGGCCGGGCCGGTGCCGGCGGCCCCGTCGAGCACCGGTTCCGGCAGCCACGGCCCCACGTACAGCTCGCGCCGGGACCGGGCCGAGCCCAGCAGGTCGTAGCAGATCCGGCTCACCACGGTGGTGAGGAAGGCGCGCGGGCTCTCCACGGGCGGGTCCTCGGGGAGGGCCTGCCAGCGCAGCCACGCCTCCTGGACGACGTCGTCGGCGTCGCTGACCGTCCCCGTGATCCGGTACGCCACGCCCCACAGCCGGGCCCGCTGCTCCTCGAACCGCGCCAGCCGCGCGGCCCCGCCCCGCACGTCCGCCGTCGTCCCGTGGTCCCGCTCCGCCATGTCCGCTCCCGCCTCTCCGGTCGCGGGCCGCGGTCCGTGCGCCGGCGGCCCCGGAAGGAGGACGACGCCGAGGGGCGGGGTGTGACAACCGGGCGGCTTCGGAGGCTGCACGGCGGCATCCTGCCCCGGAACGGTGCCGTCCGTGCCACTGCCCATGAGACCGGCGGCCCGCGGGCCCAACTGCCCGCGGGACGACGGCTGTCGGGGCGTTCCGCACGACCGCGATCGCGTGGATTCCGGCCCGGACGGGACCGCCCTGCTGGAGAATCGGCCCGATGGCCGGTGCGGACCCGGCCGGCGCCGTGGCCCGGCCCGCCGGCCGCACGACGGGGGAGACGAGGAGCGGCATGCGCGCACGCGGCATCAACTACGACACCGGGTTCCTGCCCGGGGACGAGCTCACGCGGAAGAGCTTCACCGAGGCGGTGGTGCGCCGGGACATGGGCGTGATCGCCGGGGAGCTGCACTGCGACGCGGTGCGGATCTCGGGCGGGCGGCCCGAGCGGCTGAGCACCGCGGCGCGCTGCGCGGCCGACGCCGGGCTGGAGGTGTGGTTCGCGCCGTTCCCCGTGGACCGCACGCCCGAGGAGCTGCTGCCGTTCCTCGCGGAGTGTGCCGAGCGGGCGGAGGAGGTCCGGCGGGCCGGGGCCGAGGTGGTCTTCGTCACCGGGTGCGAACTGAGCGCGTTCTGCGCCGGCTTCGTCCCCGGGGACCGCTACCGCGACCGGCTGACGGCGATGGCCACCGCCGACCTGGACTGGTGGATGGCGCTCGGCCCGGTGCAGGAGCGGCTGAACGCCTTCCTCGCCGAGGCCGCCGGGGTCGTCCGGGAGCGCTTCGGGGGCCGGATCAGCTACGCCGCGGGGCCCTGGGAGGCGGTCGACTGGACGCCGTTCGACATCGTCGGGGTGGACGCGTACCGGGCCGCGTACAACGCCGACACCTACCGGGAGGAGCTGCGCGGGCACGCGGCGCACGGGAAGCCGGTCGCGGTGACCGAGTTCGGGACGTGCCCCTACGAGGGTGCCGGCGCGCTCGGCGGGACGGCCTGGCAGCCGCCGGCGGACGCGGTGCCCGACGAGGGCGAACAGGTGCGGTACTTCGGCGAGCTCCTCGACGTCTTCGAGGAGGAGGGGGTGGACACCGCGCTGTGGTTCACCTTCGCCTCCTTCGGCAAGGTGGGCCCCGCCGACCTCTCCTCGTACGGCGTGGTGCGGATGCTCGACGAGGAGGCGCACTGGGAGCCGCACGCGGTGTTCGGCGCCCTGGCCGCGCGCTACGCCGCCGCCCGGCGGGCGGGGGCGTGACGCCCCGGGGCCGGTCAGAAGCGCCCTAGCGGCGCTTCTTCCCCTTGGGGGTGCGGGCCGCCGGGTTGCCCGCCCGGGTCTCCCGGCGGCGGGCGTAGCGCTCCCGCGCCGCCTCGTACTCGCCGCGGCGGAGCTTCTCGCCGGGCGCCTCGACCAGGCTGCGGCAGAAGTACGCCAGCAGCGAGCCGATGAAGCCGATCAGCATCAGGCTCTGCGCCGACCGCTCGGCGGCGCTGTCGGCGGCCAGGTCCGGGCGGCGCACGAACCCCTCCCAGGTGCGGCGGAAGGCCAGCGCGTTGCAGATCGCGAAGCCGGCCACCACCAGGATGTTGACGAACGAGCCGACGGCGGCGATCTCCAGGCCCTGGAAGGCGAACCGCAGCACCAGCGCGCCGACGGCGGCCAGGACCAGCGAGCCCACCGCGACCCCGGCCCGGCGCAGGCCGTAGCCGCCGTGGTGCTCGACCCAGGTGGTGCCGAAGAAGCGGATCTCCTCCGGCTCCGGGCCGCCCGGGGTCTCGGTCCGCTGCGCATCGCTCATGGCATCGATTATCCCCGGGGGCCCGCCGGCCCCGCCGTGCGGCCGACCGCCGCGTCAGCTCATGCAGCTGGGGGCGACCATGCCGCTACTGCCGGTGCGCACATAGGCGTCGGAGACGTACTGGCCGGGCCCGATGCTGTCCCAGAGGTTGGTGGTGCCGCAGGGGCCGGTGACCCACTCGCCGCGCTGCTGGCAGCGGATGGTGATCTGGGCGCCGACCGGCAGCTGGCGGACCATCGGGGTGTTGGTGCCGGGCCCCTGGCGGACGTTGACGCGGTAGCCGGCCGCGACGGGATAGCTGGACGCGGCGAGCGACGCACGAAGCGGTACCGGCTCCCCCGCGGTGTCCGCCGTGCCGTCCTGCTGGAATTCCTGCGTGGTCATGACTGTTCCCCCCGTGTCGGATGGCCGTCCGATGGCGTCGGACGGTGCGCTGCCGGGCGCCTGTTCGACTCCCTTGACGCGCACGCTAGCAAGCCTCCCCCGTCCGGGACGCGCCATCGACTAGGCTCCGCGCGTCGCACTTGCGACCGATTTGGTAGGGGACCGACACGGGGGTGGAACGATGCCGCCGCTGCGCGACTCCGGGCCCGGCCCGGAAGCGGAGCGTCCGGAATACGCCGGGCACTACCGCCTGGAGGCGCGGCTGGGCTCCGGGGGCATGGGCGTGGTCCATCTCGCCCGGTCCTCCTCCGGACTGCTGCTCGCGGTCAAGGTCATCCACGCCGATTTCGCCCAGGACCCGGAGTTCCGGGGGCGGTTCCGGCAGGAGGTGACCGCCGCCCGGCGGGTCAGCGGTGCCTTCACCGCCCCCGTCGTGGATGCCGACCCGGACGCCGACCGCCCCTGGATGGCGACCCTCCACATCGCCGGCCCGACGCTCTCCGAGCATGTGAAGCGGAACGGCCCGCTGGCCCCCGCCGAGGTGCGCCAGTTGGGCGCGGGCCTGGCCGAGGCGCTGCGCGACATCCACCGGGCGGGCGTGGTGCACCGCGACCTCAAGCCCGGCAACGTCCTGCTCGCCGCCGACGGGCCGAAGGTCATCGACTTCGGGATCTCCCGGCCGTCCGACAGCGAGATGCGCACCGAGACCGGGAAGTTGATCGGCACCCCGCCGTTCATGGCCCCCGAGCAGTTCCAGCGGCCGCGCGAGGTCGGCCCGGCGGCGGACGTCTTCGCCCTGGGGTCGGTGCTGGTGCACGCCGCCACCGGGCGCGGCCCGTTCGACTCGGACAGCCCCTACCTCGTCGCGTACCAGGTGGTGCACGACGAGGCGGACCTCTCCGGGGTGCCGGCGGAGCTCGTCCCGCTCGTCGAGAGCTGCCTGGCCAAGGACCCGGCCCGCCGCCCGACCCCGGACCGGCTGATGCAACTGCTGTGCACGGACGCGCCGATGACGGTGCCGGCCGACCTGGTGCCGGCCGCCGACGCGATACCGGACACGGTCCCCGGCGACACCCGGGTGCCCGGCCCGCGGCAGCCGCTGCGCGCCGAGTCCGACCCGCCGCGCGCCGAGACCACCCACGTCCGCGCCCGCACCCCGGACGCCGCCCGCGTGCCCGCGCCCTCCACGGAAGAGGCGCCCGCGGCCGGCCCGCACCGCACCCGCCCCCGCCGTCGTCTCCTGTGGGCCGCCACGGCTCTCGTCGTCCTCGCCGGCGCGCTCACCGCCGCCTGGGCCCTCACCCCCGGCTCCCCCGACGACCCCGCGCTCCAGACCCACGCGCCGACCGGCCCGCGTGCCGCCTTCCACCCCTGGCGCACCACGATCGTCAAGCGCCCCGCCGGTTCCGCCGCCGAGATGCCGTACTGCACGGTCGGCGCCGGCGCCGTCTTCTGCGGCCAGTCCGGTCTGCCCGCGGCCCGCCTCTCCCCCGGCTCCGGCGAGGTGGCCTGGCGCCACAAGGGCGCCCCCACGGGCCCGGTCGCCAACGCCCCGACCGCCCCGGTCCTCTCCGGCGGCCGGCTCTACGTCTTCGCCGACGGCGGCAAACGCCTGCTGGCCCTCGACCCGTCCGCCGGCGGCAACGGCGCGGTCCGCTGGAGCCTGGACGTCTCCGGCTACGCGGGCGGCGCGGCGGTGGTCGGCGACCGCATCCTCCTGACCGCCGGGGACGGCACCGTCACCGCCCTCGACTCCACCACCCACGCCACCCGGTGGCGCAAGCGCTTCCCCGACCACCGCTTCCCCCACTTCACCTCGTACGGCGACCCGCACACCGCGTACGCCGCCGAGACCCTCCCCACCGGCGCCGCCACCCGACTCACCGCCATCGACCCGGCCGACGGCTCGCTCCGCTGGTCCCGCCGGCTCCCCGGCCTCCTCACCCTGGCCGGCCGCGGCACCTCCGGCGCCGTCTACCTCACCGTCGGCGACCCCGTCTACGACAACGTCGCCTCCGCGGTCCTCCGCTACGACCCGGCCACCCACCAGACCCGCAGGCTCCCGCTCACCGCCCGGCTGCGCGGCGTCCTGGCCACCGTCCACGACGAGACCGTCTACCTCCTGGCCGAGGGCGGCACCCTCCAGGCCGTCGGCGGCCGCACCTGGGTCACCGAGACCTCCGTCAGCCGCGGTTCGGCCCCCGTCGTCGCCGGCAACCGCCTCTACTTCACCGCCGCCGACGGGCGCCTGCTCGCCGTCGACACGGCCACCGGCGCCCTCCTCGGCCAGACCTCGCCCCGCCTGACCGCCACCCGCCGCAACGGCTTCCTCCAGGCCGTCCCCGCCCCCGCCCTGGACGCCGCCCACGACCGCGTCTACGCGGCCTCCCCCGACGGCACGGTCTTCGGGGTGGCGACGACGGACCCGGGTCGGTGGTGAGGGTGCCCCTCAACTCACAGGTGATCACGCATCCTTGACGTCACGTCAGTTATCCAACGTCCTTCAAGAGGGGACGCGCGTCGGCACCCCGCGACCGCGGCGCACCGCTCGGAAACGAGTCGGCCGCCCCCGTCATCCGTGACAGGGGCGGCCGGTCGGTGTCCGGGCGGGGATCAGCCGAGCCTGCTCACGTCCCGTACGGCGCCCTTGTCCGCGCTGGTGGCCATCGCCGCGTAGGCGCGCAGGGCCGCCGAGACCTTGCGCTCGCGGTTCTTCGGGGCGTAGACGCCGCCGAGGGCCTCCCGGCGGGCGGCCAACTCCGCCTCGTCCACCAGGAGTTCGATGCTGCGGCGGGGGATGTCGATGCGGATGCGGTCGCCGTCCTGCACGAGGGCGATGGTGCCGCCGGAGGCCGCCTCGGGGGAGGCGTGGCCGATGGAGAGGCCCGATGTGCCGCCGGAGAAGCGGCCGTCGGTGACCAGGGCGCACGCCTTGCCCAGGCCCCGGCCCTTGAGGAACGACGTCGGGTAGAGCATCTCCTGCATGCCGGGGCCGCCCTTGGGGCCCTCGTAGCGGATGACGACGACGTCGCCCTCCTTGACCTGCTTGGCGAGGATCTTGTCGACGGCCTCTTCCTGGGACTCGCAGACGACGGCCGGGCCCTCGAAGGTCCAGATGGACTCGTCGACGCCGGCGGTCTTGACCACACAGCCGTCCTCGGCGAGGTTGCCCCTCAGGACGGCCAGGCCGCCGTCCTGGGAGTAGGCGTGGGCCACGTCGCGGATGCAGCCGCCGGCGGCGTCGGTGTCGAGGGTCTCCCAGCGCTCGGACTGCGAGAAGGCGGTGGCGGAGCGCCGGCAGCCGGGGGCGGCGTGCCACAGCTCGACCGCCTCGTCGGTCGCCGCACCGCTGCGCACGTCCCAGGCGTCCAGCCACTCCTTGACGGACCGGGCGTGGACGGTGTGCACGTCCTCGTTGAGCAGCCCACCGCGGTACAGCTCGCCGAGGATGGCGGGGATGCCGCCGGCGCGGTGCACGTCCTCCATGTAGTACGTGCCGCCGGGGGCGACGTTCGGGGCGACCTTGGCCAGGCAGGGGACGCGGCGCGAGACGGCGTCGATGTCGGTCAGGTCGTAGCCGACGCCGGCCTCCTGGGCGGCGGCCAGCAGGTGCAGGATCGTGTTGGTGGAGCCGCCCATCGCGATGTCCAGCGCCATGGCGTTCTCGAACGCGGCATGGGTGGCGATGTTGCGGGGCAGGACGGTGGCGTCGTCCTGCTCGTAGTGGCGCCTGGCCAGTTCGACGACGGTGGCGCCGGCCCGCTCGTACAGCGCCTTGCGGGCGGTGTGGGTGGCGAGGACCGAGCCGTTGCCGGGCAGGGACAGGCCGATCGCCTCGGTGAGGCAGTTCATCGAGTTGGCGGTGAACATGCCCGAACACGAGCCGCAGGTGGGGCAGGCGTTCTCCTCGATGCGGAGGATGTCCTCGTCGGAGACGTTCTCGTTGGAGGCGTCCACCATGGCGTCGATCAGGTCCAGCTTGCGGACGGTGCCGTTGACCAGAGTGGCGCGGCCGGCCTCCATGGGGCCGCCGGAGACGAAGATCGTGGGGATGTTGAGGCGGAGGGCCGCCATCAGCATGCCGGGGGTGATCTTGTCGCAGTTGGAGATACAGATCAGGGCGTCGGCGCAGTGCGCCTCGACCATGTACTCCACCGAGTCCGCGATCAGGTCGCGGGAGGGCAGCGAGTAGAGCATGCCGCCGTGGCCCATGGCGATGCCGTCGTCGACGGCGATGGTGTTGAACTCGCGGGGCACGGCGCCCGCGGCCTTGATCGCCTCGGAGACGATCCGGCCGACCGGGGCGAGGTGGGTGTGTCCGGGCACGAACTCGGTGAAGGAGTTGGCGACCGCGACGATCGGCTTGCCGATGTCCTCGCTCGCTACGCCCGAGGCCCGCATAAGGGCGCGGGCGCCCGCCATGTTGCGGCCGTGGGTAACGGTGCGGGACCTCAGCTCGGGCACGATGGTCACTCCCTCGGAAACGGGCGTACAGCCGGGATGCGGACGTACAGCGTCGGCGCCGTACGGCGGCTGGTTCCGAGATTACGCTGCCGATCCAGGATCTGGACACGGTCTCCGGGATGTGAGACGGCGGACCGGACTGCGGACACCCGCAGCGCGGGCACCGGGCTACGTGCCGGGAACCCAGGTCGGGGACGCCAGGTGGAGCCGGGTGAAGGCGAGCGCCTCGGCCAGATCGGCCTCGCGTTCGGCCGCGGACATCGCCCGGCGGGTGTTGACCTCCACGACGACATGGCCGTCGAAGCCGGTGGCGGCCAGCCGCTCCAGCAGCTCCGCGCAGGGCTGGCTGCCACGCCCGGGCACCAGGTGCTCGTCCTTGGCGGAGCCGTTGCCGTCGGCGAGGTGGATGTGCGCCAGCCGGTCGCCCATCCGCTCCACCATCGCCATGGCGTCGTGCCGCGCGGTGGCGGTGTGCGAGAGGTCGACGGTGAAGTGCCGGTAGTCGTCGTTGGTGGGGTCCCAGTCCGGGGCGTAGGCGAGCATCTCGCGGTCGCGGTACCGCCAGGGGTACATGTTCTCCACCGCGAACCGGACGTCGGTCTCGCCCTCCATCCGCCAGATGCCGCGGACGAACTCCCGGGCGTAGCCGCGCTGCCAGCGGAACGGCGGGTGCACCACGACCGTGGAGGCACCCAGCTTCTCCGCGGCGGTACGGGCCCGCTGGAGCTTGACCCACGGGTCGGTGGACCAGACCCGCTGGGTGATCAGCAGACAGGGCGCGTGCACGGCCAGCACCGGCACGCCGTGGTAGTCCGAGAGCCGGCGCAGCGCCTCGATGTCCTGGCTGACCGGATCGGTCCAGACCATGACCTCGACGCCGTCGTAGCCCAGGCGTGCGGCGATCTCGAAGGCCGTCGCCGTCGACTCCGGGTAGACCGAAGCCGTGGACAGCGCGACCTTCGCGTTCGGGATCCGCACCACTGGCTCTGTCACGAGGGACAGCGTAAGGGCGGACACCGCCCGCGGGGCAGGACGTCCACCACGCCGGGACCGCCCGCCGCAACCCCCGTGACGGGCCAGAACCCCTACGACGCAGGGGGCACGGCCGCTCCCCGGGGCCGGGTGTGATCTCCGCCGCATTCCGGAGCGCGGGCACCCGGCCACGCGCCCCTCGGGGCGCGACCGCGCAGCCGGCCGGCGCCGCTCCCTACGGCAGGTGGTCCAACCGCCGCAGAATCACGCCCTCCCGCAGCGCCCAGGGGCAGATGTCCAGCGCCTCCACCCCGAACAGGTCCATCGTCGCCTCGGCCACCAGCGCCCCCGCGAGCAGCTGCCGCGACCGCCCCTCGGACACCCCCGGCAGCCCGGCCCGCTCCCGGGCGCTCATCTGCGCCAGCCGCGGCACCCACTCCTCCAGCTTCTTGCGGGACAGCTCGCGCTGGACGTACAGGCCCTCCGAGGAGCGCGCCGCCCCCGCGAGCCGGGCCAGCGCCTTGAACGTCTTGGACGTCCCGACGACCTGGTCGGGCGTGCCGTAGCGGGCGTACTCGCTCACCACCCGGGCGATCCCGGCCCGCACCCGGCGCCGCAGCGCCCGGACGTCCTCCGGGTCCGGCGGGTCGATCCGCAGGTCGGCCCCGGTCAGCCGGCCGGCCCCGTACGGCAGCGAGACCGCCACGTCCGGGTCCTCGTCCAGCCCGTAGGCGATCTCCAGCGAGCCGCCGCCGATGTCCAGGACCAGCAGCCGGCCGGCGGACCAGCCCAGCCAGCGGCGGGCGGCCAGGAAGGTCAGCCGGGCCTCGTCCTCGCCGGAGAGGACCTGGAGGGTGACCTCGGTCTCCTTGGTGAGCAGGCGCAGCACCTCCTCGCCGTTGCTGGCCTCCCGGATCGCGGAGGTGGCGAAGGGGAGCACGTCCTCGACGCCCTTGTCCTCGGCGACCCGCATCGCGTCGCGGATGGTGGCCACCAGGCGGTGCACGCCGGCCTCGCTTATGGCACCCTCCCCGTCGAGGAGTTCGGCCAGGTGCAGCTCCGCCTTGTGCGAGTAGGCGGGCAGCGGGCGCGCGCCCGGGTGTGCGTCCACCACCAGGAGGTGGACCGTGTTCGAACCCACATCGAGGACACCGAGTCTCATACGGGGAAACCTACTGCTGCGACGGAAGAGGCCCGGCGCCGGCCGTACGCTGGACCCGTGGCAAAGACGAAGCAGGCGAAGCACGAAAAAGCCGAAAAGGCCCTGAAGAAGGAAGAAAAGCGGCGCGCCAAGGCCGCCAGGGCCGAGGCCGCCGCGGCCGCGGCCGCGCGGTCCGGCGACGGGGCCACGGCCGATGAGGTCGGCCTCGACTTCGCCCGTGCCTGGGTCACCTTCCCCGACCCGGGCGACGACGAGCAGCTCTTCCGCTGCGACCTGACCTGGCTGACCTCCCGCTGGACCTGCATCTTCGGCAGCGGCTGCCAGGGCATCCAGGCCGGCCGCGCGGACGACGGCTGCTGCACGCTCGGCGCGCACTTCTCCGACGAGGAGGACGAGGAGCGGGTCGCGCAGCACGTGGCGCGGCTCACCCCCGACCTGTGGCAGTTCCACGACGTCGGCACCGACACCGGCTGGATCGAGGAGGACGAGGACGGCGAGCGGCAGACCCGCCGCTGGAAGGGCTCCTGCATCTTCCAGAACCGCCCCGGCTTCAAGGCCGGCGCCGGCTGCTCGCTGCACATCCTCGCGCTCCGCGAGGGCCGCGAGCCGCTGGAGACCAAGCCGGACGTCTGCTGGCAGCTGCCGATCCGGCGCACCTACGACTGGCTCGACCGGCCGGACGACACCCAGATCCTCCAGGTCACGATCGGCGAGTACGACCGCCGCGGCTGGGGTCCGGGCGGCCACGACCTGCACTGGTGGTGCACCTCGGCGACCTCGGCGCACGGCGCCGGCGAGCCCGTCTACGTCACGTACAAGCCGGAGTTGACCGAGCTGATGGGCCCGGCCGGCTACGCCAAGCTCGCCGAGCTGTGCGAGCAGCGGCTGGCGGCGGAGCTGCCGCTGGCCCCGCACCCGGCCGACCCCGGGCCGCGGGCCGCCGGGGCGCAGTAGCCGACACCGGCGACGGCGGCGGCGCCGGCGCGGCCGGCATCCCTGCGGCCCCGCCCTCGGCGACCGACGACCCGCCACCCGACGTCCCGGCGGCGGCCCGGCGCCTCAGTCCGCCGGGCGCGCGGTGTTCCACGGTGTCATCGGCGGCCCGGACCCGCCGGCCGGCACCGCGCTCCCGCTCGGCCGCGGCGACGACCGCGTCGGCGCGGGCGAGGTGTGCGGGGGCGTGGGTGCGGGCGTCGGCGAGACGCGCGGGGGCGACGGTGACGGCGCCGGATGCGAGGGCGCCGGCCGCGTCGGCCCGGGGCGCGTCGAGCGCGGTGCCGGGCGGTGCGACGACGGGCGCGACGACAGCGGCACGGGCGCCGGGCTCCCCCGCTCCTCGTCCGACGCCGGGGCCGGCTCCGCCGTACCGTGCCCCTCCAGGGTCACGGTGGTGCCGCCGGGCCGGATGGCGATCGTGGAGCGCCAGGGCCCCTCGGGCTCCCGGTCGTGGTCCACGTAGACCGTGATCCGCGCCTTCTGGCCGGGCCGCAACTCCCCCGCGGTGTGGCTCAGTTGGAGCCAGGGGGCGCGCACCGCGGCCCGCCAGCGCACCGGGGTGCCGCCGGCGGCGCTGATCGTGATGACCGTGGTGCCGGCGGCCGGCCGCGCGGCGACCGTCAGCCGCCCCGGCCCCCGTTCCTCCCGGCCGGTGGGCGGCGTCGGGCCGGCGGCCGCGCTCAGCACCGCGACGGAGACGTCCGACGCCCCACCGGGCCGGGAGTCGATACGGGGCGCCGTCGAGCGGGAGTTGCCCGCGTTCTCGTAGCGGCTGCCGACGAGCTTGCCGCCGGTCACCGTTCCCGCGACCTCGTTGGCCGCCACCGTCGGCAGCACGTCCGTGCCGCCGGCCTCCGGGGCGCTGCGGTAGGCCGCCCACAGCGCGAGCACCGGCGCGGCCAGCACCGTCGCCACGACGGCGGTGGTCAGCGCGCGGCTGCGCAGCCGCCGGCGGCGGGCGGTCCGGTCGGTGGGGGCGAGCGGGAAACCCCTGCGGTCATAGCGTGGAGAACCGTTTACTCCACCGCTCCGACCGGCCGGTGCGGGAGCCGTACCGGGCACCCCTTCGGCCCGCCCCGACCGCGTCGAGCGGGCCGCCGCCAGGGCCCCGCGCACCGCCGTCCGGTCCGCGGTGACCAGCGGCAGCGAGCCCTGGTCGGCCGGCGCGGTGCCCGGCCAGGGCCCGGCGACGGTGGCCAGCTCGGCGGTCCGGCGGCACTCCGCGCAGTCGTCGACGTGCCGCACCAGCTCCCGGCGGAGCGCCGCGCCCAGCAGCATCTGGCCGTCGCCGCCGAGCCGCCCGACGTCCGGGCAGCGCCCGAACTCGACCACCGCCAGCGCCGCCCGGGTCCGCTCCACCTCGCAGGACGCGGTGGCCAGCAGCGTGCGGGTGGCGGTGGGGTCGGCGCCGGTCACCGCGGCGATACCGTCCGGCGCCAGCCGGTGGCGCGCCGACAGCTCCAGCACCTCGCGCTGCTCGGGGGTGGTGCCGGCCGCCTCCGGCCAGGCCAGCGTGGCCAGTTCGCGCCGGCGTGCCGGGGGCGGTCCCTCATCGGGCGGGCCGACTGCCTCCTGGGGGGCCTGGGCGGCCTGCTCGGCGAGCCGGCGCAGGCACGCCCAGCGGGCCAGGGCGTAGAGCCAGGGGCGGAAGAGGGCGGGGTCGGCGGGGCGCCGGCCGTGCTGGCGCTCGGCGAGCGCCAGCGCCTCGCCGAGCACGGCGGCGGCCGCGTCGTGCTCGCACAGCACGGACAGGCAATAGGTGAACAGCCCGTCCAGATGGGGCTCGTAGCGGTCCTGGGGCTCAGGGCGGGGAGGCCGCCCGTCGGTCTGCGGCCGGTGCCGGCGCGGTGCGGAGGTGCGCGACCGGAGTGCGCCGGTGGTGTGCGTCGGGTGCTCGGGCCTGCTGCTCATCACCCCGGCGACGGTAGGCCGATGATGCAGCCATGCCTGCGTAGCGGGGTCACTTTTAACCCTTACGGGTGACCATCTCCCTCAAAAGAGGACACACATCTGCTATTCCGCCGCCGCGCACGCTCGGCGCACGCCACCCGGCCGCCCCGCACGGCCCCCCGTCGCCGGCGGTCGCCCTGTCCGCCGGGGGCTCGGCAGGGCCCGCTGTCACACCCCGCCGCTACGGTGGCGTCATGGCAACTCGTAAATCGTCGGCCAAGGAGCGCCCCTCGTACCGCTGCACCGAGTGCGGCTGGACCACCGCCAAGTGGCTCGGCCGCTGCCCGGAGTGCCAGGCGTGGGGCACGGTCGAGGAGTTCGGCGGCACCCCCGCGGTGCGCACCACCGCGCCCGGCCGGGTCACCACCGCCGCACTGCCCATCGGCCAGGTCGACGGCAAGCAGGCCACCGCCCGCTCGACGGGCGTGCCGGAGCTGGACCGCGTGCTGGGCGGCGGGCTGGTCCCCGGCGCGGTGGTGCTGCTGGCCGGCGAGCCCGGCGTCGGCAAGTCCACCCTCCTGCTGGACGTCGCCGCCAAGGCCGCCTCCGCCGAGCACCGCACGCTCTACGTCACCGGCGAGGAGTCCGCCAGCCAGGTCCGGCTGCGAGCCGACCGCATCAACGCCCTCGACGAGGATCTCTATCTGGCCGCCGAGACCGATCTCTCCGCGGTCCTGGGCCACTTGGACAGCGTCAAGCCCTCGCTGCTCATCCTGGACTCCGTGCAGACCGTCGCCTCCCCCGAGATCGACGGCGCCCCCGGCGGCATGGCCCAGGTCCGCGAGGTCGCCGGCGCGCTGATCCGGGCCTCCAAGGAGCGCGGCATGTCCACCCTCCTGGTGGGCCACGTCACCAAGGACGGCGCCATCGCCGGCCCCCGCCTCCTGGAGCACCTGGTCGACGTCGTCCTGCACTTCGAGGGCGACCGGCACGCCCGGCTCCGCCTCGTCCGCGGCGTGAAGAACCGCTACGGCACCACCGACGAGGTCGGCTGCTTCGAGCTGCACGACGAGGGCATCACCGGCCTCGCCGACCCCTCCGGCCTCTTCCTGACCCGCCGCGCCGAGCCGGTGCCCGGCACCTGCCTGACGGTCACCCTGGAGGGCCGCCGCCCGCTGGTCGCCGAGGTCCAGGCGCTGACCGTCGACTCCCAGATCCCCTCCCCCCGGCGCACCACCTCCGGCCTGGAGACCTCCCGGGTCTCGATGATGCTCGCGGTCCTGGAGCAGCGCGGCCGGATCAGCGCCCTCGGCAAGCGCGACATCTACAGCGCCACGGTCGGCGGGGTGAAGCTCAGCGAGCCGGCCGCCGACCTCGCGGTCGCCCTCGCCCTGGCCAGCGCCGCCAGCGACACCCCCCTGCCGAAGAACCTCGTCGCCATCGGCGAGGTCGGGCTGGCCGGCGAGGTCCGGCGGGTCACCGGCGTCCAGCGCCGCCTGGCCGAGGCGGCCAGGCTCGGCTTCACCCACGCCCTGGTCCCCACCGACCCCGGAAAGATCCCCGACGGGATGCGGGTCCTGGAGGTCGCCGACATCGGCCAGGCACTGTCCGTGCTGCCCAAGCGGGTCCGCCGGGAGGCCCCGCGGGAGGAGGAAGCACGCCGGTAGACTTTGCCCCGGTCTACGCCCGTCACCGCCGTCCCCCACCGGCCACGTACGCTCCTTGTGGTACGCACCGCGGCACCGGCCGGGCGGCCCGGACCGACAGACCATGCGACGGAGGAGTGCAGTGGCAGCGAACGACCGGGCGTCGTCTCCCGGCAGGTCCGGAGGAAGCTCCGGCACCGAGAGCTTGATGCGCGCCTCCCTGAGCGCCGTCGCGCCCGGTACGGCCCTGCGGGACGGCCTGGAGCGCATCCTCCGGGGCAATACGGGCGCCCTGATCGTCCTCGGCTTCGACAAGACCGTCGAGTCGATGTGCACCGGCGGCTTCGTCCTCGACGTCGAGTTCACCGCCACCCGCCTGCGCGAGCTGTGCAAGCTCGACGGCGCGCTGGTCCTCGACAAGGACATCACCAAGATCCTCCGGGCCGGTGTCCAGTTGGTGCCGGACGCCTCCATCCCCACCGAGGAGACCGGCACCCGCCACCGCACCGCCCAACGGGTCTCCATCCAGACCAACTTCCCGGTGGTCTCGGTCAGCCAGTCCATGCGCCTGATCGCGCTCTACGTGGACGGCGAGCGGCGCGTGCTGGAGGAGTCCGCGGCGATCCTCTCCCGCGCCAACCAGGCGCTGGCCACCCTGGAGCGCTACAAGCTCCGTCTGGACGAGGTCGCCGGCACCCTCTCCGCCCTGGAGATCGAGGACCTGGTCACGGTGCGCGACGTCTCCGCGGTCGCCCAGCGCCTGGAGATGGTCCGCCGGATCGCCACCGAGATCGCCGAGTACGTGGTCGAACTGGGCACCGACGGCCGCCTGTTGGCCCTCCAGCTCGAAGAGCTGATCGCCGGCGTGGAGCCGGAGCGCGAACTGGTCGCCCGGGACTACGTCCCCGAGCCGACCGCCAAGCGCTCCCGCACGGTCGCCGAGGCGCTGGCCGAGCTGGACGCCCTCAGCCACACCGAGCTGATCGAACTCCCCATCGTGGCCCGCGCGTTGGGCTACAGCGGCTCCCCCGAGTCGCTGGACTCGGCGGTCTCGCCGCGCGGCTTCCGGCTGCTGGCGAAGGTCCCCCGCCTCCCCGGCGCGGTCATCGACCGCCTGGTGGACCACTTCGGCGGCCTCCAGAAGCTCCTCGCGGCCAGCGTGGACGACCTCCAGGCGGTCGAGGGCGTCGGCGAGACCCGCGCCCGCACGGTCCGCGAGGGCCTCTCCCGCCTGGCCGAGTCGTCGATCCTGGAGCGGTACGTCTAGGGCGCGTCGCCGAACCGGCGCCTGCCGTGCGGCCTCCGGCCGGACACCGCCAGTGTGACGACACGCCCTGGCGCACCCCGCTCGGACCGGTACGCGCAGGGGCGGCCCGTTCCCCGGCCAGTTCCACCGCCGGCCCCGCGGGCCCCTCCGGACCGGCCCTCCGCACCAGGCCGTCCGACGCCGGCCCGGCGCCCTGGACGCCCCTCGGCGGCCGGCCCCGGCCGTCAGTCCTTGGCCAGTTCGAACGTCGTGTGCACCGCCGTCAGCCCCGGCACCTTCGCCTCGATCAGGTACGTGCCGGCCGGCACCGTCGCCGCGCTCGGCGTCTCGCACTGGGGGCCGCTGGCCCGGCGGTCCCAGGCGACGGTGCGGGTCACCGTGCCCTTGGCGGGCACCTGGAGCAGCGCCGGGGAGCTGCTCGACGGACAGTCGCCGGAGGCCCACACCCGGTCGTCACCCGCGGTGTCGGTGATGGTGAGCACCGCCGCCTTGCGTCCGAGGTCCACCTTGCAGGCCGCGCCACCGGAGTTGTGCACGGCCAGCTCGAACTTCGGCTTGTCGTCCGGCCCGTAGGAGTCCTTGACGCTGCGCAGCTTCAACTCCACGGTGTCCGAGGCGCAGTTGGCGAGCGACGGGCCCGCCGCGACGGGGGAGTCGTCGCCCGCGGCCTGGCCGATCGGGGTGCCGCCGGAGCCGGCGCCGCCCGCCGCGGAACCGCCGCCTCCGCCGCCCGCGCCGCCACCGCCCGTGGAGCCGCCTCCGGAGCCCGAGGACCCGCCGCCCGACTCGTCGCGGCCACCGGGCTTTTGACTGATCGCCGGTCCGCTGGGCGCGGGTCCCGGTGTGATGGAGGCGGCGGGTCCGGATCCTTGCGCGCCCTTGCCCTCGGCCGCCGTCCTGTCCTCACCCCCGCCCATGGTGAGCACCCACACCACCAGGGCGGCCAGGAGGACGACGACGGCCAGCGCAACGGCCCTCCGCCGCCAGTAGATGGAGGAGGGAAGCGGCCCGATCGGATTGCGCAGTGATCCCACGCTGAAACTCTACGAGAGATCCGGACCGGCACCGGCCAGTACCCGCCGCATCGGACAGCAACTTTTCCCATCATCAGCCCGGTGACCGTGCGTACATGCCCACACCAGCGCTTTTCCGCAACGCGCCACCGCCCAACGCCGGCCGTGCCCGCGGCGCACGCCCCGCACCCCGCCGACCGCCGACGCGCCGTCCCGCCCCCTCAGGAGGGCTACGCCCGCCACTCCTCCTTGTGGCCAAAACCCTGCGCGTTGTCGATCAACCGCAGCCAGTCCGGGCGCAGTTCCCACAGCGCGGTCCGCTCCAGGGCCGCGCGCAGCCGCGCGTCGGCCGCGACGAAGGGGAAGCGGGCGGTGTAGACGCGCCATCCGGCGTCCCGCTCGTCCCCGCTCAACGGGCGGCATCCGCCCCGCCCCTGAATGCCGGTCAGCCCGCTCCACTCCTGGCCGTCCCGCTGCGCCGTGAACGCCACCCGCGCACCGGGCTCCCCCAGGGCCCGGCCGTGCCGGGTGCTCGCGGAGGTGACGAAGTACAGCACCGGCGCCCCGTCGGCGGCCTCCCCGGCGGCGTAGAGCACCGCGCACGCCTGCGGCCCGTCCTCGTCCGCGTACGCCAGCGTCACGGTGGTGTGCGTGTCCAGCGCCCGCCGGATGCCGGCCGGGCAGGCCCCGCCGCCGGCCGCGCCCCCGCTCGCTCCCCCGGTCTCTTCCGCCCGGCCCCCGGCGCCCTGTGTACCGCTCGTCTCCTCCATGACTGCATCCTCGTACGCCCCTGTCGCCTCACGCGCACCGGCCCGCGGCCCGGTGGCCGGTGCCGCTCCCTGGGAGCCCCGCCCCTTCCTGCGTGTGGGTGGGCGCACGGCGGGGCGGGGCGGGTGCGTTCCCCGGGGGCGGGCGGGCGTGCCAGGATCGGCAGTGCCATGACTTCCACGCCTGCCATTCCCAGTGCCATGACCGCCGTCGCCGAGAACGCCTCCGCCGCCGCATCGGCCGCGGGGGCCACGGACGGGACCGGGCTGCACGGCCCGGTCACCGACTGGTTCGCCGAGCACGCCCGCGATCTGCCCTGGCGCCGCCCCGAGGCGGGCGCCTGGGGCGTGATGGTGAGCGAGTTCATGCTCCAGCAGACCCCGGTCAGCCGCGTGCTGCCGGTGTACGAGCAGTGGCTGGCCCGCTGGCCCCGGCCCGCCGACCTCGCCGCGGAGCCGCCCGGCGAGGCGGTGCGCGCCTGGGGCCGGCTCGGCTATCCGCGGCGCGCGCTGCGGCTGCACGCCGCGGCCTCCGCCATACAGGAGCGCCACGGCGGCGACGTCCCCCGTGAGCACGCCCAGCTGCTGGCTCTGCCCGGCGTCGGCGAGTACACCGCGGCGGCCGTCGCCTCCTTCGCCTACGGGCAGCGGCACGCGGTACTGGACACCAACGTGCGGCGGGTCTTCGCCCGCGCGGTCACCGGCCGCCAGTACCCGCCGAACGCCACCACCGCCGCCGAGCGCAAGCTCGCCCGTGCCCTGCTCCCCGAGGACGAGGGCCTCGCGGCCCGCTGGGCCGCGGCCACGATGGAGCTGGGCGCCCTGGTCTGCACCGCGCGCGGCCCGGAGTGCCACCGCTGCCCGATCGTCGCCCAGTGCGCCTGGCGGCTGGCCGGTTCGCCGGCCCATGAGGGTCCGCCGCGCCGCACCCAGGCCTACGCCGGGACCGACCGCCAGGTGCGCGGCAAGCTGCTGGCCGTGCTGCGCGAGGCGGTCGCGCCGGTGCCGCAGGGCGTCCTGGACCAGGTGTGGGACGAGCCGATCCAGCGGGCCCGCGCCCTGGACGGCCTGGTCTCGGACGGTCTGGTGGAGCCACTGGGCGGCGGCCGCTACCGCCTGCCGCACTCCTGATCCACCGGACGGTTGCGTCACCTCGCGGTTCCGTCCGGGCGCAGTCGCCCAGGTCACGGTCCCGTCAGGTGACGCCGGCGGCGTTCCGTACGTCTTCACGGGCGCGGTCCCTCTCCAGGGGCCGCGCCCGTCGGCTTCTCCCCACCGGGGACGGGAGGCGGCACAACACATCGCCAGCAGAAACCGAACTCCCGCGGAACTGACCGAAAAGGCGCCCCAATAAGGCGCGTTCCCTCGCTCTTCGGCCGTCGCGGGCGCATGTCGCGCTCCGCCGTAGGACCTTCGCCCCCCTCGGCGGGGGTCTGCCGTCCGTCCGGAGTATGACGGCGTGGCGGCCCTTGTCCGCCCGAGGTATGACCCCCGGCGCGCTGTTACACAACCGACGGTCTTCCGTGCCCTCCTTGAGGGGCCGACGCACATTACGCCGCAACACCCCCTCCGTAGCGTCATTCCCGTGCTGGAGATGACCACCGGCACGGACAACGCGGGGAAACGTAAGCGGATCGGAGGCGTCGGAATGGCGACCAGCGGCGGCAAGGTACTGGACTTCGAAGAGTACGTGCGGACCCGGCAGGATGCCCTGCTGCGCAGTGCCCGGCGCCTGGTGCCGGATCCGGTCGACGCCCAGGACCTGCTGCAGACGGCCCTCGTCCGCACCTACGGCCGCTGGGACGGCATCGCGGACAAGTCGCTGGCGGACGCCTACCTCCGCCGCGTCATGATCAACACCCGTACCGAGTGGTGGCGCGCCCGCAAGCTGGAAGAGGTGCCCACCGAGCAGCTCCCGGACGCCAGCGTCGACGACGGCAGCGAGCAGCGCGCCGACCGGGCCCTGCTGATGGACATCCTCGGCGTGCTCGCCCCCAAGCAGCGCAGCGTCGTCGTGCTGCGTCACTGGGAGCAGATGAGCACCGAGGAGACCGCGGCCGCCCTCGGCATGTCCACCGGCACCGTCAAGAGCACCCTGCACCGGGCCCTGGCCCGCCTCCGCCAGGAGCTGGAGAGCCGTGACATAGACGCCCGGGTGCTGGAGCGCGGGGAGCAGGAGCGGGAGCGGTGCGCGGCCTGACCGGCGGCGCAGGGGGAAGCACGGCCGGCGGCCCGGTCCGCGGCGCACGCCGCGCCGGCGGCGGCCCGGCAGGCGACGTAACCAAGCCCACAGCCCGGCTCACAGCTTGGCGCGCGACAATTTCCACAGGAACAGCGGCCGGGGGCACGGCGACGACAGGATCGGCGGCTGTGCGAGCGGCACGGTGAGCGGGAGCGGATTGTCCAGATACAGGCTGACCAGAGGCCTGACCAGAGGCGGTTTGAGCAAGGGCGGCGCGGCCACGGCGGGGGTGGCCGCCGTCGGCCTTTTGCTGGCCGGGTGCACCCCCGGTGGCGAGGGCATCCGCAAGGAGGGCTCCGCCAGCCACACCCCCGCGCCCCGGGGCGCGATGAGCGCCACCCCGGCGCCCGCGCCGAGCACGCGCTACAAGAAGGTCAACGCGGTCCGGCTGCTCACCGGCGACCCCAAGGTCAGCGCGGATGTGAAGCGGGCCGTCGCCAAGCCCTGCGCGGCGCACGAGTACCCCATCGAAGTGACCTACGCCTCACTGACCGGCAACAAGTCCCCCGACGTGATCGTCAACGTCATGACCTGTGCGGACTCCGTCGGCCTCGGCGCGTACGTCTACCGGGAGCGGTCCGGTTCCCGGGGCGGGTATGACAACGTGTACGCGAACGAGCAGCCGTCGGTCTACGCCGGGGTGGACAAGGGCGAGCTGGAGGTCTCCAAGCAGACCTACGAACCGGGCGACAAGGTGTGCTGCCCGTCGGGGGAAGATGTGATGACGTACCGCTGGGCGAACGACCGCTTCGCCGAGTACGACCGTTACCACACCGATTACAGCAAGACCACCGTCGACGAGGCGCCGGACGACGCCGGCGCCGACCTCGGCGCCACGGCATCGGAGGGTTGAGAAACCGCATGGCCGACACCCACGTGCTCTTCGTCGAGGACGACGACGTCATCCGCGAAGCCACCCAACTCGCGCTGGAGCGGGACGGCTTCGTGGTCACCGCCATGCCCGACGGGCTCGCGGGCCTGGAGGCGTTCCGCGCCAACCGCCCCGACATCGCCCTGCTCGACGTCATGGTGCCGGGGCTCGACGGCGTGAGCCTGTGCCGCCGGATCCGCGACGAGTCCACCGTCCCCGTGATCATGCTGTCGGCGCGCGCCGACTCCATCGACGTGGTGCTCGGCCTGGAGGCCGGCGCCGACGACTACGTCACCAAGCCGTTCGACGGCGCGGTGCTGGTCGCCCGCATCCGGGCGGTGCTGCGCCGCTTCGGCCACGCCAGCGGGCCGGACCGCGCCGGCGCCGGCGCCGCGGAGGACGACGGCCTCACGGAGACGCTGCTGCGCTTCGGCGACCTGGAGGTCGACACCGAGGGCATGGAGGTCCGCAAGGGCGGCGTGACGGTGGCGCTGACGCCGACCGAGATGCGGCTGCTGCTGGAGTTCTCCACCGCGCCGAACACCGTCCTCTCCCGCGACCGGCTGCTGGAGCGGGTCTGGGACTACGGCTGGGGCGGCGACACCCGGGTCGTGGACGTCCACGTCCAGCGGCTGCGCGGCAAGATCGGCCAGGACCGGATCGAGACGGTCCGCGGCTTCGGCTACAAGCTGAGAGGCTGACGCCGCAGGTGGTCAGGCTGGCCCTGCGAACGGGCCTGAGATGGAAGCTCAGCGCCGCGATCGCGCTCGTGGGGGCGCTGGTCGCGGTGGCGTTGAGCCTTGTCGTGCACAACGCCGCGCGGGTCTCCATGCTCGACAACAGCCGTGACGTCCAGATAGAGCGCCTCACCTTCACGCAGAAGATCTACGAGTCCACCAACCGCCTCCAGTTCGGCGCGAAGATCGACGACCCGGCGCTGCCGCGGCCGCTCCGCAAGGAGGTCGGCGAGGGCGACCGGGCCACGTACCTGGAGGACACCGGCCACACCGCGCCCGAGGTGTGGGCCGCCTCGCCGCTCGGCAACGGGCGGGTGCTGTCGATCCACGACCGCTTCCCCGACCGGTTCCAGGTGCTGGACGACCTGGACCAGGCGCTGCTGCTCGGCTCCACGGCGGTGGTCGTCGGCGGGTGCGCGCTGGGCGTCCTGGTGGGCGGCCGGCTGTCGAAGCGGCTGCGGAAGGCCGCGGCGGCGGCCGGGAAGCTGGCGGACGGGGACACCTCGGTCCGGATCCGCGACGAGGTGGGCGGTGGCCGGGTCCGCGACGAGACGGACGATCTGGCATGGGCGGTGGACGCCATGTCCGACGCCCTCCAGCAGCGCATCGAGGCGGAGCGGCGGGTGACCGCGGACATCGCGCACGAGCTGCGGACGCCCGTGACGGGGCTGCTGACGGCGGCCGAACTGCTGCCGCCCGGGCGGCCCTCGGAGCTGGTCCGGGACCGGGCGCAGGCGATGCGGACGCTGGTCGAGGACGTGCTGGAGGTGGCCCGTCTCGACGGCCATGCCGAGCGGGCCGAGCTCCAGGACGTGGCGCTGGGCGAGTTCGTCACGCGGCGGGTCCGCGCCCTCGACGCCGGCGTCACCGTCGAGGTGATCCGCGACGCCGACGTCTCCACCGACCCCCGCCGCCTCGAACGCATCCTGGGCAACCTGATCGCCAACGCCTCCCGGCACGGCAAGCCGCCCATCGAGGTCACGGTCGAGGGCCGCGTCATCCGGGTCCGCGACCACGGCTCCGGCTTCCCGGAGGCCCTGCTCCGCGAGGGCCCCAGCCGCTTCCGCACCGGCAGCAGCGACCGGGCCGGCGTCGGCCACGGCCTCGGCCTGACCATCGCGGTCGGCCAGGCCCGCGTCCTGGGCGCCCGGCTCACCTTCCGCAACGCCGACGAACTGACGGACGGCTCGACGGGGGCGGTGTCGGTGCTGTGGCTCCCGGAGAACGCGCCTACGGCCACCGGGAGTTTCCCGGTGATCCAGCTGCCGGAGCGCTGACGACTCGGGGCGGCCCCGCCGGCCTGCGACCCCGCCCCCTCCGCCGCCACTTGGGGCCCATGGGCCCCGGCCGGCGCTCGCACCCCCGGCCGCCGACCGATCGGCGTCCGTCGGGGCCGTCGCGGACGGGCCATCGATCGGCGCCTGAACGGCGAACGGCCCCCGGCGCGCGCAACGGGGCGCGTACCAGGGGCCATTCGTATGCCGTAGGTCGTCAGACGGCCTCGGGGACCGCCACCCGCTCCTCCGGAGCCTCCGGCTCCGTCGGCTTGGCGGCCGGGCCGCCGCGCAGCGGGATCTCCTTGAGGAACCACGCCGCGGCGAAGCCGATGACGCTGATGAGCGCGCCCCACAGGAAGACCTGGTGGGCACCGTTCGCCACCGCGTGCGCGTAGGCGTCCTTCACCGGCGCCGGCAGCTTGGTCAGGGCCTTGGGGTCCATCTGGGCGCCGCCGCCGGTCATCTTCTGGCCGGCCACCGCGCCGAGCTTCTCGATCATCGTCGACTTCACCTGGTCGGCGAAGACCGCGCCCATGATCGCGACGCCGAACGAGCCGCCGATCGTACGGAACAGGGTGGCCGACGAGGAGCCGACGCCCATGTCCCGCAGTTCGACGCTGTTCTGGGCGATCAGCATCGTCGTCTGCATCAGGAAGCCCATACCGGCGCCGAGGACGGCCATGTAGAGGCCGGACGTGAAGCGCGTGGTCGTGGTGTCCATCAGGGACAGCAGGAACAGGCCCACGGTGATCAGGGCGCCGCCGCTGGTGACGAAGATCTTGTACTTGCCGGACGTGGTGGTGACCCGGCCCGCGACCAGCGAGACCGCCATCATCGACAGCAGCATCGGCAGCAGCAGGAGGCCGGAGTTGGTCGCCGAGGCGCCCTGCACGGTCTGCTGGTAGAGCGGCAGGAAGGTCATCGAGCCGAACATCACGAAGCCGACCAGGAAGCCGATCACGGTGACCAGCGAGAAGTTGCCGTTGCGGAAGATCCGCAGCGGCACCACCGGGTCGCTGACCTTGCGCTCGACGAGGACGAAGGCGACGAGCGCGACGACGGCCAGGACGCCCAGGCCCACGATCTGCTTCGACAGCCAGTCGTACTCGGTGCCGCCCCAGGTGGTGAGCAGCACCAGCGAGGTGATGCCGATGGTCAGCAGGGCCGCGCCCGCGTAGTCGATCCGGGTCTGGGACCGCTTCTTCGGCAGGTGCAGCACCGCGCCGACCGCGATCAGGGCGATCGCGCCGAGCGGCAGGTTGATGTAGAAGCTCCAGCGCCAGCCGAGGTGGTCGGTGATGGTGCCGCCGACCAGCGGGCCGCCGATCATCGCGACGGCCATGACGCCGGCCATCATGCCCTGGTACTTGCCGCGCTCCCGCGGCGGGATCAGATCACCGATGATCGCCATGACGCCGACCATCAGGCCGCCCGCGCCCAGACCCTGGACGGCGCGGAAACCGATCAGCTGGCCCATGTCCTGCGCCATACCGGAGAGCGCCGAGCCGATCAGGAAGATCACGATGGACGTCAGGAAGACGCCCTTCCGGCCGTACATGTCGCCGAGCTTGCCCCAGATCGGGGTCGAGGCGGCGGTGGCCAGGGTGTAGGCGGTGACGACCCACGACAGGTGGGACAGTCCGCCCAGTTCACCGACGATCGTCGGCATCGCGGTGCCGACGATCATGTTGTCCAGCATCGCGAGCAGCATCGCGATCATCAGCGCGAAGAGCACCGTGCGTACGCTGGCGGGCTGTTTGCCCGTGCTCTGCGCTGGTTCCTGTGCTTCCCCCGTCGGGGTCGCGGTGCGCGACGTCCCCATTCTTACCCCATCCGTTCTTACTTACTTGCCGCCCGGCTAGTTTTTTGTGCGGTAAGAAGGTAGAAGAGTTACTAGCCGGGCGTCAAGTAAGTTTCTGACGCCAGGGGTGGGTAGGTCACTGACCAGCGGGGCAGCAGATGATTGCTGGGGAAAACGGGCCGTCGCAGGCCCCGCACCGACAACGCCGTCACGCAGGAGAACAGCATGAGCAGCGCATCACAGCCGCGCAGGAGGAACACCCGCCAGCGCATCCAGGACGTCGCCCTGGAGCTGTTCTCCGAGCATGGCTACGAGAAGACCTCGTTGCGCGAGATCGCCGAGCGGCTCGATGTCACCAAGGCCGCGCTCTACTACCACTTCAAGACCAAGGAAGACATCGTCGTCAGCCTCTTCGAGGACCTGTGCCGGCCCATCGACGAGCTGATCGCCTGGGCGCAGGAGCAGCCGCGCACGCTGGAGACCAAGCAGGAGGTCATCCGCCGCTACCACCAGTCGCTGCGCTCCTCGGAGTCCCTCTTCCGCTTCATGCAGGAGAACCAGGCCACGGTGCGGGACCTGACCATCGGCCTGCGCTTCAAGGAGCGGATGCTGACCCTCTACGACCTGCTCAAGGACGACGACGCCGATCTGGTCGACCAAGTGCGGTGCATCACGGCGCTGTTCGCCATGCACGCGGGGATGTTCGCCATGCAGAACGTGCTCGGCGACCCTGAGGAGAAGCGCGAAGCCATCCTCAGGGTCGCCACAGAACTGGTCACGGCGGCCAACCCGCCGAGCCGCCGGCCAGCTTGACCGGACTCAGCTCAGACAGCGCCGCCGTGAGCCCGCAGGAATCCGGTCGGCTCGATGCCCGACCCGTAGTTGGGGCCGGTGCGGACCTCGAAGTGCAGGTGCGGGCCGGTGGAGTTGCCGGTGCTGCCGGACAGACCGATCTGCTGGCCGGTCGACACCTGCTGACCGACGTGGACGTGGATCTGTGACAGGTGCGCGTACTGGGTGTACATGCCGTTGGGGTGCTTGATCACGATCGCGTTGCCGTAGGCCGGACCGTCACCGCCACCGTTCGGACCGGCCTTGACGACCGTGCCCTGGTGGACGGCGTTGACCTTGGTGCCGGTCGGCACGACGAAGTCCTGACCGCTGTGCTTGTGCGCCCAGTGGCTGCCGTTGATGCCGAACGGCTGGCCGATGACGTAGTCCTCGACCGGCTTCACCCAGCCGTTGGCCTTCACGGCCTCGCGCTTCACGGCGTCGCGCTTGGCCTTCTCGGCGGCGGCCTTGGCGTCCTTGGCGGCCTTGGCCTGCGCGTCGGCCTGCGCGGCGACGGTCTTGCCGGTGTCCGCGGACAGACCCAGCAGCCCGCCGTCGGCGGCGACGGCGACACCGGCGCCCAGCGCGGCGGTCAGACCGGCACCGGCGGCCACGACGGCCACGCGGTTACGCAGCGCGGACTTGGCGGCCTTCTTGGAATTGCGTATCGCGGCAAACTTCGACATGCGGGTTTTCCTCCAGGGAGAAGAGAGTGGTTTTCCCGGCTGCGGACCGGTATCGCCATTCCTTGGTAACCCGCCTCAACCCTGACGCCAAGCCCCCCTTTCTACTACCGCCACCCATAAGATCCGGAGTCCCCCGAAGGCCACCCCACCCCTACCTCGATCACCCCACACACCCACCCTCACCAGCACCTTCACCCCTCCCCACCCTCCTCCTCCCCCACCCCGCAATTCCCCTAAGCGCACTAGTAGAGGCCAAATTCCTGTGCGCCATGTCACGAGATTCCGCCGCCTTGAAGTGACCCGGACTACACAATCCCAAAGGGCAATGTGACCCGCGTTACCGGAAATACTGTGACCCGGGTTACGTAAATTCGGATCACCTCCGATCGGTTCCTATCGACCGGGCACCACGAAATCCAAAAACGCCTGACCGGGGTCCGTCCACCCCTCTGACCCGATCCGGCCATACGAGCCTGGCGGCCACCTGCGACCGGCCACCGACCCCCCGCCACGAAGAACGCCCCTCTCAGGCCCTCCCGCCCCGTGCCCCTCCCCACCCCCCTGACGGCTCCCTGTCCGCCGGCTGCCCACACTCCGGCGCCCAACCCGGCCGCCTCGGACACCGTCGCCCCCGGCCGCCTGGACGCCTGGCCGCCTACGAGCAGCCCCCAGGCACCACCGTCTCCGCCGCCGCCCCCAGGGCCCCGCCCCGACCGCCTTCCGCCCCTCCACCGCAGCGGCTCCTCCACGAACCCGCCCGGCGGAAGGACCTGGTCCGCATAACGGTGACACAGGCCCGCCCAAGCGAACGGGCGGAACTATTACGGGGGTTGCTCGCCAGGAACGAACTCCGCACCGACCTGCCGGCCAAGGCACGCCTGGAACATGCGACAAAGATCGACCCGACAGCACGGAAGGAGACCATGAACGAGCACGCGCGATTTTTCCGCCACGCGATCACGAGAAGTCGGAACTGCTCATCGAAGGGGGACCCACCGTCCTGGAACTGCTCCCCCGCCCTTGCGGATTGACTGACGACGAGGCCCAGGAAATCGTGCACACTGCTGCCGCCCTCGGCGCAGACACTGCCGTTGAATGCGTCAAGCGGTTCCGCGATCGCTCTTCATCGACTGCCCGCCTCACACCAGGAACCAGTCGGCAGCAATTCGACACCACCCGCTACGCGGAAGAAGTCATCCGACGCCTCATTACCACCACGAATGTCACGGTCACCTCACCCGCCGAACCGTCCCCGCTCGCGCATGAGTGGCCAAACGCAAAGCCGCCCCGGAACCTGCGAGAGGTTCCGGGGCGGCTGCGTATCTCGGGACTACGCGTCCTTGCTCAGGTTGGGACCCGAGCCGCCCGTCGCGGACTCCACCGGCGGGGCGCTCGGCACCGCCGACTTCTCCTCGCCGCGGAAGGTGAACTTGGCGGACTCGCCCTCGCCCTCCACGTCGACGACCACGATGTGGCCCGGACGCAGCTCGTTGAAGAGGATCTTCTCCGAGAGGGCGTCCTCGATCTCGCGCTGGATCGTGCGGCGCAGCGGACGGGCGCCGAGCACCGGGTCGTACCCGCGCTTGGCCAGCATCGACTTGGCCTCGCCACTGAGCTCGATGCCCATGTCGCGGTCCTTGAGCCGCTCGTCCACCTTGGCGATCATCAGGTCGACGATCTGGATGATGTCTTCCTGCGACAGCTGGTGGAAGACCACCGTGTCGTCGACACGGTTGAGGAACTCGGGCCGGAAGTGCTGCTTGAGCTCTTCGTTGACCTTGGCCTTCATCCGCTCGTAGCCGGTCTTGACGTCGCCCTGGGCGGCGAAGCCCAGGTTGAAGCCCTTGGAGATGTCCCGGGTGCCGAGGTTGGTGGTCATGATGATGACCGTGTTCTTGAAGTCCACGACCCGGCCCTGGGAGTCGGTCAGACGGCCGTCCTCCAGGATCTGCAGCAGCGAGTTGAAGATGTCCGGGTGGGCCTTCTCGACCTCGTCGAAGAGGACGACGGAGAACGGCTTGCGGCGGACCTTCTCGGTCAGCTGGCCGCCCTCTTCGTAGCCCACGTAGCCGGGAGGCGAACCGAAGAGCCGGGAGACCGTGTGCTTCTCGCTGAACTCCGACATGTCGAGGGAGATCAGCGCGTCCTCGTCGCCGAAGAGGAACTCGGCGAGCGTCTTGGACAGCTCGGTCTTACCGACACCGGACGGACCGGCGAAGATGAACGAACCACCGGGACGCTTGGGGTCCTTCAGACCGGCACGCGTACGACGGATGGCCTGCGAGAGCGCCTTGATGGCGTCCTTCTGGCCGATGACGCGCTTGTGCAGCTCGTCTTCCATCCGCAGGAGCCGGCTGGACTCCTCCTCGGTGAGCTTGAAGACCGGGATACCCGTCGCCGTGGCCAGGACCTCGGCGATCAGCTCCTCGTCGACCTCGGCGACGACGTCCATGTCGCCGGCCTTCCACTCCTTCTCCCGCTTCGCCTTCGCGGCCAGGAGCTGCTTCTCCTTGTCGCGCAGGCCGGCGGCCATCTCGAAGTCCTGCGAGTCGATCGCGGACTCCTTCTCGCGGCGCACGTCGGCGATCTTCTCGTCGAACTCGCGGAGGTCCGGCGGCGCGGTCATCCGGCGGATGCGCATCCGGGAGCCGGCCTCGTCGATCAGGTCGATCGCCTTGTCCGGGAGGAAGCGGTCGGAGATGTAGCGGTCGGCCAGGGTGGCCGCGGCGACCAGCGCGGCGTCCGTGATGGACACCCGGTGGTGCGCCTCGTAGCGGTCCCGCAGGCCCTTGAGGATCTCGATGGTGTGCGGCAGCGACGGCTCCGCGACCTGGATGGGCTGGAAGCGGCGCTCCAGGGCCGCGTCCTTCTCCAGGTGCTTGCGGTACTCGTCGAGCGTCGTCGCACCGATGGTCTGGAGCTCGCCGCGCGCCAGCATCGGCTTGAGGATGCTCGCCGCGTCGATGGCGCCCTCGGCGGCGCCCGCGCCGACCAGGGTGTGCAGCTCGTCGATGAACAGGATGATGTCGCCGCGGGTGCGGATCTCCTTGAGGACCTTCTTCAGGCGCTCTTCGAAGTCACCGCGGTACCGGGAGCCGGCGACCAGCGCGCCCAGGTCGAGGGTGTAGAGGTGCTTGTCCTTGAGGGTCTCGGGCACCTCGCCCTTGACGATGGCCTGCGCCAGGCCCTCGACGACCGCCGTCTTGCCGACACCGGGCTCGCCGATGAGGACCGGGTTGTTCTTGGTGCGGCGGGACAGCACCTGCATGACCCGCTCGATTTCCTTCTCGCGGCCGATGACCGGGTCGAGCTTGGTCTCCCGGGCGGCCTGCGTGAGGTTGCGGCCGAACTGGTCCAGGACGAGGGAGGTCGAGGGCGTGCCCTCGGCGGGACCGCCGGCGGTGGCGGCCTCCTTGCCCTGGTAGCCGGAGAGCAGCTGGATGACCTGCTGCCGCACCCGGTTCAGGTCGGCACCCAGCTTCACGAGGACCTGGGCGGCGACGCCCTCGCCCTCGCGGATCAGACCGAGCAGGATGTGCTCGGTGCCGATGTAGTTGTGGCCGAGCTGGAGGGCCTCGCGGAGCGACAGCTCCAGGACCTTCTTGGCACGGGGCGTGAAGGGGATGTGGCCGGACGGGGCCTGCTGGCCCTGGCCGATGATCTCCTCCACCTGCTGGCGGACCGCCTCAAGCGAAATGCCGAGGCTCTCCAGGGCCTTAGCGGCGACACCCTCACCCTCGTGGATCAGACCCAGGAGGATGTGTTCGGTGCCGATGTAGTTGTGGTTGAGCATCCGGGCTTCTTCCTGAGCCAGGACGACAACCCGCCGCGCACGGTCGGTGAACCTCTCGAACATCGTTAATCGCTCCTCAGAGCGGTCAGGCAGTTAGGGGTCGGTCCCCTCCCTGTCCTTCCGCATGCTAGTCCCGCAGGGCGGGACAGCTCATTCCAACTGCCGACACCCGTCCGGATCACCCCGCTCCGACGGGGAAATTTACTGCCGAACAGCTGACATCTGCTCCAACTCGATGGTGCGAGACGATGTTCCCGCAGGCCAGGCATATACGCATGCCACTACTACGCCCGTGGCGAACGCGGCCCCGGCCGACACACCGTCCGTCGCCGGCCAAAGGCGACGGCGAACTGCGGAGCGCGCCGGTCACAGCGCCTCTTCCCACTGAGACTTTCTTACCCGCTGCCGCTGACACTCCATGCGGCGCGAGCCTTTCCCCTCCGCTACGGGCGAACACCCGCACACCCCGAAACGCTCCCGCACACCCCGCCGCAATATACGGAATGCATTCATCCAAATACCGAGCGTAACCTTCCTTGGTGCCGGGAGTTGCACCGGACATGGCACGCGCGCTTCCGCGACCCCGCCCCCCGTTCGCCGCCGTCCGCCAGTGGTACGAGGACGAGCTGGGCTGGCCGACCACCGGCACCGAGCCGGTGGAGCTGCTCACGGGGCCGCGCTTCGACGTCCTGGAAATGCCCGCCGGCGCGGGGCGCGCCGTACTGCGGCGGATGCCGCGCACCGGCCCGGTAGCACTGCTACGGCCCGAGCGGGGCGACAAGCCCGCGGGGGATCGGCCGAAACTGCTCATGCTCATTGCGGCCGGCGGCGCGGAGGAGCTCCCAGAAATCCTGGAGTGGCTGGAGTGGGGCACGCTCGCGGCGGACCTCACTGCACGCGGGGCCGGGGGGCGGATGCCCGCGCCGGCGATCCCCGCCGAGCACCGCGCGTCAGGCGGCTGCGGCACTCGGGAGGCCGCCGGATGGGTGCGGCCTCCCCAGCCTGGATACGAGGTGGAGGATTTCCTGCCCGCCACGGGGTTCGGGGCAGGAATCGGGGACGGTGGGGGCGCCCCCGACCTCGTACGGCTCGTGAGCACGGCGGCGACTGAGTGCCACCGGGCCCGGTTGGTACGTGCTCGTAATGGCCAATCGGATCGCGCGTGCGGCGCTCAGCCGTTGGCCTTCTCGAATGCCTCACGAATGTCGGCGGGGACGCGGCCACGGTCATTCACGTTGTAGCCGTTCTCCTTCGCCCAGGCACGGATCTTCGCGGTGTCCGGGGAGCCGGCAGAAGCCGCACGGGCCTTGCCGCGGCCGGCGGAACGGCCACCGGTCTTGCGACCGGCCTTCACGAAGTCGGCCAGCGACTCACGGAGCTTGTCCGCGTTGGCGTCGGAGAGGTCGATCTCGTAGGACTTACCGTCGAGAGCGAACGTCACGGTCTCGTTGGCCTCGCCACCGTCGAGGTCGTCGACAAGAAGAACCTGAACCTTCTGTGCCACCAGGATTCCCTTTCATCGAATGTGGATTACGACGGAAAGCAAACCGCCTTTCCGGGAAAAACACAAACCCTTGGGTAGGGTTCACTTGCCCACAGAGCGGGGAACGCATGCTTCCACAGCCATGAGATAGGGGAGCGATTCGGACATAGAACACTGATCACAGGTGCAGAAGCATGCGGCTGTTGCCCAGGGTGTTGGGCTTCACTCGTTCGAGACCGAGGAACTCCGCTACGCCCTCGTCATAGGAACGCAGCAGTTCACTGTAGACATCCCCGTCTACGGGAGTCTCGCCGATCTCCACGAAGCCGTGCTTGGCGAAGAAGTCCACTTCGAAGGTGAGGCAGAAAATTCGCCGCACTCCGAGCCATCGTGCGGTAGCCAGCAGCTTGTCCAGGACGTGGTGTCCGACTCCGGTACCGCGCAGCGTCCGGTCCACTGCCAGGGTGCGGACCTCCGCCAGGTCTTCCCACATGACGTGCAGTGCGCCGCAGCCGACGACCTCGGCGTCTTCGTCCCGCTCGGCGACCCAGAACTCCTGGATGTCCTCGTAAAGCGTGACGGTGGCTTTGTCTAGCAGGATCCCGTCGCGCGAGTAGGCGTCGATGAGGCGACGCACGGCCGGTACATCGCTGGTCCGGGCACGGCGGACGGTGAGCCCTTTTGAATGCGCTGACATGCCCGGACGCTATCGCCCCTTGCCGCCGGGCTCCGCTCCGGGTTCATCTCCTTCGCCGGCCGGCGCTTCATCCGCGGCTTGTGGCTCTTCTTCGCCGGCCCGTTCCGCGGGCTCTTCCCCGGTCGCGGACTGTTCTTCCTCGGCTACAGGACGATCGTCGACCTGCACCATCCGTACGGCATCGCGGAGGGCTTGCCGTTGTTCCGGCGACATCATGCCGAAGAAGGCCACTAGTGCGGCCGCGGGGTTGTCGCTGGCGGACCACGCTTCGTTCATCAGTGCGGCCGAGTAGGCGGCGCGAGTGGAGACTGCCTCATATCGATAGGCGCGGCCTTCCGCTTCACGGCGGACCCAGCCCTTCTGATGGAGGTTGTCCAATACGGTCATGACCGTGGTGTAGGCGATCGACCGTTCCTTCTGGAGATCCTCCAGAACTTCTCGAACGGTGACCGGTCGGTTCCACTCCCAGACCCGCGTCATCACCGCGTCTTCCAGATCACCCAAGCGTCTCGGCACACAAGAAGAATAGTGGGAGATGTCGCGAATGCCGGTTGATCTCGTTGCGTTTGGTCCGGAAAAAGGAAGTACGGCCCGGGACGGTCAATCCCGGGCCGCACTGAAGGGGCGAGCCGCCATAAATGGCGGCGGTTCAGGCGCCGGAGGCCTTGGGCTCCTGCCCGGCGGCTTCGGCGCGGGCGAACGCCGCGTCGACGGCCGCGTCCTCCTTCGACTTGTTCTGCCCCCCCTGGCTCTTGATCATCGTGACGATCAGGCAGGTAAAGGCGACCGCCATCACTACGGGCGGAAGCAGCGCGGCGACGTAATCCATGGCAGGGGCCTCCTTCAAGGCGTAAGCCCGCGACAAGTACCCAGCCAGGGTACGCAGCGATCAGGCGGTGCGTGTCTCCGGGGGCGGGGCGGGCTTCCGTCGGGGCGGAAACACCTCGCCGGGCGTCGGGATGGGCCGGTCGGGGCGCGGCGCCTTGGGGCGCGGCGCGGGCTTGGGCGGCTCCCGGCGCGGCTCCCTCCGGGGCTCCTGCTGGGGGTCCGCCCCGGGGTCCGATCCGGCGCCCGGTCCACTCAGGGGGGCCGCGGCGGCAGGGCCCCGGTGTCCGCCGGTGCGGCCGGCCGGCAGGACGTCCGGTACGGCGCCTGAGCGCCCGCCTGGCAGCGCGCGCAGGCGGGCCCGCACAGATTGTTCGGCCAGTCGCTCGCAGTGCCGCAGCAGGGCGCTGCGGCGCTTGCGTTCGGCCTCGACGGCGGGGCGGGTCAGCAGCGCGCGCAGCGCGGCGAGGTCGTCGGGGCCGGGCACGTGGCCGGCCGCCAGCGCCTCCTGGAGCCGCGTGAGGTAGCCGGTGGCGGCACCCGGCAGGGCGTCGCGGTAGCGGGCGAGGTCGGCGAGCAGGAAGGCGCGCAGGCGGGCGCCCTCACGAACCGCCTCGTCCACCGCCTCGGCCAGCCGGAGGTATTCCTGGACGTCCTGCGACCGGTCCGCACCGAGGGCGCCCAAGGGCACGGTGGAGGAGGTCGTCTGGAGGGCATGGGCGAGGGCGCGACGGAGGACACGCAACTCATCGGCGCCGAAGGCCATGCCGCCGCGGGATCCGTAGGGCGTTGGCATGCCGCGACTTTACGACCGATTCGGACAAAAGCCGCTTAATTCGCGAACGGTGGCGCGGCCGCGGAGTGCGCGTCACACGGGCGCGCCAGTACGGAACCGGCGCCGCCCTTTTCCTCCGTCGCCCGGTTACAGCCGCCCGACGTTCCGCTCGTACACCAGCCGCAGGCCGATGAGGGTCAGCCAGGGCTCGTGCTCGTCGATCACCGAGGACTCGCCGAGCACCATCGGCGCCAGTCCGCCGGTGGCGATCACCGTCACGTCGTCCGGGTCCTCGGCCAGCTCACGGGCCATCCGGTGCACCACACCGTCCACTTGGCCGGCGAAGCCGTAGAGGATGCCGGACTGCATCGCCTCGACGGTGTTCTTGCCGATGACGCTGCGCGGCCGGGCCAGCTCGATCTTGCGGAGCTGGGCGCCCTTGACGCCCAGCGCGTCCACGGAGATCTCGATGCCCGGGGCGATCACGCCGCCCACGTACTCCCCGCGGGCGCTCACCGCGTCGAAGGTGGTCGCGGTGCCGAAGTCGACGACGACGGCCGGGCCGCCGTAGAGCTCGACGGCGGCCAGCGCGTTGATGATGCGGTCGGCGCCGACCTCCTTGGGGTTGTCCATGAGGATCGGCACGCCCGTCTTGACGCCCGGCTCCACCAGGACGGCCGGCACGTCCCCGTAGTAGCGGCGGGTCACCTCGCGCAGCTCATGGAGCACCGAGGGGACCGTGGAGCAGATGGAGATCCCCTCGATGTTGTCGCCCAGGTCTTCCCCGAGCAGCGGGTGCATGCCCATCAGGCCCTGGAGGAGCACCGCCAGTTCGTCGGCGGTGCGGCGGGCGTCGGTGGAGATCCGCCAGTGCTCGACGATCTCCTCGCCGTCGAACAGGCCGAGGACGGTGTGGGTGTTGCCTACGTCGATGGTCAGGAGCATGGGGCGCACCGCCTCCGGTTCACGTCGCGCACGAAGGGCTCGCCTGGGGTGGTCGGTGGGGAGACCGGTGGGCTGGTGTTGCCCGCTTCGATGGTCGGCAGCATGGTGGTCAGCGGCCCTCGTCGTCGCTCGCGCGCAGGTCCAGGCCGATGTCGAGGACCCGGGCGGAGTGGGTGAGCGCCCCCACCGCCAGGTAGTCGACGCCGGTCTCCGCGTAGGAGCGGGCGTTGTCCAGGGTGAGTCGGCCGGAGGACTCCAGGGACGCGCGGCCGGCGACCAGTTCCACGGCCTCTCGGGTCTGCTCGGGCGTGAAGTTGTCCAGCAGGATCAGCTCGGCGCCCTCGGCGAGGATCGGCGGGATCTGGTCGATCCGGTCGACCTCCACCTCGATCGGCACGCCGGGGAACTCGTTCCGTACGGCCGTGAACGCCTCGGCGACGCCGCCGGCCGCCACCACGTGGTTGTCCTTGATGAGCGCCGCGTCGGACAGCGACATCCGGTGGTTGACGCCGCCGCCGCAGCGCACCGCGTACTTCTCCAGGGCGCGCAGGCCCGGCGTCGTCTTACGGGTGTCGCGGACCTTGGCCTCGGTGCCTTCGAGGGCGTCCGCCCAGGCACGGGTCAGGGTGGCGATCCCGGAGAGTCGGCCCAGGAGGTTGAGGGCGCTGCGCTCGGCGGTGAGCAGGTCGCGGGTCCGGGTGGTGACGGACAGCAGCTTCTGCCCGGCCACGACCCGCTCGCCGTCCTCCACGTGCCGCTCGACCGCGAACTCGTCGGTGCAGACGATGGACAGCACCGCCTCGGCGACCCGCAGGCCGGCGACCGTGCCGTCCTCCCGGGCCGTGAAGTCCCCGGTGGCGACGGCGTCTTCGGGGACCGTCGCCACGGTGGTGACGTCCACGCCCTGGTCGAGGTCCTCCTCGACGGCCAGGTGCGCGATGTCCTCCACCTGGACGGGGTCGAGTCCGGCGGTCACCAGGAGGGCGGCCAGGTCCGGGTCGAGCCCACAGGTCAGCGGGTCCAGCTCGTAGGCGTCGCCGTCCCCGGCGGCGCACCCGCAGGCGTCGCCGCAGCCCCCCGTGGGGGTGGCGCCGGGGCGGCCGATCTGGAGGAGGGGGAGGTCGTCGGGGGTGCTGCTCACGGGGTGGGCTCCGTATCGGGGAGGGGTGCGGGTTGCGGGGCGGGGCCGGCGGTCGCGGGGAAGCCGGCGGTCCGGGTCGTATGGATGCTCAGGGTGTGGTCGGCACCGAGGGTGATGCGGAAGTGGCGGCGCCAGGAGGCATCGTCGCGGTCCGGGTGGTCCTCGCGCCAATGGCAGCCGCGGGTCTCCTCCCGGCGCCGCGCGGCGGCGACCAGGACCCGGGCAACGCACAGCAGGTTGGTGACCTCCCACGCCTCCACGCCGGGCTCCGGGGCCTTGGTGGCGCCGGACGCGGGGTCCGCGGCGGCAGCGACGGCCTCCCGCTGGAGGCGGTCGAGGCCGTCGGCCGCCTCGGCGAGGCTGGTGGCGCTGCGCAGCACACCGGCGCCGGCGGTCATGATCCGTTGGATGGCGGTGCGGGCCTCGGGCGCCAGGAGGGGCAGCGGGGTGCGGGCCTCCAGGGGGACGGGGGCCGGGGCCGCCGTCCCCCTGGAGGCGATGTCCGCGGCGATCCGCTCCGCGAAGACCAGGCCCTCCAGAAGCGAGTTGGAGGCCAGCCGGTTGGCGCCGTGGACGCCGGTGCAGGCCACTTCACCGCACGCGTACAGCCCGGGGACGGTGGTGCGGCCGTGCAGGTCGGTGCGGACGCCGCCGGACGCGTAGTGGGCCGCCGGGGCGACCGGGACGGGCTCGGTGACCGGATCGATGCCATGCGCGCGGCAGGCGGCCAGGATGGTCGGGAAACGGTGCTCCCACATGTCCGCGCCGAAGTGGCGGGCATCCAGGTACATGTGATCGGCGCCCTGCTCCTGGGCCCGGCGCATGATCGCCTTGGCCACGATGTCGCGCGGGGCCAGCTCGGCGAGTTCGTGCTGCCCGACCATGAAGCGGGTGCCGTCGGCGTCGACCAGGTGGGCGCCCTCGCCCCGTACGGCCTCGGAGATCAGCGGCTGCTGGCCCTCCGCTTCCGGCCCCAGGTAGAGCACCGTCGGGTGGAACTGGACGAATTCGAGGTCCGAGACCTCGGCGCCGGCCCGCAGCGCCAGGGCGACCCCGTCCCCGGTGGAGACCGCGGGGTTGGTGGTCGCGGAGAACACCTGGCCCATGCCCCCGGTGGCGAGCACCACCGCCGGGGCGTGTACGGCACCGACGCCGTCGTGCTGGCCCTCCCCCATGACGTGCAGGGTGACGCCGGCCGTCCGGCCCTCGGCGTCCGTGAGGAGGTCCAGGACCAGCGCGTTCTCGATGGTGCGCAGGTCCCCGATGCGCCCGCCCTTGGACGGGAGCGCTCCGTGCTCGCCCCTCCCGGCGGCGCGCACCGCGGTCACCAGGGCGCGGGAGATCTCCGCCCCGGTGGCGTCGCCGCCGGCGTGCGCGATCCGGCGGCGGTGGTGGCCGCCCTCCCTGGTGAGCGCGATCTCCTCGCTCCCGGGGGCGGTGTCGAAGCGGGCGCCGGCCGCGATCAGCCGGTGGACGGCGTCCGGGCCCTCGGTCACCAGCGTCCGCACGGCCTCCTCGTCGCACAGGCCGGCGCCCGCGACGAGGGTGTCGGCCAGGTGCTGCTCGGGGCTGTCGCCGTCCCCCAGGGCAGCGGCGATCCCGCCCTGCGCCCAACGGGTGGAGCCGTCGTCCAGCTGGGCCTTGGTGACGACGACGGTCCGACGGCCGGCGGCGGCGCAGCGCAGCGCGGCGGTCAGCCCGGCGACGCCGGAGCCCACGACGACGACGTCCGCCGTGATGGACCACCCGGGGGCGGGGGCGGTGAGGCGTATGCCGGTGGGGCCGGCGGCGGTTCCGGTAGCGGTCATCGGGTCGCTCCCAGGGGGCCTTGGGGTGGGGTGGACTTCCTGGACTTCCTGGAGGGCTCCCGGGCCGTCCCGGGTGCGGGCTTCGCCTGGGCGCCGGTGTGCTGCCCCTGTGCGACGGCCGGATGCGGTGCCCCGCTCGCGGTGAACAGGAGCCGGATGTTGTCGATGAGCCGGGTGGTGCCGACCTTGGCGGCCACCGCCAGGATCGCCTCGCCCTCGAACCCGTCCGGGACCTCGGTGAAGTCCCGGGGGTCGACCAGGGCCAGGTAGTCCAGGCGGAGCGGCGGGTCCAGGTGGGCGGCGTCCTCCAGGACCGTACCGGCCGCGGCGCGGGCCACGGACGGGCCATGCGGCGGCTCCGCGGCGGCGTAGGCGACGGCGTGCGCGTCGGCGGCCGCCCGGTCCTCACCGAGGGCGGCCAGCGCCGCGGAGCGGTCCTGGACCGGGTGCCCCGTGGAGGCGGCGCGGGCGCGCAGCGCCTCTTCCGCGGTGAGCCGGTCGCGGGCCGCGAAGAGCGCCGCGGACAGCGCGAGCGCGGTGTGCCGCTCCGGTCCGGACAGATAGCGGTTGCGGCTGGAACGGGCCAGCCCGTCGGCCTCCCGGACCGTGGGGACGCCGACGATCTCGACGGGGAAATTCAGGTCCGCGGCCATCCGCCGGATGACGGCGAGCTGCTGGGCGTCCTTCTCCCCGAAGAACGCCAGGTCGGGCGCGGTCAGATGGAGCAGCTTGGCAACGACGGTGAGCACCCCGTCGAAGTGCCCGGGGCGGCTGGCGCCCTCCAGGACGGTGCCCATGGGGCCGGCGGAAATACGGACCTGCGGTTCGCCGCCCGGGTATACCTCGTCGACGGACGGCGCGAAGACGGCATCGGCGCCCGCTCGGGCGGCCAGCACCACGTCCTCGTCCAGGGTCCGCGGGTAGCGGTCGAGGTCCTCGCCCGCCCCGAACTGCAACGGGTTGACGAACACCGTGACCACGACCTGGCCGTGCGGCCCCACCCGCTCCCGGGCCGCCCGGACCAGGGCGGCGTGCCCGTCGTGCAGGGCGCCCATGGTCATGACGACGGCTCGTCCGCCGTCGCGGCGGGGCAGCGCGCGCAGTTCCGCGGCGGTCCCCACCAGTTGGGGACCCGACGTCGGCCGGGCGGTATCCGGGCGGGCGGCGTCCGGGGGCGGGCTGACGGGCGAGGAGGTCATGAGTCGCCTCCGTGGGAGCCGGGGTCGGGGGCTTCGGAATCAGGGGCGGCGGGGCCGGCGGATCCGGGGCCTGCGGGCCCGTTGCCGCGGTGGTCGTCAGGCGCTCCGGTGCCGGCGGTCCCGGGGGCGGTGTCTTCCGGCTGGGCGGGGCCTGCGGGCCGGGCCGGCCGGTCCGAGGCTGCGGTCCCGGCCTCGTGCGCGGGCTGGTCGTGGTCCCGGTCGGCGTCGCCGGGGCCGGTCGAGGGGGCTCGTTCACCGTTCCTGGGCGCCGGCTCCCCGGAGGACGCGGCCGGGTCGGCGGCCCCGTCCGGAGCCGGTCCCGCGAGAGCGTCCAGCAGTTCGGCGGCGAGTTCCGGCTTGAGCAGACCGTGCGACAGCGCCCGGTCGGCCGTCATACGGGCCATGGCCAGATAGCCGGCGACGGCCTGCGGGGCGTGCTGACGCAGCTCCGCCACATGGGCCACGACGGTCCCGGCGTCCCCCCGGGCGACCGGGCCCGTCAGGACGGCGTCACCGGACCGCAGCGCGTTGTCCAGGGCCGCGCCGAGCAGCGGGCCGAGCATGCGGTCCGGGGCCTGCACACCGGCCTTCTCCAGCAGCTCCATGGCCTGCGCCACCAGCGTGACCAGGTAGTTCGCGCCGATGGCAAGCGCCGCGTGGTACAGCGGACGAGCAGATTCCAAAATCCACTCGGGCTCCCCGCCCATCTCGATGACCAGCGCTTCCGCGGCCATCCGCAACTCCTCGGGAGCGGTCACCCCGAACGGGCAGCCGGCCAGCCGCTGCACGTCCACGGACGTCCCGGTGAACGTCATGGCCGGGTGCAGCGCCAGGGGCAGCGCACCGGCCCGGGTCGCCGGGTCCAGCACCGCCGTCCCGAAGCGCCCTGAGGTGTGCACCAGCAGCTGGCCCGGCCGTACGGCACCGGTCTCGGCGAGACCGCTCACCAGGTCGGCCAGGGCGTCATCGGGGACGGTCAGCAGCACGAGGTCCGCACGGGCGAGCACCTCGGCCGGGGAGACCAGGGGGACGCCGGGCAGCAGCTCGGCGGCACGCCGTACGGAGGCGTCGGAAACCCCCGAGACCGCGACCGGGCGATGCCCCGCGAGCTGCAACGACGCGGCGAGCGCGGGCCCTACGCGGCCTGCCCCGACGACTCCGACAGTGAGCCGAGCGGGCCGGTCCTGGGCCTCGATGGATGGATGTGGATTCACGTGGCAACGGCCTTCCGTTCCAGTCCGCGAGGGGTACCGGACGATTCGTCGCCATGCTACGCGAGTGCTTCATCCCGGCTTCGGAACCGTACGCGGGTGAGACGAGGGTCTCGAAGGGGTGGCGGAGAGGGGCTTCGAAGGGGGAAGGCGAGGGGCTCGAAGTGGGGCTGGAAGGCCCGTCCCCGCGCCGGATCGCGGAGTTGTCCACAGGGCTCGCGGCGCCGCCGGCCGCTGCGCGATGATCGGTCCGACACCACGCGCGGACGGCGCGGGACGAGGCGAGGGCGGGGGCCATGGCGGACGACGGGAAGTACACGGCCGAGAGCCGGGAATCGACGGGCGGGAAGCCGACGGACCAGAGGCGGGCGGACCGGAGGCCGCGGGACGAGAAGCCGACGGTCGGGGGAGGAAAGCACACGGCCGAGGACAGCGGTCCGGAGAACGGCCTGGGCGGTCCGGAGAACGGTCTGGACGGCGGTCCGGAGAGCGCGCTGGACGATCGGGAACGGCGGTTCGCCGCGTACCGCGGCTCGGTGCGGACGCTGTCCGGCACCCGCCCCCCGGAGACGGTCGGCGAGCGGCTGTCCCGCCTCGCGGCCGAGGCCCCGGGCGCCTACGACCTCGGCGACTGGCTCGACATCTACGGCAACGACGACGGCATCGTGGGCGCACTGGAGCGGCGGACCGCCGACGCCTTGGGCACCGAGGCCGCCGCGTTCTTCCCGACGGGCACCATGGCGCAGCAGGTGGCGCTGCGCTGCTGGGCGGGCCGCACGGGCAACGCAACGGTCGCCGGCCATCCGCTGTCCCATATGGAGGTGCACGAGCGCGACGCCTACGCGGTGGTCAGCGGGTTGCGCATGGTGCATCCGACGAACGCCCCGCGCCTGCCGACGGCCGCCGAGGTCTACGAGCTCCAGGAGCCGTTCGGCACCCTCGCGCTCGAACTCCCGCTGCGCGACGCCGGATACCTCCTCCCCAGCTGGGAGGAGCTGACGTCGGTGGTGGCCGCCGCACGCGACCGGGACGCGGTGGTGCACTTCGACGGCGCCCGCCTATGGGAGAGCGGTCCGCACTTCGGCAGGTCGCTCCCGGAGATCGCCGCCCTCGCGGACAGCGTCTATGTCTCCTTCTACAAGTCGCTGGGCGGCATATCGGGTGCCGCCCTGGCGGGCACCGAGGAGTTCGTCGAGGAGGCCCGTGCCTGGCGGCACCGCTACGGCGGGCAGTTGTTCCAGCAGTGGCCGACCGCGCTCGCCGCCCTGGCCGGGCTGGACCGCGAACTGCCCCGGCTGCCCGCGTATGTGGCCCATGCCAAGCTCGTCGCCCGGGCGCTGCGGGAGGGGCTGGCGGAGGCCGGTGTGCCCTGGTTCCGGGTGCACCCCGAGGAGCCGCACACCCATGAGTTCCAGGTGTGGCTGCCCCATGATCCGGAGGTCCTGAACGAGGCCGCCACGCGTCAGGCCGAGGAGACCCGGACGACCCTGTTCCGCAGGTGGTTCGAGCCGGGCCTGGCCGCCCCGCCGGGTGTGGCGATGACGGAGGTGACGGTTGCCTCCCCCGCGCTGGAGTGGACGGCGGAGGAGATACGCACGGCGGCGCGCGAGTTCGTCCGCCGCATCGAGGACTGAGGGGTGAGAGGTGAGAGGTGAGAGGTGAGGGCCGAGAGCTGAGGGGTGAGAGGTGCGGGCCGAGGGTTGAGGACTGAGGACTGACGTCGTCGGTGGCACGGGACGCGGGCGACGGCGGCGTGGTGGGGCCAGGGCGTCGGCGCGGAGTGTCGGCGCGGGGCGTCGGCGTGCTGGTGCCAAGGCGCTCTCCCAGGGCGTCGGCGTCGCGGGGCTCGCTCGCCCACCAGCGGGCTTGGCCAATTCACGTTCCGGCACGGGCTGTTCTCGTGCGGTGCGGTCTGTGCGGTCTGTTCCCACAGGGCCTGCTCACGTCCCACAGGGCCTGCCCACGCGGGGTCCGTCCCCCACGGCGTCCGTTACCGCGGGGTCCGTTACCGCGGGGTCCGTTCCTGGGCGTCCCGGGCACGCGTGGTGTGCGCTCTCACGGTGAGGGGTGACGGTGCCGCGGGGCGGGACCGGGTCGGTGCGGGGCCGCCTTGGTCATCCAGGGGCCGGAGATATCGGGCCAGCAGCGTCGCGGTGCGTCGCGCCAGGCGTCCGTTGCGCCCCCACCAGCGCTCCGCGGGATCGGTGACCACGGCCTGGAAGCGCCGCCATTGCCGGATCTCCCGGGCGGTGCGAACGGTGGCTGCGCCCGGTGCGGGCGGGGCGGCCTCGCCCCGCTGGGCGGCACGGTAGCTGTCGAGGAGGTACTGCTGTGTGAGGTCCATGGCCTCACTGTGCGGCGGCCGGGCGGGCTCTGGCTCGTCGATTGACGAGAGCCGTCAATCGACGGCACCGCAGGTCAGGGCCTCGCGCATGATGGCGGTATGGCCAACGTCATCGACATCACCGGGCTGCCGCTGGAGCGCGTGGTCTTCGCGCCCTCCCCGCTGGCCGAGCTGAGCGCGGCGCTGCACGCGCTGTCCGAGCCGGGACACCACCCCGGGCTGCACGGCTGGGTCACCGCGACCAACGCCGGGCTGAAGACCGACCTGGCGGACCGGCTGTGCGAGGCGGACTTCCTGTGGCGGTCCGCCCGCTCCGACATCCTGCTGCCCGCCCACCCCGGCGCGACGCTGGCCGAGGAACTGGACAAGCTGGACGAGATCGACGACGAGCGGTTCGTGGCCGCCGCCTTCGAGATCAGCTGCTCGCCGCGGTACACCCGTCGTACGCCGTCGCCCCTGGTCGACGCGGAGGAGCGGGCGCGCGTACGGGAGATGGCGGCGGCCCGCGGCCCGCGGCAGGCGGCGTTCACCGACCGGATGCTGACCGACCCCGACGGCCTGCGAGTGTGGCTGCGCCGCCTCTTCGAGGACTGCGAGAAGGCGTTCTTCGGCGACATCTGGCGGCGGGTGAGCATCGAACTGGCCGCCGACGCCCGGCACAAGACCGAGTTGCTGCGTCGCAAGGGCCTGGCCGAGACGCTGACCGCGACCTCGCGGGCGCTGACGTTGGACGAGGCCCAGGACGGCAGCGGCCGCACCCGGATCCTGGTCGACAAGCTGGCCAGCGCCCGCACCACGGCGTTCGCCGACCCCGCCGACCCCGGCGTCACCTTCCTTCCGACGTCGTTCGGCTGGCCGCACCTGCTGTTCAGCTACGCTCCCGGCTGGCGCCCGGTGTTCCAATACCCGGTCGCGAGCCCGGAGTTGCCCGCCCCCGCCACGCTGGAACTCGTCCAGCAACGGCTGGAGGCGCTCGGTCACCCGATGCGCATGCAGCTGTGCCGCACCCTGTCGCGAGGGCCGCATACGACGGGGGAGCTGGCGACCACGTTCGGCATCACGGCACCGGAGGTGTCGCGGCACATCGCGGTGCTGAAGAAGGCGGGGCTGCTGCAGACCCGGCGCCGCGGGCGCTATGTGCTGCACCAGCTGGACCTCCAGGTGGTGGCCCGGCTGGGCAGCGACTTCCTTGAGGGCGTACTGCGCTGAGCGAACCGGCCGGCCGGCGAACCAACCCGTGAACGAACCGACCGGTGAACGAACCGACCAGTGGACGAACCGGTCGGTGGACGAACCGGCCGGCGGGCGAAAACCGACCGGTGGACGAACCGGCCGGCGAGCGAACCGGCCGGTGGGCGAAGGCAGTTGGGGGCGGAGGCGGCTGGCCGGCCATGCCCGCTCCTCCCTGCCCGTTGGGGACGAAGGCGGTTGGCTCGCCATGCCGGCTCCTCCCGCCCGTCGGTCGCTGCCCCGCCCACCGCCGGTCAGTTCTCCTGGAGGAACTTCTTCGCCAGGGCGTCACCGCTGCTGACCGCGGCGGAGTGGCTCTCGATCGGCGACGCCTGGGAGTTCTTGAACAGCAGGTAGGTGACACCGGAATCCGCGCCGCCGGTCTCCGGGTCGGGGTCGATGCCCAGCCCCTTGGCGGCCGCGTAGGACGCCTCGCCAATGATCTTGTTGGGCCCGGTGTCCCCGACCACGGCGTACTCGACCTGGTTGTTGTAGATGATGGCCACGACGCCGCCGCCCTTGATGCCGGCGGACTCGTAGTTCCAGATGCTGCTGACGCTCGGCACCACGACGTAGGGCAGCTTCGCGGCGTTCAGCGGCTTGTCGTCGGACTGGTGGAACCTGGTGTCGTCCTGGAACCACGGGTCGGTGTCGGCACTGCACTGCGAGGTGATCTGGCCGTCGCAGTCGATGTCCATATCGGCCTTCCAGAACACGGCGCCGTTCTTGCCGCAGACCGGGACGGTGGCCGGGGTCCCCTCGTCGGTGCTGTATTTGCCCTTCGATACTTGCGTACAGTCCTTGAGTTTGGCGAGCAGTTGGGCCGCGGAGACCGAGCCCTCCTGAAGGGCTGCGTGGGGTGCGGCGGCCCGGTGGGCGGCCGGTTGGGCGGTGGCGGGAAGGGCCGCGGCGGCGAGGAGGGCAGCGCCGGAGGCGGTGGCGAGAGCAAGTGTTCTTCTGCGCACGGGGAACCCTTCTGTTAGGAAAGCTTCCTTACGGCGCGCCAATCTGCTCTTTGTTACATGTCCCCGTCAAGATGGGTATCGGCCATCGCCCCGGCACTGCGCGAAGGAACGGAACGTCCCCGCGCGGCACGGGAGGACGGAAGGACGGAAGGTCCCCGCTCTCCCCGGAGGGGCGAAATGAACGAGGACGAGGGTCAGGGGGACAGGGCCGGAGGGCGCACCGCGCAGAGCCGGCCAGGTCGGCCCCTCGGCCGTCCCCTCAGCCCGGCATTCCTGCTGGCCCGCCCCCTCCCCCATCGCCCCGCTACGCCCCCGCGCCCCCGGCCCGCACCAGCCCGGTCTCGTACGCGAGCACCACCGCCTGGACCCGGTCCCGCAGGCTCAACTTCGTCAGGATCCGGCCCACATGCGTTTTGACCGTGGCCTCGGACAGCACCAGCCGCGCCGCGATCTCACCGTTCGACAGGCCCTGCGCGACCAGCAGCAGAACCTCCCGCTCGCGGTCGGTCAGCCGGTCCAGCTCGGGCCGCGCGGGCTCGCCGGAGGTGGCGGGCAGCATGGGCGTGAAACGGTCCAGGAGGCGGCGCGTGGTGGACGGCGCGACGACCGCGTCACCGCTGTGCACCGCCCGGATAGCGGCGAGGAGTTCGTTCGGCGGCACGTCCTTGAGCATGAAGCCGCTGGCGCCGGCCTTCAGCGCGGAGAAGGCGTACTCGTCCAGGTCGAAAGTGGTCAGGATGAGGACCTTCGGGGCCCCTTCCTGCTGTCCGCCCCCGCAGATGCGGCGGGTGGCCTCGACCCCGTCGAGGACGGGCATCCGGACGTCCATCAAGATCACGTCCACCTCGGCGGTCCGCAGCACCTCCAGGGCCTGCGCCCCGTCGCCCGCCTCGGCGACGACCTCCATGTCGGGCTGCGCGGCGAGCACCATCCGGAAACCGGTGCGCAGCAGCACCTGATCGTCGACGAGCATGACTCTTACACATGAGGAAACCGGGGGCGTCTGAGGCGAGTCCATGAGCCCAGGGTAAGTACCGGAAGACGGCCCCGCCCTCAGCTTTCAGGGGTAGAGCCGTCATCCCGGAGTATGACCCCGACGGTGCGCACCGTCAGTGGCAGAACGACGCCTTCACCGCGTCCACGATCCGGCGGGCCTGATCGTCTGTGACGTTCGGCAGGGTGCCTGGCGTGGTCCCTTGGAAGCGCAGTTTCGCCCCCTCCTGCACATCGGCGTCGGCCTGGCCCGCCCGGATGTCCGCGCAGATGGTCTTGGCCCCCGTAACCGCCCACGCCTGGTTGCCGCCCAGGGCCGGGTCCACGGCTTTGAGAGCGCTCACCAGGGTGCGGGTCTGCTGTGCGTCGGGCGACACGGCCGGCTCCGGCGGCGTTTCGGAGCTTGCGGACGAGGTGGATTCAGCGGGCTTCGTGCTCGTCGACGCCGGCTTTCCGCCCTCATCGCTGGTCGTGGCGTTGCACGCGGACAGAGCCAAGGCGGCAGCGATGACAGCGATAGCGGCGCGTCCGCACTGTTTGTTGATCACGTGGACACCATAGGTGGGAACGCGGAAGCCCCGTTCACCGTGGCTGCCGAACGGCACCGTCTCGTGCGCGACGGGGTCAGGACGGAAGCAGGCGGGCGGCGCGTGCGGGAGGCGACCGGAATCCAGACGTACCGATGACCGGCGGGGCCGGCGGGGAAAGACGCCCAACGTCCGCCCCGGCCGACGGGCGGATGCGGCCACTGGACGGATGGCGCCTGCGCCCGGCCGACGGGCGGCCTCACCCCTCGGCGGGCCGGGCCCGCCCTCCGCACCGCGCCGGTGAAACCGTGCCGCTCACCGCTCCGCCTTGAGCGGCAGTACCGCGTTCACCCGGAAGCCGCCGCCCGGCCGGGGGCCGGCGTCGAGGAGGCCGCCGACCATGCCGACCCGCTCGCGCATGCCGATCAGGCCGTGGCCGAGCCCGTCCGCACCGCCCGACTCGTAGAGCTCGTGCTGTGCGCCCCGGCCGTCGTCCTCGACGAGCAGATCGAGGTCGTCGTCCCGGTAGGTGAGGCGGACAGTGGCACTGACTCCGGGGCCGCCGTGCTTGCGGGTGTTGGTCAGCGCCTCCTGAACGATGCGGTACGCGGTCAGCTCCACGCTGCTCGGCAGCGGGCGCGGTTCGCCGACCACCCGGAAGTCGACCGGCAGTCCGGCGCCCCGGACCTGGTCTATGAGGTCGGCGAGCTGCTCGACGCCGGGCTGGGGCACATACTCCTCGCCCTCGGCCTGCTCGCCGGTGCGCAGCACGCCCAGCAGCCGGCGCATCTCGGCGAGCGCCTGCCGGCCCGTGCCGGAGATCGTCTCCAGGGCCTGCCGGGCCTGGTCGGGCGAACCGTCGAGGACGTAGGCGGCGCCGTCGGCCTGGACGACCATCACGGAGACGTTGTGTGCGACGACGTCGTGCAGCTCGCGGGCGATCCGGGCGCGCTCGGCCGCGACCGCGATCCGCGCCTGGGCCTCGCGCTCCTTCTCCAGGCGGGCGGCCTTCTCCTCCAGCTGCGCCCAGTAGGCACGGCGGGTGCGCACCGAATCGCCGAGCACCCAGGCCAGGACGAACGGGACGGTGAACAGCACGGTGAAGAACAGCGCCGCCCACACCGGCACGTGAACGGGGCTTTCCTGGAAGCGGAGTTGGGACACGGCGGGGCCGAGCAGTGCGGCGCCCAGTGCGAAGCGTGAGGCCCAGCGGCGCGCCGAGGTCTCGGAGGCGACGGTGTAGATGATCACCAGCGTCGCGAAGTCGGCGACGTTGGGGCCGACGCCCAGGGCCAGCTGACCGATGCCGAGGGCGGCGGCCAGCAGCAGCATCTTGACCGGATACTTGCGGCGCAGGGCGATGACCAGGCACAGCCCGATGCTGAAGACCAGGGCGATGATCTTGCCCGAGACTCCGGAACGGGAGATGACCCACAGCCCGCTGAGCCCGAAGAGGAGGAAAGCCCAGAAGCTGTCCACTCCCGTCGGGTGCCTGCGGAAGAAGTCATAGAGGCGCTGCACGTAACCCAGCGTAGGCAGCGCGGGGAGGCAACGGAGTCAACCGGAGGAGCGATCCTTTCGGGAGGGTCTACTCCCCTAGGTGGAGGCCGTATGCGCCATATGTGTCGCCGCCAGGGTCGATCCCCGGACACGCGCCGCGGACGAACCCGCGCCGTCCTCTGACACCACCTCTGCGACCAGCGGTTTCCCTGCCCGCTCCGGCTCATACCGTGGGTCGACCGCCCCACCACGGGTCGACGCCCCGCGCCGCGAGTACGTCCCCGTACGGTGGTCCGTGTGACGACAGAGGGACGTGCGGACGTGGCGAACGGGCAGCAGGACGCCAAACGGAACGCCGGGCGAAGCGCCGGACCGAGCGCCGGACCGAGCGCCGCCGATGATCATCGCGCCGACGACCGCCGTCCCGCCACACCAAGCACCGCCTCCACCCCCACCCCCACCCCCAACGGCACCTGGCGCGGCTGGCGGGAGGCGGCCGAGCAGGCGCTCTACGGCCCCGACGGCTTCTACACCCGCCCCGGCGGCCCCGGTCCCGCCGGCCACTTCCGCACCTCCGTCCACGTCTCCCCGCAGTACGCCGGCGCCGTCGCCACCCTCCTCCGCCGCGTCGACGCCGCGCTCGGCCACCCGGACGAGCTGGCCCTGATCGACGTCGGCGCGGGCCGCGGCGAGCTGCTGAGCGGCGTGCTGGCCGCGCTCCCCGAGGAGGTGGTCGCGCGGGTGCGCCCCTGCGCCGTCGAACGCGCCGCCCACCCCCAGGGCCTCGACCCCCGCATCGCCTGGCGCGCCGAACTGCCCGCGCCGGGCTCGCTCACCGGGCTGCTCTTCGCCAACGAGTGGCTGGACAACGTGCCGGTGGACGTCGTCGAGACGGACGCCGCCGGAGTGCCGCGCCGGGTCCTGGTCCGGGCCGACGGCGCGGAACTTCTCGGCGCACCGGTCGACGGCCCGGACGCGGAGTGGCTCGCCCGGTGGTGGCCGCGGGCCGCACCGGACGCCCCCGACCCCGTCCCCGGGCTGCGCGCCGAGATCGGCCGCCCCCGGGACGCCGCCTGGGCGCGCGCCGTCCGCACCCTCAGCGCCGGGCTCGCGGTCGCCGTCGACTACGCCCACCGGCGCGCCGACCGGCCGCCCTTCGGCACCCTCACCGGCTTCCGCGAGGGGCGCGAGGTGGCGCCCGTCCCCGACGGCGGCTGCGACCTCACCGCGCACGTCGCGCTGGACGCCTGCGCCGGCCCCGCGGCCGAGCAACTGACCCAGCGCGCCGCGCTGCACGCCCTCGGCGTGACCGGCCGCCGGCCGCCGCTGTCCCTGGCCACCGCCGATCCGGCCGGCTACGTACGGGCGCTCGGCGCGGCCGGCGACGCCGCGGAACTGACCGATCCGGCCGGTCTGGGCGGTTTCGGCTGGCTGCTGCAACCGGTCGGCGGCGCCGCCTGCGCCGGTCTGCTCGCCCCCGAGTCCACGGCCTGACGGCACCGTTCGCCCCTCGGTACGGGGCCGTCCGCACCCCGGACCGCCCCGTTCCGCCCCCGTCCCGCCCTGCGACACTGTCCCCATGACGGAGACGACGGTCGGCATCGGCGGCGCGGCGGAGAGCACCGACATGGTGCTGAACATCGGCCCGCAGCACCCCTCCACGCACGGCGTGCTGCGGCTGCGCCTCGTCCTGGACGGCGAGCGCATCCGGCACGCCGAGCCGGTGATCGGCTATATGCACCGCGGCGCCGAGAAGCTCTTCGAGGCGCGCGACTACCGCCAGATCATCATGCTCGCCAACCGCCACGACTGGCTGTCGGCGTTCTCCAACGAGCTGGGCGTGGTGCTCGGCGTCGAGCGGATGCTGGGCATGGAGGTCCCCGAGCGCGCGGTGTGGACCCGTACGCTGCTCGCCGAGCTGAACCGCGTCCTGAACCACCTGATGTTCCTCGGCTCGTACCCGCTGGAGCTGGGCGGCATCACCCCCGTCTTCTACGCCTTCCGGGAGCGCGAGGAGCTCCAGACCGTCATGGAGGAGATCTCCGGCGGCCGGATGCACTACATGTTCAACCGGGTCGGCGGCCTCAAGGAGGACCTGCCGGCCGGCTGGCTCGGCCGGGCCCGGCAGGCCGTCGCCGACGTCCGCTCCCGTATGGACGTCTTCGACGACCTGGTCCTCGGGAACGAGATCTTCCGCGGCCGCACCCGTGGTGTCGGCGTGCTGACCCGGGAGGCGGTGCACGCCTACGGCGTCTCCGGGCCGATCGCCCGGGCGTCCGGCGTCGACTTCGACCTGCGGCGCGACGAGCCGTATCTCGCCTACGGCGACCTCCAGTCCACGCTGAAGGTCGTCACCAGGCAGGAGGGCGACTGCCTGGCCCGCTTCGAGTGCCTGCTTGAGCAGACCCACAACGCCCTCGAACTCGCCGACGCCTGCCTGGACCGCATCGCCCAGCTGCCGCCCGGCCCGATCAACCAGCGGCTGCCCAAGGTCCTCAAGGCCCCTGAGGGCACGACCTATGCCTGGACCGAGAACCCGCTGGGCATCAACGGCTACTACCTGGTCTCCAAGGGCGAGAAGACCCCCTACCGCCTCAAGCTGCGCTCCGCCTCGTACAACAACATCCAGGCGCTGACGGAGCTGCTGCCGGGGACGCTGGTGGCCGACATGGTGGCCATCCTGGGGTCGATGTTCTTCGTGGTCGGGGACATCGACAAGTAGGGCGGAGCCGGGCCAGGGCGGGCCACCGGGCCGCGCGGGCGCGCGGTACGTGAAGGCGGCGCGGGCGCGCGGGCGTTCGCGCACGGTGCCCGCACGGTACCCGCACACAGTGAAGCGGCGGGGCGCCCGTCCACAGGTTGTGGACGGGCGCCCCGCCGCTTTGTACGTCGTTCCCGCCTTGTACGCGTCGTCCCCGGTCTGCAGCTCGTCCCCGGTCTGTACGTCGCCTACGGACGTCGCGGTCGGCCCCGGCTGCGCGCGCTCAGGAGAGGGCGGTGCGGAGTTCGGCGAGGTCGAGCTGCTCGGTCTCGTCGTGCGCGGTCAGGTCGATGACCTCGCCGGCGCCGTGCGTGGTCTCCCCGTCGGCCGGCGCGCCGTCGGGCGTCGCGCCGTCGGGCGTCGCGCCGTCGGGCGTCGCGCCGCCGGCCGGCTCATCGTCCGAGGCGGCGTTCTCCGCGCCGTCGGCGGCCGGCCGGAGCGCCGCGCGGGCCTCCGCCCGGGCCGACTGCTCGGCGACCGCCTCGTCGCCGACGACGTCCGCCAGGTCCTCCTCCAGAGGGGCCGTCAGCTCGCGGCGGGGGACGGAGGTGTTGCCGAAGAAGTCGAATCCGCCCAGCGTGCGGGGCACGGCCTGGCGGGGCGGGACGATCGCGGCGGCGGCCGGCACCGGGCGGAGCGCGGGCCCGCCCACCCCCTGTGCGACGGCCGCCCCGGACTTCCCCTCGGGGGTGGCCTCGGACTTCTCCCGGAGGCCGGCGCTCGGGCTGCCGCCCTCTGCGGCGGCGCGCTGCCGGGCGGCGTTGCGGGCCAGCTCGCACAGCGCCCGGTCCGCCTGCGCGAACGTGGCGGCCGGCCGGGCCGGGGACGTCTCGCCCGCGCCCCGGCCGGCCGGCGCGGGACGGCCGTCGCCGGTCGCCGGCTCCCGCCGGGCCGGGACGAGTTCACCACTGGTGGGCGGCTGTCCGGCCTCGATGGCGAGCAGCCGGCGGCCCTCCAGGGCGCTGGCCCGCTCGGTCTCGGCGGTGGCGTAGCGGCGCAGCAGGGCGGCGTGCTCGCTGCGCAGCCGGGCGAGTTCGGCGCGCTTGGCGCGGAGCTTGGAGTCCAGGGCGGCGCGGATCTCGCGCGACTCCTCGACGTCCGTCTCCAGTTCGGCGATCCGCTCCTCGGTGCGCCACTGGTCGCGCGCCCGGGCCCGGGTCAGCTCGGCGACCCGCTTGCCGGCCTTGCGGTCCCACGTGCGCAGCAGGACGGCGCCGGTGACCGCGGCGGCCGCGGCACCGGCGGCGAGCACCCGTTGCACGAGGTCGTCGCCGACGAACCAGGCACCCGTGGCACAGGCAATTGACGCACCGGCAACCGTCGAAGGAGGAAGCAGCCGGTGGAGGGGTGGGGAATGGCGGTGGCGTCCTCGTGGCATGGCCAGAAACTTACCGTGCGTGCGAGACCTATGGGGCCCCGCATACCGATCCGTTTCAGGGTGGTTACTTCTGGACCAGCCCCTTGGACTCCAAATACGCCTGGGCGACATCGGCGGGCTTCAAGCGCTCGGCGTCGACCTTGCGGTTCAAGTTGATCAAGTCCTCGGTGGTGAGCACCTTCGTGATCTTGTTCAGCGCGGTCTCGATCTCCTTGTCGCCGGCCTTCTTGGCATTCAGCACCGGCAGGACATTGTCGGCGTTCTGGAGCTTCTTGTCGTCCTCGAGAAGCACCAGACCGAAGGTGTCGAGAGTGGCGTCCGTGGTGGTGGTGAGCACCAGTTGGTCGGTGCCGTCCTTGACCGCCTGCTTGGCCTGCGGGGTCCCCACGCCCTTGGGATCGATGCCCGCGACGGTGATGTCGTAGGTCTTCTCCAGGCCGGGCTTGCAGAACACCCGCGTCTCGCACTCCTCCCCCGCCGCGAGTTTGATCTTCTTCTGCGAACGTCCCAGGTCCGAGAGCGTCTTGAGCTTGTTCTCGGCGGCGAATTCCTTGGTGACCGCGAACGCGTTCTGGTCCGTGGCCGCGCCGGCCGCCAGCACCTTCAGACCGCGCGGCTCGGCGAGCTTCTTCAGCTCCGTCACCGTCGTACCGATGTCACTGGACGCCACGGGCTTGGCCTTGGCGCCGTTCTTCTTCGCGTTGAGGAATTCCGCGAGTGTGGAGGCATATTCCGGAACGACATCGATCTGGCCCTTCTCCAGGGCCGGTTCATACAGCTCGCGATTGGTCAGCGTCTGCACCCGCGGGTGGTAACCGGCATCGGCGAGGACCCGCGAATAGATCTCGGCCAACACCTTCGACTCGGTGAAACCCGCCGCGCCGATGACGAGCTCGCCCTTCCCGCCGCCCTTGCCGCCCTTCTCCTCCAGGCTCTGCCCGCCGCACGCGGCCAGTCCGGCCGCCAGGGCCACCACCGTCCCCGCGGCGAACGCGGTGCGTATGGTGCGTGCTCTGCCTGCTCTGCGTGCTGTGCTGCTCATGGAATTCCACTCCGTCCGTTCGGATCAGGTCGGTTGAGACGTCTCGGCGCGGGACCGGACCGGCGCCGGGCCCTTCGTACGCGGCCCCCGCCGCCGGCCCCGCATCGGATCGAAGGCCCGGTCCACCAGCACCAGCACCCCCTCCACCGCCAGGGCCAGCAGCGCCACCAGCACCGCCCCGGCGACCACTTGCGCGGTGTCGTAGTTGCCGAAGCCGGCCGTGATGATCCGGCCCAGGCCCCCGCCGCCGGCCAGCGCGGCCAGCGTCGCCGTGGCCACCACCTGGACCGCGGCCGAGCGCAGTCCCGTCATGATCAGCGGGTAGGCGAGCGGTATCTCCACCCGCCGCAGCAGCTGCGGACCGGACATCCCCATCCCCCGGGCCGCCTCGACCACATCGCGGTCCGCCTCCCGTATGCCCAGATAGACGTTGGTCAGCAGCGGCGGCACCGCGAACAGCACCAGCGCGATGACCGTCGGCCAGTCACCGTGCTTCCCCAACGGGCTGAGCGTCAGCAGCACCAGGACCGCGAACGTCGGCACCGCACGCCCCACGTTGGAGACGTTGACCGCCAGCGTCCCGCCCTTGCCGAGGTGGCCCAGCCACAGCGCCACCGGCAGCGCTATCAGCGCCGACAGCAGCAGGCAGAGCCCGCTCAGCCAGAGGTGCTCGCCGAGACGGTGCCACACCCCTTTCTCCCCGGCCCAGTTGGCGGCCGTGGTCAGCCACTGCCAGGCCCCCGTGATCGCGTCCACGCTCACCCCACCGCCTTCGCCACGGCCGCCGCGCGCCGCACCCGGCGCCCCCCGGACCGCGCCCGCGTCCACGGCGTCAGCAGCCGCTGCACCCCCAGCAGAAGCAGATCCGCCACCAGCGCCAGCAGCACGCACAGCGCCGACGCGGTCAGCACCTCCGCCTTGAAGAAGCCCTCCATACCGCTGGCTATGAGGTTGCCCAGCCCGCCGTAGCCGACGACCGAGCCGATCGTCGTCATCGCCACCGTCGAGACCGTGGCGATCCGCACCCCCGCCACCACCGCTGGCAGCGCGAGCGGGAGTTCCACCTCGAAGAGCAGCCGGGCCGGGCCGTACCCCATCCCGCGGGCGGCCTCCCGCACCTCGGCGGGCACCGCCTCCAGCCCGGCGAGGATGTTGCGCACCAGGATCGTCAGCGAATAGAGCACCAGGCCCGTGACGACCACCGCCGGTGACACCCCGAAGACCGGCGTCAGCAGGGCGAACATCGCCAGCGAGGGCACCGTGTAGAGCACCGTCGTCAGCCCCAGGACCGGCCCCGCGACACCCCGTCGGCGCCGTGCCAACAGCGCCAGCGGAAAGGCGATCAGCAGCCCCAGGAGCACCGAGACCACCGTGATGCCGAGATGTTGGAGCGTGGCGTCCGCCAACTCCTGGCTCCGGGTGCGGAGGTACTCTCCGCAGATCCAGTCGTTGCGCTCCAGGCAGCCGGCGCCGCCCCCCTGCGCCATGGTGTGAGCGCCCGTCAGCACGCCTGCCGCGCGCACCAGTGCCTGCACCGCCGTCACCTCCCCCGCTCGCCGATACCGTGGTGACTGTCTGCGACCCTAACCCCCACCACTGACAATCGGCGCGGCCCGGCATCCACTCGCAACACCGCGTTCACGGCTCCCGCGCACCACGCGTACACAATGGGGACCGTCCACACAGGGGGAATCCATGATCCGTTTCGAGCATGTCACCAAGCGCTACGCCGACGGCACCACGGCCGTCGACGACCTCTCCTTCGAGGTCGCCAAGGGCGAACTCATCACCCTCGTCGGCCCGTCGGGCTGCGGCAAGACGACGACGATGAAGATGGTGAACCGGCTCATAGAGCCCACCGACGGCCGGATACTCCTCGACGGCGAGGACATCGCCGACGCCGACCCCGTCGAACTCCGCCGCCGCATCGGCTACGTGATCCAGCAGGTCGGGCTCTTCCCCCACAAGACCGTCCTGGACAACACCGCCACCGTCCCGCACCTGCTCGGCCGCCCGCGCAAGGCGGCCCGGGCCCGCGCCGCCGAACTCCTGGACCTGGTGGGCCTGGACCCGTCCGTCTACGGCGACCGCTACCCCGACCAGCTCTCCGGCGGCCAGCGCCAGCGCGTCGGCGTGGCCCGCGCGCTCGCCGCCGACCCGCCGGTGCTGCTGATGGACGAGCCCTTCGGCGCCGTCGACCCGGTCGTCCGCGAACACCTCCAGAACGAGTTCCTGCGGCTCCAGTCCACGCTGCACAAGACGGTGCTCTTCGTCACCCACGACATCGAGGAGGCGGTCCGCCTCGGCGACCGCATCGCCGTCTACGGACAGGGCCGGATCGAGCAACTGGACACCCCGGCAACGGTCCTGGGCGCCCCGGCCACCCCGTACACCGCGGAGTTCGTGGGCACCGACCGCGGCCTGAAGCGACTCGCGGTCACCCCCGTGGAGGCCGCCGACCTCGACGAACCGCCGGTGGTCCGCCTGGACGACCCGGCCTCCCGGGCCGCCGGCGCGCTCTCCGCCGCCGACGCCCCCTGGGCCGTCGTCCTGGACGCCGACGGAGCGCCCTACGGCTGGGTGGCGGCCGACGCGCTCACGGACGCCGACGACGCGGCGCGCACCGTCCGCGACCTGGCCCGCCCGATGCCCGCCGCGGTGCCGCTCGGCACCCCGCTCCGGGAGGCGCTCAGCACGCTGCTCCAGCACGACGCGGGCTGGCTGGCGGTCCTCGACGGCGACCGCTACCGGGGCGTCCTCACGCCCGCCGCGCTGCACGGGGCGCTGCGCCGCGCCACCACCGCCGACGCCGCGGGCCTCCCCCGCGACGAGGTCGCCCTGGACACCGTCCCCAGTTCCTGAACGGCGCCCGGCGCGGGTCCGCGACGTCCCTCCGGACGCGCCCGGCCCGGCCGGAGCGTCCCGGCCGGGCCCGGTGTCACGTCCGCGACGCCCCGGTCCCGTCCTCGCCGTCGTCGCCCTCCGGCAGCTTGCAGACCCGCTCCAGGAACATCGCCGCGGCCACCACGCCCGCACCGGCGAGCACCGAGAACCCGGCGTACACCGCCTGGGTGCGGCGCGCGTCGTCCGCCCCCGACGTCAGCAGGAAGACCCCGACGCCGCCGTAGAGCCCGGCGACCAGCGCCGCCACCAGGGCGCTCGCCTGCCCGAAGACCACCGCACGGGCGGCCACCAGCGGATCGACGCCCTTGGCCTCGGGCTGCCGCTCGCGCTGCGCCCGCAACCGGGACCGCAGGGAGAGGGCGGTGGCGGCCAGCACCACGGCGATCAGCGCCAGCACGATCGGCGCCGCCACCGGCACGCTGGGGAGGGTGCCGAACGAGTCCCACAGCCGGGCGCCCGCCCAGGCCAGGATCCCCGCCACCACGAACAGCCCGACCAGGATCTTGATCCGTAGCTGCTTCACCGAGCGATCGCCCCTCGCACCGTTCCGGCCATCCCTGCGCGATGACCGTGTCCGCTTCATGGCCGCACCGGGTGGTGCGGCCGCCGTGTGTCCGTCCGTCCGGCCGCCCGCGCCTGCGCGGCCGACGCCGCCGACGACGTCCACCGCCAGTACATCAGCGCGTGCGGCGTCCCCGGCGCATCGCCGCCGTGCCCGGCCGGCCCGCAACCCTAACGACTACTCGGGCAGCCGCAGTTCCAGGTCCGCCCGGAGGTTCACGCCGTCGGTGCCGACCCCGGTCAGCAGGGCGGCCACCGCACCGCGGCCCGGAACCTCCGCTTCCGGGTCCACGTCGTGCCACGGCACCAGCACGAACGCCCGCTCATGGGCGCGCGGGTGCGGCAGCGTCAGCCGCGGGTCGTCGGAGACCACGTCCTGGTAGGCGAGGATGTCGACGTCGATCGTGCGCGGGCCCCAGCGCTCGTCGCGCACTCGCTCGTAGGCCTCCTCGATCGCGTGCCCGCGCTCCAGCAGGGACTCCGGCGGCAGCGTCGTCTTGATCAGCACCACGGCGTTGAAGTACGAGGGCTGGGAATCCGGTTCGACGCCCCACGGCTCGGTCTCGTACACCGGGGAGACCGCCTTGACCCGGACGCCCGGGGTGTCCTCCAGCGCGTCCACGGCGCCCTGGAGCGTCTCCAGGCGGTTGCCGAGGTTGCTGCCCAGCGCGATCACCGCGCGCTTGGGGTTGGACAGCGTGACGTCCGCCGCGTCCACCTGCTCCACCACGGAGACGGGCACCGGCTGCACGGTCGGGTCGTTGACGGTATCGGCGCGGGAGGGGGTGACGGGGGCCGGCTGCTGGGTGGTTTTCATACTCGGCTCCGAGTGATGGTGATGGTCACGTCATCGAAGGGGACGGTGATCGGTGCGTCCGGCTTGTGGACCACCACTTCCACCTCCTGCACCCCCTCGTGCTTCAGGCACTGGTCGGCGATGCGCTCCGCCAAGGTCTCGATGAGGTCGACGGGCTCGCCCTCGACGACGGCCACCACCTCCTCGGCGACGATGCCGTAGTGGACGGTCTTCGCAAGATCGTCGGAGGCCGCCGCCGGGCGGGTGTCCAGACCGAGGACCAGGTCGACGAGGAAGGTCTGGCCTTCCTCGCGTTCCCGGGGAAACACCCCGTGGTGTCCCCTGGCCTTCAGCCCACGCAGCGCGACACGATCCACGCGAATCACTCCCACTGGTCCGGCGGCGCTGTAGGCGCCACTGTTCGTCGGATTTCGGGCAGGCACCAGAGTCGACCGGCGACACCACCCCAGTTCGAATCTACCTGCGAGCACCGACAGCACCCGCCCATGGGGGCTATGGACAACGACCCGCTCTCCTGCTAGGCGGTGTCGCGCGGGCAGCCTCGCAGAGCGCCGGAGATCGTCCGCGCGGCCTCTTACCCGCGCTCGCCCCACCCACCCCTACCCACGCCGCACTTGGCTCGAACGGGTGCGCCCCGATCGGAAAGCTGACGCCCGGCACACCCGTCCACCACCAGGCCCGCGACCCGCTTGTGAAGCCGCTCACATGTCCGCGGACCGGGATTCACAGCCGGCCGGACGGGCCGTTCTCCTCGTCCTCGTCGGCGTCCTCGTCCCCGTCGTCGTCCTCGCGGTCCGCGAGCACCGGCGAGCCGTGGTGCGACCAGACCCGCCAGCCGTCCTCGGTCCGCTTGAAGACGTTGGTCGCCACGACCAACTGGCCGATCAGCGGCCCCACGGAGCCGTCGTCCTCGGCGGGGCCGCCGCTGAGGATGTTCTCCGTGCACGTCACCAGCGCGGTGTCGCCGATGACGTCGATCTCCACATCGGTCAGGAAGAACTGGATGTACTCCGTGTTGGCCATGATCAGCGCGTACGAGCGGAGCACCTCCCCGCGCCCGCGCAGCACCGGCCACCCGGGGTGGACCACGCTCACCTGGCCGTCCAGCCACAACTCGGACAGCGCCTCGTGGTCGCCGCGCTCGATGGTCTCGTACAGCGCCGTGTTCGCCTGCTCGACCAGCTCGATGTCCGTCCGCGGGCCCAGGCCGCTCACTTCGTCCCCGCCGTCATCGTCGCGCCGCACGCCCCGGCACCCCCGGCCGACTGCACCGCGCCCTCAACTGCGCGGGCCACCCGCACCGCGTCCGCGCTCGCCCTGACCTCATGCACCCGCACCGCCCAGGCCCCCTCTCGCGCCACGATCGCCGACACCGCCGCCGTCGCGGCGTCCCGCTCCCGGGCCGGCGGTGGGGCGGCACCCTCGCCGCCTGCCAGCACCCTGCCCAGGAACCGTTTCCTCGAAGCCGCCACCAGCAGCGGCCGGCCAAGCGCCCGCAGCCGGGACAGATGGGCGACCAGCGCCAGGTCGTGCGCGGCCGTCTTCGCGAAGCCCAGCCCGGGATCGAGCACGATCCGCTCCGGGTCCACCCCGCCGGCGATCGCCCGCTCCATGCTCTGCCGCAGCTCGTCGACGACCTCGCCGACGACGTCCGCGTAGGACGCCCGGTTGTTCATGTCGATGGACTGGCCCCGCCAGTGCATCACCACGAACGGCACGTGGTACGCCGCGACCACCGACACCATCGCCGGATCGGCCAGGCCCCCGCTCACGTCGTTGACCAGCCGCGCCCCGGCCTCCACGGCCTGCTCGGCCACCGCGGCGCGCATGGTGTCGACGGACACCACGACCCCCGCCGAGGCCAGCTCCCGGACCACCGGGACGACCCGGCGCAGCTCCTCGGCCTCGTCCACCCGGGCCGCGCCGGGGCGGGTGGACTCGCCGCCGACGTCCACGATGTCGGCGCCCTGGGCCACCAGGTCCAGACCGTGTTTGACGGCGAGCTCGGTGTCGAACCACTCGCCGCCGTCGGAGAACGAATCGGGCGTCACGTTCACCACGCCCATCACCGCGCAGCGGTCCCAGTCCGGCAGTCCGGCCACCCGGCCGCGCAAGGTACTCATGGCACCAGCGTAGGCCGTGCGCAGACCGGCCGGATTCCTCCGCCGACGGCGCGCAACGCCCGTCGGCAGAAGGCCCGTACCGGCCCCGGAAGCCCCCCGGACCACCGCGGCCACGAGCGTGTCGCCGCGGGCCCGCACAGCCCCACCGGACAGGCCCCGGACAGGCCCTAGGTGTATTGCCCTGTGAGGTTGGGGACGCGGCTGGCGGGTGGTTGGCCCTTGAGTGCGGTGTGTCTGCGGTGGTGATTGTAGGTGTGAAGCC